>CAVFER010000013.1:0-49660 GCA_963621525.1 bacterium | reverse complement strand
CCTGAGCTTTAGCTTAGGGTATATAAGTTCAATTATCATCATGCCAATGCACTAGACCGCCAACAAAAAAAGCCCCGCCGGCATGGCATGGGGCTTTTTTTGATTCATAGTTTTTTATGCACAAGAGTCTGTATCTACAGCCAGTTATTGTGTTCTACCAGGAAGTTGCAGAAATCTGTTACGATAGGGCTTTTTGTTCCTTTTTCAGATCGGGTCAGGATGATCTGACGGCGGCATTTCTGGTCTGTAATGGGTAGTAATTTTACCGGAAAATGTCCCGGAGAACCACCGAAATTACTGCTAAGAGGACCCCAGGAGCAGGCAGGCCAGAAACCGATGCCCATTCCGGCAGCGATCAGATTTCGTACAGATTCTGTTGTATCACTCTCAAATATGATATGGGGAGTAAAGCCGGCTTCCATAAAATAACTGTTTGTGATCTGACGGATTGGCTTGGAACCGCCCAGACAGATGTAATCTGCATCCTTTGTATCTGTTAAAAGGATGGATTCTCTGGAACCATAGGGAGAGTGAATAGGAACTGCCAGATAAAGATCCTCTTCCAGCATGACCGTGGCGGAGTCATTCTCTTTTGGGGCAGCATCCGCTCTACGGGCCGTTACACATACATCGTAATCATCCTCTTGCCCCGGGGTCTGATACAACTGGAAATTTACGTCCGGTCGGAGAGTACGATAGGCAATTATTTTATTGGTGATGAGAGCAGAGGCAGAAAGCAGCTTCAGGTGAACCGTATGGGTAGCTGCCTCCTTCCCTTTTCTAAGTTCCTCCGGCAGCCGATCCAGACTGCTTAAAAGGGGAATGAGCCGTTTTTGTAAAAATTTTCCTTCATCATTTAATTCGATACTGCGGTTTTTTCGTTCAAATAAAGGAACTCCCAGTTCTGTCTCCAGTCGGTGGATCGCCTGGGAAAGAGCCGGTTGGGCAATTTGTAAATGCTCTGCTGCCTTTGTTATATGCTGATACTGGGCTGCAACCAGAAAATATCGTAATTGTAGTAATTCCATGATGCACCTCTTCGTTGGTCACATATTCCGTTGCTGGTCATGCAACGCGTGAACAGTAATTATTATAAGCAAAAGCAGAAAAATGTCAAACTTTTATCGATGACAGAAGAAATAAATGGAAATATGGTATCACTGTACAGTAACGAAATGGATCCGGACAGTCTTGCACCGGTAAACTTCGCAGAAGCGGTGAGAGGACAGGAGGGCACAGCTAAGAGTGTATAGAAATGATGAATGATTAGATTTTTTCTGAACATTAAATGTTAAAATTCTACAATTTAAAAAAATATCAAAATTAAAGAAGACTATTGGGAAAAATAGTATATATATTTCCTGATAGCCTTTTGGGTTGTATACAAACTTTGTGAATTATATATAAATATCGAGATTGTATTTTGTGTGATTTTGTTGTGTAAAACCAGTTGATATTCGAAAATAAATATGTTATTATTTTTACGACTTCTTAACACAACCGATTGCAAAGAAGAAAAGTGCGTAAAATAAGCTTTGAGGGATGCTGTTTTTTGTTGAAGTTGTGCAAAAAGTGAGGTTTGCAGACGCGCAAGCGACTGTAAAAATAAAAAAGAGAAGGAAGTAGAAGTATGAAAAAAAGGTTAGCATTAGTACTGGCAGGTATTATGATGGTTTCATCATTAGCTGGATGTGGATCCTCCAAACCAGCTGAGACAACCGCGGCAGCTGCAGCGAGTGAGACAACCGCAGCAGCAGAAGAGTCTAAGGAAGAGACAGCAGGGACAGCAAACTCAGATGTAACTCCAGAGTTAAATCTGATCATCGCTTCCAATCAGACTTCTTTAGACAACCCATATTCCTATGGTATGGACAAGTTCAAAGAGGTAGTTGAGGATGTTTCCGGCGGAAAGATTGCTGTAACTGTACATAAGGGAACTTTGGGTGAGAACGAGAACGAACTGATCGAGAAACTGGAGATGGGTGCTGCATCTATGGTAGTTGCTTCCCCAGGTTTTATGACCGCTATTGGTGTTCCGGAAGTAGATATCTTCTCACTGGAATATCTGTTCGACAGTTTTGATCACTGGGAGAAGTGCTTAGACGGCGAATTTGGTGACAAGATGAAGGACGTTGTTAAGGAGAAGACCGGAAACAATTTCCGTATCATGGCTTACTGGAGTTCCTCTGTTCGTGATTACTATGGTAAAAAGCCAGTTACCAAGCCAGAAGATTTAAAGGGTATGACAATCCGTACTCAGTCTTCTCAGGTACAGCAGGACTTCTGGAAGGCTTGCGGCGCTATCCCAACATCTGTAGCATGGGGCGAGTTATACCAGGCATTACAGCAGGGCGTCGTTGATTCTGCTGAGAACGACTACACCAGCTTTATGTTAAAAGAGCATCATAAGACTCCAAACGGCCACTACATTTCTGAAACACATCATGACTACACAACTCGTCTTTTACTGATGAACGGCGATTTCTATGATGGTCTGACTGATGAGCAGAAGGGCTGGATCGATGAGGCTGTTGAGGCTTGTACAGAAGAAGAACGTCAGGTCGTTTATCGTATGTTCAAAGAGTCCAAGGAGAAGGTTATTGCTGATGGTGCAGAAGTTACCAACTTTGAAGATGTTGATATCGACGCATTCAAGGCACTGGCTCTTCCGATTCAGGATAAGTTCGCAGCTGATAACAACATGACCGCTGAGTTAGAGCTGATTCGTGCAGCAGCAGAGTAATCCGTAAGTAAAACGAAACATAAAGGATTTATTAAGTCCTAAATATTTCCCAAGGAAAAATTAAATGGATCAGATTTCCTGATCTGGTGGTATCAGCCATCTGGGCGACTGGATGGCTGATGTTAGGTTTAAAAGAGTGTTAATATGGTTTTAAGAATTCCTGAAAGGAGAACACATTATGAAGAAAGCAATTGAATGGATGCAGAAGATCCAGATTGCTGTAGGAGGATTTTTCCTTTGCGTCTTCCTTCTTACAGTCGTATTCCAGATGCTCTCTCGTTACATCGGCATTGCAGCAACCTGGACTGAGGACGTAGCTATGTATTCCTTTATCTGGGCTGTATTTATGGGCGCAGGAGCTATGGTATATGAAAAACGTCACTTTGCATTTACTTCCGTCAGCGATATGCTGAAAAACGAGAAAATTAAGAGCGTATTAGCAATCATCATCTCTATTATTATGTTGATCTTTGCAGTATTAATGGCTTATTATGGTTATAAATTGACACAGAAGTTCTGGAACTACACATGGACCAATGTTCCGTCTTTTAAACGTGGACCTACATGGACCTGCCTTCCGATCTGTGGTGTAACATCTGCAATTTATCTGATCGCACAGATCATTGAAGAAATCGGTGCTATTACGAAAGGAGACAACAAGTAATGGGTATTTTATTAGTAATAATGTTTATCGTTTTTGTTGCTATTGGTGTGCCGATCTCATTCGCACTTGGTGTTGTATCTTTTACCGGTATCGCATCTCTGGGACAGATTCCAAATTTAGTTGTATTCCAGAAAATGTTTAATGGTCTGAACAGCTTTACCTTGTTAGCTGTTCCGCTGTTTATCCTTGCAGCAAACCTGATGAATGAAGGTGAGATTACTGAAAAGCTGATCGACTGCTGTAACTCTTTAGTTGGACACCTTCGTGGTGGTCTTGCTTATTCAAACGTACTTGTATCCATGATCTTCGCTGGTATCTCCGGTTCTTCTCAGGCTGATACCGCTGGTGTTGGCAAGATCTTCATTCCTGCAATGGAGAAGCAGGGATATGATAAGGGAACATCTGTTGGTGTTACTGCAGCATCTTCCACATTAGGTTCCATCATTCCTCCAAGTATCACTATGGTAGTATACGCAGGTATCGCTAATGTAAGTACCGGTGCGCTGTTCATGTCTGGTCTGGTTCCAGGTATATTACTTGGTCTGGCTATGATGGCAGTTGTTAAGTACTACTCCAAGAGAAAGAACTTCCCTAAGTGTGATCGTGTTCCGTTTAAGGAAGTATGCCGCAGAACTTTCCAGTCTCTGCCAGCACTGTTTACGCCTATCATCCTGATCGGTGGTATCGTCAGTGGTCTGTTCACACCTACTGAGTCTGCAGCATTCGCATGTATCTATGCATTATTAGTTGGTATCTTCTTTTACAAGACCATTAAGGTTAAGAATCTGCCACGTATCCTGGTCGAGACTATGAAGCTGTCTTCACTGTCTCTGTTCGCTCTGGCTACAGCAAATGCGTTAGGCGAGTTATTAGCTTACTATCAGTTGAATGTAGTTGTACAGAACTTTTTTGCCAACATGCCGGGCGGAAGACTGGTATTCCTCCTTGTAGTAGTTGCATTCTTCATGTTTGTAGGTACTTTTATGGATGCTGTACCAGCAATGATCCTGTTTGTTCCGATCATTCTTCCAGCTGCTACTTCATTGCAGATCAGCCCGATCATCCTTGGTCTGATCATCGTTGTTACCCTGGCTCTTGGTCTGGTAACTCCGCCTTATGGCCTGTGCCTGCTGATCGCTTCTTCTATTAGTGGTATTACCATTGAGGATGCATTTAAGGGAACGCTTCCTTACTTCTTATCCTCGGTCGCAGTATTATTACTGTTAGTACTATTCCCGAACTTCTGGCTGGCTATTCCGGCTACTATGTTCCCGGGACTGTTCTAAATAAAAAATAAAAATATAAATTGCTGTGAGACAGAGATTGTTTCATGGCAATTTTTTATGGATTTTATGATGATTTTTCGTAATGCATAATATGTCTGTGTGCAAGGAATGTGTTAATATAAGTGTAAAACTACAAAATCATGTCGCTGATCTTATGATATCCGTTTTCAGAGAACAGATTTTTGACTGTCACAAGGTCAAAATCAGATCTTTGTTCCGACAACAGAGCCGCAAATCCACTGAACTTTTGCTTAATGTCAAAAGGATAGAGCATTCTGTTTGTTATGAGAGTACCAATGGATTGTAAGGAAGAAAGGAGCTTTGAATATGAAGGAATTATTATTCATGAAACCGGTCTTTAAGGAAGCTGTCTGGGGAGGAAAGAAGCTTCGGGAAGATTTTGGATATGAGATACCGAGTGACAGTACCGGTGAGTGTTGGGGCATCAGCGCCTATAAAAATGGAGACTGTACCATTGCAGAGGGAACTTATAAGGGGCAACACTTGTCAAAGCTGTGGGCAGAGCATCAGGAGCTGTTTGGAAATGAAGATGGCAAATATGGCAAAGAATTTCCGCTCCTTATTAAGATCATTGACGCAAAATCGGATCTGAGCATCCAGGTCCACCCGGACAATACCTATGCAAAAGAACATGAAAATGGTTCTCTTGGAAAAACAGAGTGCTGGTATATTTTAGACTGTGAGCCCGGAACGAATATCGTTATCGGTCATCATGCAAAAGATAAAGAAGAATTAAAGCAAATGGTAGAAGAAAAGCGGTGGAAAGAACTGATCCGAGAAGTGCCGGTGAGAAAAGGTGATTTTTATCAGCTCAACCCGGGCTGCGTTCATGCTATTAAAGGTGGGACGGTTATTTTGGAGACCCAGCAGTCCAGTGATATTACCTATCGTGTATATGACTATGACAGGAAATGGAACGGGAAGCTTAGAGAGCTTCATGTAAAACAGAGCCTTGATGTGATCCACGCACCATTCCGGCCGGAAGCAGATCAGAGAAGTGCTGCACATACAGAGGGGGCAGATCTGGAACATCTGGAATCATGCCCTTATTATACGGTGGAAAAATACGATATCCATGGAACATGGGACCATACCTTTGAGGCTGGTTTTGTAAATGCCAGCGTGATCGAAGGAGAAGGAAACATAAACGGCAGAAAGATCAAAAAGGGAGATCATTTTATCATTCCTACTGATTTTGGAAATTGCCATTTTGCGGGAAATATGAGCCTGATCTGCTCATGGGTATAGGTACAAAGTAGTGAGTGGAAACTTCTAATTGCTTTTTCAACTGTTCGGTGTTAGGATAGCTTTATATCGAGTTAAGAGCAAATGGTGCCGTTTATAACAGATCAGTTGTTTATAAAGGGGTAAAAGGGAAGCAGGGGAAGTGCCTGCGCGATCTCGTCACTGTAAGCTGTAAATGGGGTCTGAAAACGAATTTTACAGACCTGCTGCATATAAAATGTGGATCAGATCATAAGGAATCCGCCACTGGGAAACCGGGAAGGCAGTTTTATATGTGGAAAGCAGCAAGCCAGGAAACCTGCCATTTGTTGGTACAGGAGAAGGTTCATTCCGGGTCACGAGTAATTGATCGTGCCGGTCCTGAGAAGTGTCGTGGTTGTGTTTTGACCAGGTCATGTATGTTCAGGATTTCTGACTCACAACAGGAAAATGGACTCCTGCGCCCTGCCGGGATAGTTCCGGATCGATACATAATTATTATGTGTCTTAGGACAAGGAGGAAGAAACATGAAGTTGAAAAAAGCCATGCTGCTTTTTGCGGCGGCAGCAGTAGTAGCAGGTACCGTAGCAGGATGCTCTGGAAGCACAAAAGAGACCACAGCAGCTTCCGCGGCAGAGACAAGTGCCAAAGAGACAGAAGAAGAGACCACAGCAGAGGAAACCAAAGAAGAGGAGACAACTGCTGAGGAAGAAGAGGACGAAGAAAACTACGATACAGGAGATGCAGCATTGGACAACACAAGAAATCAGGATGAGATCGGAGAAAAGGAACTTTTAGTAGTAAGCTTTGGAACAAGCTACAATGACAGCCGCCGTTTAACCATTGGTGCTATTGAGGATGCCATTGAAAAGTCGCAGCCTGATTTTTCAGTAAGAAGAGGTTTTACCAGCCAGATTATCATTGACCATGTAAAGAAGAGAGATGATGTTGCTATTGATAATGTAACAGAGGCTCTTGATCGTGCAGTAAAGAACGGTGTAAAGACTTTGGTTATCCAGCCAACGCACCTGATGAATGGCCTTGAATATACAGATCTGGTAAATGAAATAGCTGAAAATGCAGATTCCTTTGAACAGGTAGCTGTAGGTGAGCCATTACTTACTTCTGATGATGATTTTAAGGCAGTGATCCAGGCGATCACAGACGCAACCAAGGAATATGATGACGGTGAGACAGCAATCTGCTTTATGGGACATGGTACAGAAGCTGACTCCAATCAGGTATATGCCAAGATGCAGGATATGCTTACAGAGGCTGGTTTTGACCACTACTATGTAGGTACTGTAGAGGCAACTCCAAGTCTGGATGATGTAGCAGCAAAGGTAAAAGAGGGTTCTTATAAGAAAGTTGTATTAGAGCCATTAATGATCGTTGCAGGTGACCATGCAAATAATGATATGGCAGGTGATGAAGAAGGTTCCTGGAAGACTACATTTGAAGAAGCTGGTTATGATGTTACCTGCCTTGTAAGAGGATTGGGTGAATTAGAGCCGATTCAGCAGCTGTTTGTAGAGCATGCAAAGGCAGCTGTTGACAGTCTTGCAAAATAATGTTTTTGCAGTTGGATGCAAAATGAAAATCAGGAGGCGGTCAGAGAAAACTCTGACTGCCTTTTGTTACTAAGTGTATGGAAGTAATCTTGTACAGTGAGAAAGATGGAGAATAAGATGAAGATAAGAAGATATGTATTATGTGCCGGGATCATCGGTTTGGTAGGAATGTCTTTCGGATGTGGACAAAAAACCGGAAGTCCAGAAGCTTCCCGCTCTGTAAGTGAACAGACAGAAGCTGCAGAAAGTGGAAAAGCAGATTCTAAGACAGATACGAAAGTGGCAGAGGATGCGCAGGCAGATGACAAAGTTGGTTCAGAGACAGAAAAAGAAACGGCGCCTACGGTGCAGGTAGTAAGAGATGATATGGTAGCGGTAGAGATGGATGCCATAAATGATGGCGTTTACCCGGTAGAAGTGGACTCCAGCTCTTCTATGTTTCATATTACAGAGGCGAAACTTACAGTAACAGAAGGAAAAATGACCGTCCGTATGACATTAAGTGGTTCTGGCTATGAAAAAGTATTTATGGGAACAGGAGAAGAAGCCCCAAAAGCAGATGAGGGGGATTATATTCAGGCAGAAGAAAGTCCGGAGGGAAAAAATGTATTTGAGATCCCGGTAGAAGCCTTGGACAAGGGCATTGACTGTGCCGCCTACAGCAAAAAGAAAGAGGCCTGGTATGACCGTACTTTGGTCGTCCGGGCAGATTCTCTCCCGACCGATGCCTACAAAGAAGGAAATGCAAAGACAGTAGAAAATCTGGGACTCGAAGACGGGGATTACACCGTAGAAGTAACATTAGAGGGAGGCTCTGGACGTACGGTTGTGGAGTCTCCAACCTTATTAAAGATAGAAAACGGACAGGCCACCGCTGTTATTACCTGGAGCAGCTCTCATTATGATTATATGAAGATCGGTGATGAAAAATATGAGCCTGTAAATACAGAAGGTAATTCCGCCTTCGAGATCCCGGTCACGGTGTTTGACTATAAGCAGAAGGTGATCGCAGATACCACTGCCATGAGTACACCTCATGAGATTCAGTATACACTGACATTTGCCTCAGAAAGCATAAAAGTGCAGAAGTAAGATAAAATCATTGATACACAACGGAAAATGAAGATGAAAAAATGTAAATTTTTGTTCCTGGAACTGCTGACCGTACTGGTGTTTTGCGTGTGTGCCGGGTGCGTACAGACAGAAGGGGACGTAGAAAAAAGTGAGAATGCACAGCAGGCAATGAGTGCCGGCAAAGCAGAAAATTTTTGGAAAAATGGCAAAAATGCAGATGTCACAAATGAAGGTTCAGGAATAGAGAATATAGGAACAGAAGATATTGCATGCTGGCAAGATCTTGTGCCAATAGATGCACTTGACTTGAAATATGCCCATCAGTTTTCGGTTACCTATTATGGGGAAGAGAAATACGCCCTGCTCACCATTGGCGAAGATGAAAAATTTCTGGTGGTGCCGGAAAACAAGCCGGTGCCCCAGGAACTTCCGGCAGATATTACGCCTCTTCAAAGACCATTAAACAATATGTATCTGGCGGCCACTTCTGCCATGGACTTTTTCTGTCATCTGGATGCAGTAAATCAGATCACTCTTTCCGGTACAGACAGTTCCGGCTGGTATTTAGAAGAACCGAAAAAGGCATTAGAAGAAGGAAAGATGGAGTATGCGGGCAAATACAGTGCTCCCGACTATGAACGGATTGTTGACAAGTCCTGTTCCCTTGCCATTGAATCTACAATGATCTATCACTGTCCACAGGTAAAGGAGCAATTGGAAAATCTGGGAGTGCCTGTATTAGTTGAGCGCTCCAGTTATGAGGAAGATCCATTAGGACGAATGGAATGGGTGAAGCTGTATGGTGTGCTTACCGGAAAAGAAGAGCTGGCAGAGGAAGTATTTGAACAGGAAATAAAAGGTCTGGAAGGCATTTCAGAACAAAAAGACACAGGAAAAACAGTGGCTTTTTTCTATATTACTTCTAAAGGAAGTGCCAATGTGCGAAAATCGGGAGATTATGTGGCAAAGATGATTGCGATGGCAGGTGGCGTCTACGTTCCTCAAAGTGCCCAGGCAGAAGAGGAAAATGCCCTTTCCACCATGAACATGGAAATGGAAGCTTTTTATGCTCAGGCAAAAGACGCCGATTACATTATTTATAACAGCACCATCGACGGGGAATTGTCTACATTAAAGGAATTTCTGGAAAAAAGTCCCCTTCTGGCTGATTTTAAAGCAGTAAAAGATAAACATGTATGGTGTACAGGAAAGAACCTGTTCCAAGAAACGATGGGACTGGGAAATATGATACAGGACATCCACAGGATGCTTACAGAAGAAGAGCCGGATCCGGATCAGATGCATTATATCCACCAGTTAAGATAAGACAGTGCTAAAAACGCTATATCAGACGGGAGTAGGATGCAGATCTGGCGCAAAAGAGAGGAAAAGGGGGAACGCAGGATTGAAAAGCAGAGAAACAATCGCAGCGAAAAAAAAGCATACAGATATAGCAGGGGGATTTTTAATGCTTTTTGCAGCATTAATCCTGCTGTTTTTCTGGAATATTCATTCAGGAAGCGTAAGTGTAAAACCGGGGGAAGTGCTGCAGCTGCTGCTTAAAGGACCATCAGAGAGCAGTCAGTCAAGGATTCTTTGGGACATCCGTTTTCCAAGGGCACTGGCAGCTATGCTGCTTGGTGGTGCCTTATCTGTTTCTGGTTTTTTGCTCCAGACCTTTTTTAACAATCCTATTGCAGGACCTTTTGTGTTGGGAATTTCTTCCGGGGCAAAGCTTATGACCGCGCTGGTCATGATATTTTTGCTGGGAAAAGGCTTGGTGGCAGGCTCTGTTGTATTGATCCTGGCTGCATTTACAGGCGCTATGATATCCATGGGTTTTGTGATCCTTATTTCTAATAAAGTAAATAATATGTCCATTCTTGTGATCTGCGGCATTATGGTCAGCTATATCTGTTCTGCTGTTACAGATCTGGTGGTCACTTTTGCAGATGACTCTAATATAGTGAACCTGCATAACTGGTCTTTAGGCAGTTTTTCCGGCATTACCTGGGATAACCTTTCCGTTATGACAGTGGTGCTGCTTGTCTGCATGGTCTGCGCCTTCTTCCTGGCAAAACCTGCAGGTGCCTATCAGCTTGGGGAAGTTTATGCCGCCAGCATGGGAGTAAATATAAAGGCGTTCCGGTTGGCGCTGATCCTGGTTTCCAGTATCCTTTCGGCCTGTGTCACAGCCTTTGCAGGCCCTGTTTCTTTTGTAGGGATCGCAGTTCCTCAATTAGTAAAAAGCCTGTTTAAGACAACCAGGCCACTGATCATGATACCGGCCTGCTTTTTTGGGGGAGCCGTGTTTTGCAGCTTCTGCGACCGCATCGCCAGGACCCTTTTTTCTCCGGTGGAATTAAGTATCAGTACGGTAACAGCGGTATTTGGAGCACCGGTGGTCATTTATATGATGATTCAGGGAAAAGGAAGAAGGGGATAGACATGGCAGAGGAAAAAAGCAAGACCTATATTTGGGCAGAAGATGTCAGCGTAGGTTATCATGACCTGCCGTTGATCGAAAAAATAAACCTTCATGTAAAACGTGGAGAAATATTGACTCTTATCGGGCCCAACGGTGCAGGAAAATCCACGATATTAAAGAGCATCATTGGGCAGTTAAAACTGGTAAAAGGGGCAGTGTGGCTGGACGGAAACTCTATGGGGACCATGAAGGAGAAAGACATTGCTCTTTGTATGTCTGTGATGATGACCGGCCGGGTGAAAACCGAGCGGATGACCTGTGAGGAAGTGGTCAGCATGGGCCGTTATCCATATACCGGGAAGATGGGCATTCTTACGGAAAAAGACTGGAAGGTGGTTCGCGACTCCTTAAAATTGGTTCGGGGGCTGGATCTGGCAGAAAAGGATTTTGAGGCAGTCAGTGACGGTCAGAGGCAGAGAGTTCTTCTTGCAAGAGCCATTTGCCAGGAACCGCAGGTCATTGTGCTGGATGAGCCAACTGCATTTTTAGATATTCGCCACAAGTTAGAGCTTTTGTATCTTCTTAAAAATATGGTAAGGCAAAAACAGGTTGCAGTGCTTATGTCTCTTCATGAACTGGATCTTGCCCAGAAGATATCGGATCATATTATCTGTGTAAAGGGAGATAATTCCATTGGCCGTTTTGGTACGCCGGAGGAGATTTTCTGTGGGGATTATATAAAAGAGCTGTTTCAGATTGAAAGAGGAAGCTACCTTACGGATTATGGAAGTGTGGAACTAGAAGCCGTAAAAGGAGAGCCGAAAGTGTTTGTTATAGGTGGAAATGGAACAGGTATTCCGGTATACCGGAAGTTGCAAAAACAGGGTATTCCTTTTGCGGCCGGTATTTTATGGGAAAATGACAGGGAATATCCGGTGGCAGAAGCTTTAGCCTGCGTGGTGATCCGGGAAAAAGCCTTTGAACCGATTTCAGAGGCCACCTTTGCGTATGCGAAAGAGGTTCTAAAAAAATGTGAAAAGGTGATCTGTTGTGTGGAAAACTTTGGAACTTACCAGGAACCCTGCAGACGATTATGGGAAATAGCCGAGAATACACCATAAATTTGCAAAAATCATACATTTTCTATACATTTTCCTGATGGCAGATTTTACATGACATTTTTATACTAAAGTCATGATCAACAGAAACTTAATGTGAAAAACAGAAAGGGAATGGATATGAAAAAGAGAAGAATTGCAGCAGGACTTTTAGCAGGTGTATTGGTGATCGGAGGGCAACAGGTATGGGCTGCTACCACACATTATAATGATTCTGCAGTAACTGGCGGCTCTGAACAGTGGCAGCAGTGGGTGGCAGACTGGAATCAGACAGCTACCGATTTTACAAAGGTATCTTTAACGCCGGGCGGTGCAGCATCAGAGCTGAATTTTGCATGGTACAGTGAAGGAAATGAACCGACTCCGGTTGTTTATTTCGGAACAGACAAGGATAACCTGAAAGCCTGTTCTGGAACAGCAAATGGTGTAGACCCGGCTCTTACCGGAGGAAAGGCTTACAGCTACAATTATGTAACAGTAGACGGATTGAAGGAGAACACTACCTATTATTATTCTGTAGAGAAAAGTGGTGTAAGAACTCCGGCTGAAGTTTACAAAACAGGAAGCTTTGAGAATGTGAAGATCCTGTATGTGGGTGATCCTCAGGTAGGTGCATCCAAGGGACAGCCTCAAGGAGAGGGAAAATTAAGTGCAGACTCCGGTGTTGCAAATACAGCAGCAAGAAATGATGGTTTTGCGTGGGATCGTACACTGGATGCAGCTCTTGCACAGAACCCGGATCTGAATTTTGTGATCTCTGCCGGTGATCAGGTCAATAAGACTGGAAAAGCAAAAGAAGAAGAGTATGCAGCTTATCTTTCTGCTGATGCGTTAAAGAGCCTTCCGGTAGCAACTACCATTGGAAACCACGATTCTTTAAACAAAGACTACAGCTATCATTTTAACAATCCAAATCCTACCAATCTGGGAATGACTGAAGCAGGGGGAGATTATTACTACAGCTACGGCCCGGGCCTCTTTATTGTGTTAAATACGAACAACTACAACGTAGCGGAACACGAGCAGGCTATTCAGAAAGCAGTTGCAAACTTCCCGAATACAAAATGGCGTATTGTGACCATCCATCAGGATATCTATGGTTCAGGGCTTGATCACTCTGATACAGATGGTATGATCCTTCGTACCCAGTTAACACCTGTATTTGACAAGTATGACATTGACGTAGTCCTTCAGGGACATGACCATACCTACAGCCGTTCCAAGATTCTTTATGGAGACGGAAAGACACATGGTTCCTATGAGTTCAAACTGGATGAAACGGGTCTGGACTATGATTGGGATCATGCATACAACAAAAATACAGGAGACAGCATTACTTTAAACCCTCTTTCATCGGATACAGCAGCAGTAGAGGCTAAGGATGCATTTACAGCAGACAACAAGTGCTATACGATTGAAAGCTCCGGCAAGTCTGTTGTGACGAATCCAAAAGGAACCCTTTATATGACAGCAAACTCTGCATCCGGTTCCAAATATTATGAGTTGATCAACTCACAGCAGGATTACATTGAAGTAAGAAGCCAGAACTGGCTGCCAAGCTACTCTGTGATCAATCTGACCAAAGACGATTTTAAGATCACGACCTATCAGATCACAGATGAAGGAAAGGTAGAGAATATTGACAATACCTTTACCATCCACAAAACAGTAAACAGATAAGCAAAAAACAAAATCTGACATAAAAGATCAAAATTCCGTCCCGTGGAAGCTGAAAGAAAGCTTTGCGGGACGTTGATCGGATAGATTGGGGCATCAAAATGGATCAGGCACTGAAAAAACAGGTAAAAAAATATGCGGTCATGACGGTTATCATGGTGATCATGGCACTGGCAGTAGTAAAACTGAATCAGGTAACTAAAACACAGCTGGTCAACCGCACAGGGCAGACTTTTGAAACAGGAAAAGTGGTTCGTATCCTGGAAGACAATATACAGGAAGACGGAATGCGTGTGGGGCAGCAGACTGTAGTTGTAAAGATGACGAGCGGAGTGAAAAAGGGACAGGAACTTACAACTACCAGCAGCGCAGGCTATCTTTTTGGAGCGGCCTGCAAAGTAGGGATGCGGGTAGTGGTTCTCCAGAGCGTTGCAGGAGATTCAGTGATCACCAGTGTGTATTCCATGGACCGCAAAGAGGTAATGATCGGTTTTGTAGTACTTTATCTGCTGGCGTTGTGCCTGGTAGGCGGTCTGCAGGGAGTAAAAGGAGCCCTGGGGCTGATCTTCACTTTTGGAGCCATTCTTTTGATCTATCTTCCGGTGGTCTATATGGGATACTCCCCCTTTTGGACAGCCGTATTTATATGTATCATCACAACTGCAGTGACTATGTATCTTATTGGAGGAGCGTCTGAAAAAACGTTCTGCGCAGTTCTTGGGACTATTTCAGGAGTTCTTATTGCTGGGATCACTGCTACTGTATTTTCAAAATTATCCGGGATTACCGGGTGGAATGTATCAGATATAGAAAGTCTTCTTACTCTTTATGAGACCAATGATATACAGGTAGGAGGACTCTTATTTTCGGGCCTTTTGATCAGTACCTTAGGAGCGGTTATGGATGTCGCTATGTCTATTTCCAGTGCTATGAAAGAGATTTATGACCAGAATACCCAGATCACCCGTATGCAGCTGGCTAAAGCAGGAATGCGGGTAGGACGTGACATGATGGGAACAGACTCTAATACACTGATTCTCGCATTTGCAGGAAGCAGCGTTTCTATGCTGATCATGGATTATGCTTATCATCTTCCTTATCTTCAGATCATCAATTCTAATAACATCGGTATTGCTCTGATGCAAGGGCTTTCAGGAAGTTTCGGTATCGTTTTAAGCGTTCCGGCCACGGTAGCCTTTGCTGCATGGATCTACACCGGTGCGTCGTTTGCAAAATCAAGTTGACAGAGAAGAAGCGTATTCTTTTAAGATATCCACATAATCCCTTGCGTGTTGGGAAAGGTATTTTTTTTTCTGATAGGCAACAATGGTAGTGGTGAGCATCGGTTTTTGGCCAATAGAAAAGCAGCAGCCTTCTGAAAAAAAGCGGGATTCCTTCTGAAAATAGCTTTCAGGTGCAAAGGCAGCTCCCAGTCCCTGGATCGCCAGACGAATAGACATGGCACTGTTGCGTGTGTGAAGGAGAACCGTTGGTTCGATGGAGTATTCTTTAAATAAAGTCTGGGCAATACCGCCGGTATTCTGATCCGGATATAACAAGATAAAATTTTCTTTTGCAAGCAGTCTTAAGTCCAGCCATGGGTGGCGAAAGCCTTCCCTGGTATGGGCTTTTTTACATAGGGGATGTTTTTTGTTTAAGACCAGTACGATCTCTTCTTTTTTTAGTGTCTGATAATCCATATTTTCCGGAAATTTGTGTACATTATAAATGGTCAGGTCAATGGAATTATCCTCCAGACTGTTTTCAGCAACAAAGTTAATGGCTTCCATGATATTTAATGTTACATAAGGATATCGCTTGTGAAAGCGCATAAGAGATGGTTCGATGAGCGTAGTGCCCATCATGATAGGTACAGCAATGTTTAAACGGCCCTTTTCCTGTTGGGCAATATCGTCAAATTCCTGACTCCACTGATCACCAAAGGCGGCAATGCGTTCTGCGTAGTAGAGATAGCGTTCTCCCATATACGTGGGATAGTAGTGGTTTTCCCTGCGGTCAAATAAGGGAGCGCCCAGGCGTTCCTCCAGGTTTTTTAAATATTTGCTTAAAGAGGGCTGGGAAATATACAGGGATTCTGCGGCTTTTCCAATGCTCTGGTGTTTTGCGATGGCGAGAATATAGCGGGCTTCTTTTAATTCCATAGATGTCCTTTCTTGATCTGTGTCATAGCTTTACTGCATAAAAATTATAGAAAATATATATTTGACTTATAGTATACCACTTTCTATAATGAATGTGAAATATATAAGTACATTTCATTAAGAAATAAATACTTATTAGGTATACTAATTGATATTTATCAGAGAGGAGAAACAAAAGCAATGAAAAAAAGCAGTGCATGGTTTATGCTTACACCGGGACTGGTGATCTTGTTTTTATTTCTGGCGATCCCACTGCTTCGGGTATTGTTTCCAAGTATTTTTTCCGGAGCTTATCCTTTTGATGCTTATGTGGGATTTTTCCGGGACGAGTATTACAGGAGGATTTTTATCCGTACTGTAAAGATTGCGGTGATCACGACCTTCGTGTGTATGTTGGGAGGCATCCCAACGGCTTATTTTATCAGTCGCTGCAGCAAGAAATGGAGAGGAATCCTTCTGGCAGCTTCCATTTTTCCTATGATGACAAACTCTGTAATACGCAGCTTTGCATGGATCAATATTCTGGGAAGCAACGGAATTATCAATAAAGTACTGGTGGGGCTGGGATTGGTGCCAAAACCATTGAAATTATTGTATACAGATTTCTCTATTATCATCGGTTCTGTGTATTTGTTTCTCCCTCTGATGATCGTAACGGTAGCAGGTGTTATGGAAAATATTGATGATGACATGATGGAGGCAGCATTAAGCCTTGGAGCAGCCCGCATGGAAGCTTTTATGAAGGTGATCTTTCCTATGAGTCTACCCGGCATCATTGTAGGAGGCATTCTGGTATTTACCGGAACACTGACTGCTTATACAACACCTCAGTTATTAGGTGGGAACTCTAATATGGTAATGGCAACACTGATTTATCAGCGGGCCATGTCTGTCAGTGACTGGACCGGCGCATCCGTGATTGCACTGATCATGATCGTTGTAACATTGGCTGTGATCCGGGGATTTAATGCTCTGGCGGCTAAACTGGATCGGAGAGGTGAAGATTATGCATAAAATTAAACTTTTGACCATATGGGCAGTGCTGGTATTTGCCTTTCTTGCGGTTCCGCTGGTGATTATTACGGTAACAGCTTTTGGAGGCGGCAGTGCCATTACATTTCCGATTGAGTCTTTTTCACTGAAATGGTTTGCGAATGTGTTTGCTTTAAAATCCTTCCGACGGTCTTTTATCACCAGCCTGGAAGTGGCTTTTCTGGCGACCTTTATTTCTCTTTTAGTGGGTATTCCTGCTGCCTATGCTCTGGCAAGATCCGGTCTGAAAGGGAGAGGGATCTTAAAATCTATTTTCCTGTCTCCAACCATTGTGCCAGGTATCGTCATTGGTTTTATCATGTACCAGTGTTTGATTTTAACCTTAAGGATACCTGTATTTACAGGACTTTTAGCCGGTCACTTTATGGTAACACTGCCGTATGTGATCCGAGTGGTAGGCTCATCAATGGAGCAGTTTGATTTTTCGATTGAAGAAGCAGCCTGGAGCCTTGGGTGTCCGAAGACAGCAGCTTTCTTTAAGGTAGTGCTTCCAAATGTAACAAGCGGTATTTCTTCCGCGTTTATGCTGGCATTTATCAATTCCTTTAATAATATCCCTGTATCCATGTTTTTATCAGGTCCCGGTGTGTCCACATTTCCGTCAACCCTGATGAACTATATTGAATACAACTATGATCCTACGGTTTCTGCTGTATCCGTACTTTTAATGGCAGCAACGGTTATTATTATGGTCATTGTAGACCGTACACTGGGTATTGCGGCTCTGGCAAAATAAGTTACAGATATCACAGTGATCTTGGGCAGATAAAGGAGAAAATGAAAATGGCATTTATGAGTTTAAAGGACATTGATGTTAGTTACGATAAGAAAAAGCAGATCTTAAAAGGCTTAAACCTGGATGTGGAGAAAGGAGAACTGGTGTCTTTACTTGGCCCCAGTGGCTGCGGAAAATCCACTACCCTTCGTGTAGTAGCCGGTTTTATTGATCCACAGGGCGGAAGCTTTTTGTTAGACGGAGAGGATATGACAAAGGTTCCGGTCCATAAGAGAAATTTTGGACTGGTATTTCAGAGCTATGCCTTGTTCCCACATCTTTCCGTGTATGATAATGTGGCCTTTGGCCTTCGCACCAGAAAAATGGATAAAGAACGGATCGATAAGAAAGTAAAGGATATTTTAGAAGTATGCGGTCTTAGTGATCTGGCTAACCGCTTTCCAAGACAGATGTCAGGTGGTCAGAGACAGAGAGTGGCTCTGGCACGCTCCTTGGTTATTGAACCGAAGCTTCTTTTATTAGATGAACCGCTGTCCAACCTGGATGCAAAGCTGCGTCTTTCCATGCGTGTGGAGATTAAGCGGCTGCAGAAAAAGTTAGGTATTACTACATTGTTTGTAACCCATGATCAGGAGGAATGTTTCTCTATTTCCGATAAAGTGGCTGTTATGAACGGCGGTGTCATCGAACAGTATGATACACCGGAAAATATTTACCGCAGACCTGCAACGGAGTTTGTAGCCCGTTTTATTGGATTTGAGAATTTCCTGGATGTAAAGAAAAAGGCAGACCATAGGTATGTTTTAGCAGACGGAACTTTATTTAAGACAGCTATGGACTTAGAAAGTGGAGAATATGCAGCAACCATCCGTCCGGATGATATCCGTCTGGCAGATGATAAGTTTTCTGAAAATGTACTAAGCGGCAAAGTAGGTGTTCGTACCTTCCTTGGAAAGAGCTATCAGTATGAGGTGGAGACAGCAGCCGGTGTTTTAAAGGTAAATATGGGTACAGACTATGTGTTTAAAGAGGGCGATATGCTCCATTTGTATCTTCCGGAGGATAAGCTGATCCTGGTAAAAAGATAAAAAATATTTATATAAAAAGAAGGAGAATTATTATGAAAAAGAAATTAGCAGTAGTACTTTGTGCAGCAATGATGTTATCTGCATGCGGTGGCGCATCTACCTCTGATAAGGCAGCAGATGCCAACGAACAGACCGTAGCAGACACCCAGGCAAATGATACAGAGGCGCCTAAGGGAGACGGTAAGCTGGTTCTTTCTACTTATGGACTGAGCGAAGATATTTCTGAGGATGAGGTATACACTCCTTTTGAGCAGGAATATGGATGCGAGATCGTAACCGAAACGGGCGGCACAAATGATCGTTATACCAAACTGGCTGCAGACAGCGAGTCTACCATTGATGTGATCGAACTTTCCCAGGCTATGACTGCAAAGGGTGCAGATGAAGGCCTTTTCGATACCATTGATTTAAGCAAGATCCCAAATGCAGACAACCTGATTCCGGCTGCAAAAGAGCTGGCTGAAAATGGACAGGGTATTCCGTATACCATTAACAGCATCGGTATTATTTATAACCCGGAACTGACTGGTTTTGAAATCAACAGTTTTGATGATCTGTGGGACTCACGTCTGGAAGGAATGGTTTCTATTCCTGAGATCACAACTACCTTTGGACCGGCTATGGTTTATGTAGCAGGTGATCATGCTGGTACTCCTGTAGCAGAGGACGAAGGCAAGGCTGCTTTTGAGGCATTAGCTGAGTTAAAACCAAACCTTGTTAAGACTTATACAAAGTCTTCTGACCTGATCAACATGTTTACTTCTGGTGAAGTAGCAGCAGCTGTTGTAGGTGATTTCGGTGTTCCTACCATTGTAGCGGCAAATCCGGATCTGGTATATGTAACTCCAGAAGGAACCTACGCAAACTTCAATACTATTAACATTACCAAGAACTGCAAGAACAAAGAATTGGCTTATGCATACTTAAACTATCGTATCAGCCCAGAACTGCAGACCAAGACTGGTAAGGCATTAAATGAGGCTCCTACTAACAAGGAAGTTACATTTACAGAGGAAGAAGCAAAGAATATGACCTACGGCGAGACTGCTGACAATGCAAAGGTTGTGGATTATTCTTTTGTAAATCCGATCTTAAACAACTGGATTGACCAGTGGAACAGAACAATCAACCAGTAGGAGAGAATATATGACCGCTGATCTTATTATTAAAAACGCAAACGTCTTTATGACCTACAGACAGTGTTTTGAAAAGCGGGATGTGGCAGTTGCAGGGGAAAAGTTTTATTGCGTTTCCCCTGCAATTATTTATCCTGGGGTAAAGACCATTGACGCTCAGGGAAAATATATGATACCGGGTCTGATCGACATCCATATGCACATTGAAAGCTCTATGACTACACCAGTAGAGTTTTCCAGGACCACACTTCCTTATGGTGTAACTACCATCGTGGCAGATGCCCATGAAATTGCTAATGTATTTGGCATGGAAGGAATAAAAAGCTTTATGAGCCAGAATACAGAGCAGGATATTTTCTGGGCGATCCCTTCCAGTGTACCGGCTACGAATGAAACACTAGAGACGTCGGGAGCTTCTCTTTATCCGGAGGATGCGAAGAAAATGGCTTCGGATCCGAGAGTGCTCTGCCTTGGTGAGATCATGAATTTTAAGGATCTTAGTTCCGATAGGTATAGTAAGACCAGGGAAATGATCCGACTTTGTAAAGAAGAAGCACCTTTGATGCGTATTGAGGGCCATTGTCCGGGGCTTTCCGGTGAAGATCTGAACCGATTTATCTACGAAGGAGTGGATGCAGACCATACCCAGCAGACACCTGAGTCCGTGTTGGAAAAGACAGATCTTGGTATGTTTTTAGAACTGCAGCTTAAGTCTTTGCGCCCTGAGGTGGTAAAGGTGGTCTGTGAAAATCAGCTATATGAAAATATAGCTCTGGTGACAGACGATACCATGGCAGATAAGCTGGTAAAAAAACAGTTAAACGGGATCATAAAGGCGGCTGCCCAGGCTGGGATGCCTGTGGAAAAGGCAATTTACTGTGCTACCTGGACGCCTGCAAGACGGATGCATTTAGATGATAGAGGGATGATCGCTCCTGGAAAGATAGCGGATTTTGCACTTTTTGAGTCCCTTGAAGAAATGCAGCCAGTTATGGTATTTAAAAAGGGACGATGTGTGTATGAAAAAGGCGTACTGGAAGAGAAGAAAGCAGATATATACACAGTAATACAGGTTGAAAATCAGGGACAAAAGGATTTTTCCGCAGGAGATTTCCCGGAACATTTTTATCATTCCGTTCATTGCAGGGAAGCTGCAAAAGAGGATTTTCAGATTCAGGCAGAAGTTTCTGAGGCTGCTTTTGCGGAGGTAAATGTGATAAAGATATCGGATTTTGGCACTGCCACAACACCGGTTACACGGAGATTATCCATTAAAAACGGAAAAATCTGCTGGAAGGAAGCCGGACTGTCCCTGGCGGTGGTGTATGAACGCCATGGAAAAAATGGAAATATTGCCAAAGCGCTGGTAGAAGGTACCTTTAAAGAGCAGGGGGCAGCAGCTACTACCTGGTCCCATGACAGCCATAACCTTCTTGTTATGGGGAACAGGGAGGAAGATATGGAGTTTGCCCAGAAACAGGTGAGAGAACTTCAGGGAGGCTATGTAGTGTATGCAGGCGGAAAGCTGGCGGCCCAGGTGCCTCTTCCGGTAGGCGGTATATTATCGGATCAGCCGGTCCAGGTACTGGGAAAACAGCTGGGACAGGTGCGAAAGGCTATGGAAGATCTTGGTTATAACAATAACAATGTGATCATGTCCCTGTCTACCTTGTGTCTTCCTGTTTCTCCAAGACTGAAGCTGACAGATTTTGGTATGTTAGAGGTTAAATCACAGGAGAAAGTGCCTCTGATCCAAAGATATTTTGATAAAAACGGAATGAGGATCTGAAAGTGAAAACGATCATTCAAAACGGAATTGTGGTGACTATGGACCAGCAGATGCATGTGTGGGATCATGGTTATGTGATAATAGATGGAACAAAGATTCTGGAAGCAGGGCCTGAGTGTGTGTTAAAGGCGAAAAAGGCGGCTTTGACCCAACGGGGAGAGACATGGACACAAAAGGATGCAGGCAGAGGAATCATCATGCCGGGAATGGTCAATACCCACAGTCACTTGGGAATGATCCCCTTCAGGGGTCTGGGAGATGACTGTAAGGACCGTCTGCGGGTATTTTTACTTCCCATGGAGTCCCAGGCAATGGATGCAGAACTGGCAGTAGCATCTGCCAGATATGGTATTTGTGAACTGCTTCTTTCTGGTGTGACTACTGTTCTTGACATGTATTATTTTGAAGAAAAAGTAGCCCGTGTTATGGATCATATGGGAATTCGGGGGATCGCAGGGGAAACAGTAATGGAAGATGCTACCTGTGATGCTGCCTGTGCAGAGGAAGCACTGGAGCGGGGCCGAGATCTGATACGGGCTTATAAAAATCACCCGAGAGTAAAAGGAGCTCTGACTCCCCATGGGACCACTACATGCAGCGGGGAACATATGAGAATGGCACTGGAGGAGGATAAAAAGGGCAATACGATATTTACTCTCCATACTGCGGAAATGGATTATGAGATGACCTGTCTGGCAGAAAAATACCAGATGACACCGGTGCAGTATCTAAATTCCCTGGAGCTTTTGGGGTCACATACGCTGACGGCTCACAGCATACGTCTGACAGAAGAGGACTGCAGGCTGTTGGCAGAAACGAAAACAAATGTTGCCCACTGCATCGGTTCTAACACCAAGGCCGCTAAAGGAGTAGCGCCGGTGGCTCTGCTTCGCAGTCTTGGAGTAAATGTAGGCCTTGGCACAGACGGGCCTGCCAGCGGAAACACATTAGATTTGTTCACTCAGATGCGTATGTGTGAGAATTTTCATAAAAATACATTGAAAGACAGAAGTGCTTTCCCGGCAAAAGAGATTGTAAAAATGGCGACAATTGAGGGAGCCAAAGCTTTGGGATTAGGTAATGTGACCGGTTCCTTAGAACCTGGAAAAGAGGCCGATCTGGTGATCATAGAAACCGACTCCCCGAACATGTTCCCTGTATACGACCCTTATTCAGCCATAGTCTACAGTGCCTTTGCTTCCAATGTGAGGGATGTATATGTAGCCGGAGAATGCCTGGTGGAAAAAAAACGTCTGGTAAAAGAAAGCCCGACGGATATCCGTATGGCTCTGAAAGAGAAAATGGAACGGACAAAATTCAGAGAAATGAAGGCTCTGACCTGATGGGAGTGCGCGAGAATGTGCCTTGGCAACCATCTACTGTTGCGTCGAGTGTGCTCTAAAATTAACATGAAAAAAAGCTGCCTGCGATGGCAGCTTTTGATGCATTTATGCACAGTTTTTACTTACTTAATACAGACACAAATTCTACTTTCTTGTCAATGGCCTCTCCGATCAGTCCAATCATTTTTCCCATAGTAAACGCAGCTGCAACTGTGCCGATACCAAGACCGGAAATGTGTCCCAGACAGAGGAAGGTCATGCAGGCGGTAAGGAAAAGACAGGTTACATCAAAGGTGATCTTAACTTTGGAATAAGGGCATTTAATGATCTGGGACAGGTCTCTTGGGAATAGATCCGTCGGTATGACCGGAAGTTTGCAGCGGTTGGAAAGGGCGATGCCGAAGCAGAGGATCAGATAACTTGCTGCAAAGTAAAATACCCGAAGTGGGATAGTAAGAGGCAGTGTATTGACCCAAAGTTCATGGATATCCATCATTTTTCCAAAGGCAAAACCTGCTACAAAGCTGAACAGGTAGCTGGGAATAAAACGCTTTTTTAAGATCATCAGGCTTAAAACTAAAAGTCCTTGAAAAATATACGTCCAGGTGCCAAGGGTCAAAGCTGGAAATACGAGGGAAAATGCGTAAGGAACGCTGGAAATAGCGGAAATACCGGAGCCGGAACGCAGCATTAACACAACGCCAAGGCTGTTGATGATGATAACGATCAGCAGAGCCAGTTCTCCACGAAGGGTGACCTTTTTCTGATTCATAACAATACTCTCTTTTCTTTGTGTAGATTGATGAAAGTTAAAAATATATACATTTACAAAGATTGTTTGTCATTTTTATGACAGTTCGCAACATCCCCGATTATACTCTTTGTTTATAAGATTTTCAAGAAAATTATAGTTTTATTCTGTATCCTTCAAACTCTGCATATACTGGTGCATGGATTCAGCCACCACCTTGCTGTGTGCAACTGCTTCAACTACCGTGCGCGCACCATTTACAACGTCACCGGAAGCAAAGATGCCTGGACGGGTAGTGTGACCGGTTGCGTCAGCTACTAACAGGCCTTTTTTGGTAGCGGCCAGACCTTCTGTGGTGTTGACGATCCGGTTCTGCGGTCCCTGACTGATGGAAATGATCACACTGTCAGCCTGGAAGAAATGGGTGGAGTCCGCAACATCGGTAAAAGTGCCGTCTTCATTTTCAATTACATCCTTAAAAAGAACTCCGTCATCCGTAATCTCCACAGGTGCCATATTATATTCAAACTGAACACCCTCTAACTGAGCGTAGCTGAACTCGTGTTTGCTGGCAGCTACCTGCTTGGTAATAGAGAAGCAGGTCAATTCCTGCACGCCTTTGCGGATAGCAGTTCTGGCAACGTCCATAGCTGCATTCCCAGCACCGATGACGATCACACGCTTTCCTAACTGGTAGCTGTCCGGGTTGTTTAAATAGTTGATGCCAAAGTGGACATTTCCCAGAGTTTCTCCTTTAATATGAAGGGCATTTGGTTTCCATACACCGGTTCCAACGAAAATTGCCTTGTAGCCGTCACGGAACAGGTCATCAATGCCGATGGAACCACCAATATGGGTATTCGGGCGGAATTTGATGCCTTTCAGATCCAGATGCCGGTATTTAAAGTCATCCAGAACGGATTTTGGAAGGCGGAATTCCGGGATACCATAGCGCAGGACACCGCCAATCTTGTCCTTCCCCTCAAAAATAGTTACGTCATAACCGTATCTTGCAAGGATAACAGCAATAGTAAGGCCGGCAGGACCGGAACCGATGATAGCAGCACGCATTCCATTGGAAGGTGCAGGCCCTTTGGTCATCTTATTTGCATAAGTAGTGGAAATATAGCTTTCAATGGTAGAAAAATGGACCGGAGCGCCTTTTCGCCCTAGAACGCAGTGACCTTCGCACTGGTTTTCGTGGTTACAGACAAGGCTGCATACTGTGGTCAGTGGGTTATTTTCAAAAAGCATTTTTCCTGCTTCATCTAATTTATTTGCTTTTAAAAGCTTGATGACTTCCGGTATAGGAGTGCCGATGGGACATCCTTTCTGACACTGGGGAACCTTACATCCCAGACAACGGTTCGCTTCATCCATAACATGTAACGCCATTTATAAAACCTCCATACTCTATCATATATAGTATTTATTCTTTTTTACGGGTACATTGTACCATAGAATCTGTTTTGTGACCAGTGCCTAAAAGGATGTATTTAATTCTGTAATGAATGATAAAAAATGCACAAAAAAATGACAAAAAATACACAATCAAAAACGAGGGACGAACAGACTGAAAGAATTTCGTCAGAAATGTGTAAGTTGGAAAATAGAAAAGCCTGTGTTATACTGTGATTGAGCTTAAACGAGAGGAAGAGATTATATGGATAGAAAATTTTTCAGGCATATGGGAAGTATGATATTTCTGGTCTGTAGTTTGGCAGTAATCAGCCCTGTAACTGCATTTGCCGGCTGGCAGAAAGAAGGCGACACCTATGCCTATTATGAAGATGATGGTACCAGAGTGGTAAATGCATTCCGTAAATCAGGAAACCAGTGGTTCTATCTGGATGAAGATGGCTATTTATTAAAGAATTGTGAGCGGGAGATTGACGGAAAGATATATGTCTTTAATGAAAGGGGAGCGGTGGTCCCGTCTGCAACGAAGAAGTCAGGAGAAAGTAAAGACCGTACGGATTCTGATTTTTCAGCGATCAGCAGCAGACAGCAGTATCTGAACAAAACAGCCAATCCATATATGAACAATAAAACAGTTCAGTGGATCAATGCTACCTATGCTATTCTTACAAAGCACAATGGCGGAAATATCAGGGCTTTTGGCGGCAGCTTAAAATTAGATGGCAAAGAGGAGAGCGGGGCAGAGATTGATAAGACCACCAGAGAACAGACAAGAAAGATGTTAAAACAGAGCTGGAGTGTTACTGATAAGGCATCGGCTGATGATGCACTGGAAGAACTTCTGAATTCAGCTAAAGAAAGTGGTTCTGCCTGGGATTACAGTCGTGCAGAGTCCAATCTGGGATTTTATTATCTGGCAGATTATTATACAGAAAAAGAAGCGTTAGATAAGGCATTAGAAGTGGCAAAAGAGATTCAGGAGCATTTTGATTCTTGGGATGCTTTTGTAGAAAGCTATCTGGAAGGATATGAAGAAACCACAGGTGACAGTTCCGGTGAAAGAGAAGAACTGTATGAAAACCTGAAAGCAAGCCAGTGGAATCCATATTCTGTAAGCTGGAATACAAAATTAAAGAAGAATTGGTAGGTGCTGTTTATTATGGAAACTTTCTGAATCTGCTTTTTATTGGCATATGATAAGCTGCAGGTCATGGATGATATCAAAGATTCCTGGAATATGACATTTGAAGGAGAAGAAAGAAAATAGGGACGACAAGTTCCTTTTATGATGGGTAAGGGCGATGAGCTTATAGATTAAGCTTGTCGTCCTTATTTTATATATAACCTGAATCCGTGAAGTTCGCAATTATAGCACTTTTGGAGAAAATGGGACGTTTAAAAAGTGATAAAAACCAAGACCAAAAACAAATAAAATTGTGAATATTTTGCTGCATGCATTAATTATGACCAACTATTTCCTGGTTTTTAAAGATTTTAAGAAACAGAAAACTAAAGCAGTAGGCCAGGAAACTAAAGCCCATAAGAAGCATAAAAGTACGTGCCGGATACCAGATCTTAAAGAGCAGACTGACAATTGCAAGGATGGCAGCAAACAGTCCGGTAGCAGGCAGGTGGGAGGTGCCGATAAAAAGTGCGTTAAATAAAAGCTGCCTGGAAGAACACTCATAGCGGGCCAAAAGGGGGAATAGATAGATCAGGCAGATCCCAAGTGCGATCAGGGTTGCCAGGGAAAGGACGCAGGGGATCAGCGCCAGGAGACTTTCAAAAGAAAGCCAGAAAAACAGGCAGAAAAGAAGCAGGGCGCCCAGGCTGGTGCAGCCGAGAAATAAAAGGCTGGAACGGACAAAACAGCTTTTAAAGGTGTGAAAGTAGGTTTGGGTAAAAGGAAGGCCTTTTTCTTCTGCCTCTGACATAGTTACTGTATAAAGGGCAGTAAGAGCTGCTCCAATGGTAAAAACAGGCAGACAGGTCAGAATAAAGCAGATATTTAACACAACAAAATCAAAAGCAGTGTTGATAAACTGGAAAAAAGGTGTATTTAAGTTGAATTTCATACAAGTGATTCCTCCCGGATCAGTAAAACAATGATTACTGTACAATATTATAGGAAGAAACAGGTATAAAAAGTAGAAGGAAAAAGGCAGAAAAAATACAGTAAAAATAAGAGAGTGGAAAAATTACTATATTATTTCTGAAAAAGGAGGGGTACTGGCATCAAAATCACCATGCTATACTTTAGAAAAATAGTACAGGGGGAATTGCCATGAAAGAAAAACCGAAAAAAAAGAAGTTTGATCAGGGGAAATGCATGTTTTTGTACATGCTGCCATTTTTGCTGTTGTGTTTTGCTTTTTCATACTTTCCGCTTCACGGCTGGATCTATTCATTTTATGACTATAAGCCGCCGTTAAAATTATCCCAGTGTAATTTTATGGGACTGCGCTGGTTTAAGATGATCTTTGGAAATCCAGCTCAGGTGAGGCAGTTATTTAATGTAATGAGAAATACCTTTGCCATGAGTTTTTTAAACATTGCAACATCGGTACTTCCGCTGTTTTTTGCAGTGTTTTTAAATGAGATCAAATGCAAGTGGTTCCGGAAAATGGTACAGACACTGACCACCATCCCTAACTTTATCAGCTGGGTTTTGGTATATGCAGTTGCCTTCTGCCTGTTTTCCAATACAGGTATGGTCAATACCGTTTTACAAAATCTGGGAGTGATCTTAAAACCCATTAAATTCCTGGACAGTGATTCACATACATATATTGCCATGCTGCTGTGGAGTACATGGAAGGGACTGGGCTGGGGCGCCATCATGTACCTGGCTTCCATTGCAGGAATTGATCAGGAAATGTATGAGGCGGCCCGTGTGGATGGTGCAGGAAGATTTCAGCTGATGCGCTATATCACCATTCCGGAACTGATGCCTACGTACTTTGTTATGCTGATGCTGTCTGTTGCAAACTTCTTAAATAATGGTATGGATCAGTACTTTGTATTTCAGAATGCATTTAATAAGGCTCACATCCAGGTACTGGATCTGTATGTTTATAACATTGGTATGACAGGAAGCAGCCTTTCTCTGGCAACTGCCATCAGTATGTTAAAGAGCCTGATCAGTGTAACTCTTCTTATGGCTGTCAATGGCATTTCAAAGAAGCTTCGAGGTGTTTCCCTGGTGTAGCAGGAAATAGTAAAAATGTAAAAAACTGGAAAAAAGGAGAACCGGTATGGAATGCAAAAGAAGACATACGGGAAAGGATAAGGTATTTGGTGTTTTTAATTATATGGTATTTGGGTTGCTTACACTGATCTGTGCCTATCCCTTTTATTATCTGATTATTAACACATTAAGCGCCAATGATCTAAGCGCGGCTGGAGAGATCTTATTTTTCCCAAAGGGATTTCATTTAGATAATTACAAACAGGTATTAAAATTAAATGGTATTTTTAACGCGGCAGTGATCTCTGTTGCCAGAACGGTTCTTGGAACGCTGTTTTCTGTTTTGGCATCTGCGTTTATGGGATTTATGTTTACCCAGGAGCGGATGTGGGGAAGAAAGTTCTGGTATCGTTTTGTGGTGATTACCATGTATTTTAATGCAGGTATGATCCCTATGTTTATCACCATGAAAAACCTGCATCTGACCAATACATTCTGGGTCTATGTAATCCCTACCATTGTACAGCCATTTAACATTATCCTGGTAAAGACCTATGTGGAGTCACTGCCAAAATCTTTACAGGAGGCAGCAGAGCTGGACGGAGCCGGTGTCCTTATGATATTCTGGAAAGTGATCCTTCCTGTATGTACCCCGATCCTGGCAACCATTGCTATTTTCACAGCCGTGGGACAGTGGAATTCCTTCCAGGATACATTGATCTACATAACAGACCAGAAATTATATTCCCTTCAGTATCTTCTTTATCAGTATATCAACCAGGCAAGTTCTCTGGCAATGACAGTAAAAAACAGCGGCGGCGGTGCCATGAACATGGCATCCTTAGCAACCCAGCAGACCTCAACGTCTATCCGTATGACCGTTTCTGTTGTGGTAGTTCTGCCTATTTTGTTTATTTATCCTATGTTCCAGAAACATTTTGTAAAGGGAATTATGATGGGAGCAGTCAAGGGTTAATGTTTTTAGATTGAGAAGATATTGTGATGTGAGGAGGAACCAATACTTGAAAATAACAGGAAAAAAATGGATGGCTTTGCTGCTAGCCCTTTCTATGACAGCGCTTGCTGCCTGTGGCAGCGGTGAAAAAACAGTCACTGCTCAAAGCACAGGACAGGGATCGACAGATCCTAACTGTAAATATGATACATTTATTACTATTGATCTTTTCTGCAGTCAGAGTAATTTCCAGGGGATTCAGTCTGGGTGGTTTGCAGAGTATGTAAAACAGAAGTTTGATATGGAGTTAAATATTATTGCGCCCAATGTAGCAGGCGGTGGTGATACACTGTTTCAGACCCGTTCTGCAGCAGGAGACCTGGGAGATATTGTAATTGCCGGAACTGCCAACGGACGTCTTCAGGATATGGTTACAGCAGGTCTGATCCAGGATATGACGCCTTACATGGCAGGAATGGAAAATTTAAATGCCTGCATGGATGCCATTGAAACAATAAACAGTTCTCTGGTAAAAGAAGATGGAATCTGGGCGATTCCTTCTGACATTTCCTTCCAGACAGCAGATACCCCAAGTGAAGGAATGGAACCGACTTTTGGAACCTATCTTCAGTGGGATGTATACAAGGAAATCGGAAGCCCGAAGATCAAAGACCTGGATGAGCTTTTACAGGTGTTAAAGCAGATGCAGGATGCTCACCCGACTACAGAGGATGGAAAGCCGGTATATGCCATTTCCCTGTTTAAGGACTGGGATGCCAGTATGATGAACAACGCAAAGATCATCCCCTGCTTTTATGGTTATGATGAAATGGGATTCGTGCTTGCAAAGGCAGATGGTTCTGATTATGAAAGCGTGATCGCCCCGGATTCCATGTATTCCAAGGCACTGGAATTTTTCTATAAGGCCAATCAGATGGGACTAGTGGATCCGGAGTCAACCACCCAGAACTATGATACGATTTTCACAAAGTACAAACAGGGACAGGTACTTCTTTCTCTGTGGCCATGGCTGGGACAGTCTGCTTATAATACAAAAGAGCGTACAGACGCAGGAAAAGGCTTTATGTATGTTCCTGTAGAGGATATGAAGATCTTTTCCTATGGATGTTATTCCAGGGGAGATGCAAGAACTGTGGCAATGATCGGTTCAAAAGCAGAAGACCCTCAGAGAATGGCGGATTTTATAGACTGGATGTACTCACCGGAAGGGATCAGCCTGATCCAGGCGGGAATCAGCGGTTCTGCAGGACCGGAAGGACTTACCTGGGAACAGAGAGCAGACGGAGCACCTTATCTTACGAATTTTGGAAAGGAAGCCTTTTTCCAGGGAGATGCCCAGGTGCCGCAGGAATGGGGCGGCGGATCCTGGAAAAACGGCATCAGCCAGTTAGGCTACAGAACTCTTCATTTAACAGATACGGATCCAAGGACCAACGAGCCTTATCAGTATGAATTGTGGGATTCTGTAAGAGAGGAATTAGATACAGTTACATCCAGAGAGTGGAGAGAAGTCTACGGCGCAAAGGATACCATGGAATATCTGAAGGAAAACCAGATGCTTTTAGTAGCGCCGGGAAGTCCTTATGTGCAGCCTGAGGAAGATTCCGAGATCACGGCTTTAAGAAACCAGTGTAAATCTACGATCATTGATTATTCCTGGCAGATGGTCTATGCAGAGGACCAGGAAACTTTTGATCAGTTGCAGAAATTAATGTATGACACAGCTATGGGGCTTGGCTATGACCAGGTTTATGCAGTGGATATGAAAAACGCAAAAGACCAGCAGACAGCAAGAGAAGAGGCATTAAAGGCAGGTACGGTAAAATGAGACCACAGGTAAAAATAAAAGGAATCCCTTTTGGCGGGGATTATAATCCGGAACAATGGCCGGAAACATTATGGGAAGAGGATATGAGGCTGCTTAAGGCAGCCCATATCAATATTGTGACGATCAATGTGTTTTCCTGGGCAGCTTTGCAGCCCTCTGAGGAAACTTATGATTTTTCCAGACTGGATAAGATTATGGAACTGACAAAAAAGCATGGTTTAAAGGTGTGTCTTGCCACTTCCACAGCAGCTCATCCGGCCTGGATGGCAAAGCGGTATCCGGACATCCTGCGTACAGAGTTTAATGGTATGAAGCGCAAATTCGGAGGACGGCATAATTCCTGTCCAAACAGTCCCACTTACCGGAAATATTCTGTGCTGTTGGCAGGAAAGCTGGCAGAACGTTATAAGGATGATGATCGTATTGCAGCCTGGCATATTTCCAATGAGTATGGCGGGGAATGCTACTGTGAAAACTGTGAAAAGGCATTCCGAGTATGGCTAAAGAGAAAATATAAGACTCTGGATGCTTTAAATGCAGCCTGGAATACCTCCTTTTGGAGCCATACTTTTTATGACTGGGATGAGATCGTTCTTCCTAATCTTTTAAGTGAACATTTTGCTTATGACCGCACTATGTTTCAGGGAATCTCTCTGGATTACAGGCGGTTTAACAGCGACAGCATGTTAGAGTGCTGCAAAGCAGAGATCCAGGCGATCCGGGAAATAACACCGGATATTCCGGTAACCACCAATCTGATGGGCGCATATAAACCACTGGATTACAGAAAATGGGCAAAAGAGCTTGATTTTGTTTCCTGGGATAATTATCCGGCGAATGAGGACAGTTTTGAGGATATTGCCTTTAACCATGATCTGATGCGCGGGGTAAAAAATGGTCAGTCTTTCTGGCTTATGGAACAGACTCCAAGTGTGACCAACTGGCTTCCTTACAATGAACTGAAACGACCGGGAGTCATGCGTCTTTGGAGCTATCAGGCACTGGCCCATGGTTCTGATTCCGTAATGTATTTTCAGATGCGCCGTTCCATTGGCGCCTGTGAAAAGATGCATGGGGCAGTGATCGACCATGTGGGAAATGGAAATACCCGTGTTTACAGGGAAGTGCAGGCTTTGGGAAAAGAACTGGAAGGTTTAGGGAATCTTTTAACAGGCGCTAAAACACCTGCAAAAGCAGCCATTATATTTGACTGGGACAACTGGTGGGCTTTGGAATACAGTGCAGGGCCAAGCTGTCTGTTAAAATATAAAGATGAAATCCTAAATTATTACAGAGCCTTTGAGAACCTGCACATTTCAGTAGATATAATTAGCTGGTCTGACCCTTTAGAAAAATATGACCTGGTGGTTGCCCCTCTTTTGTATATGACAGCAGAGGATGCAGATGAAAGGATCCGTACCTTTACAAAAAAGGGTGGTACTTTTGCTACTACTTTTTTAAGCGGCCTGGTAGATGAAAATGACCGGGTGATCACTGGGGGCTATCCGGGAAGATTACGGGATATTTTAGGAATCTGGGTAGAAGAGTCGGATGCTTTGCCGGAGGGAAAGGAAAATACCTTTTTCTGGGAAGATCAAACTTTTCCGGCAACAGTGATCTGTGACCTTTTGCACTGTGAAGGAGCAGAAAGCCTGGGAGAATACACCAGTGATTTTTATGCCGGAATGCCTGCACTTACAAAAAATCATTTTGGAAAAGGAAAGGCTTACTATGTGGCAGCCCGTTCCAATGCAGACTTTTATTTTCATTTTCTGGAAAAAGTAACAAAGGAAGCAGGAGTACAACCTGTATGTACCAGTGAAAAGGGTATGGAAGCCACAGTCCGGGAAAATGAAAATGGACGTTTCCTCTTTTTATTAAACCATACAGAAGAACCGAAAAAAGCGGTGATCCCTGTAAATGGACAGGTGCTTGTAGGAGAAGGAAACTTTAAGATTCCTGAAAATGGAGAAATAGTGATCCCTGGAAAAGATGTGATTCTGGTGCAATATACAGATCATCTGGAAAAATAAAACATATATAAAAAACGGAGCTTTCAGGATTTTCTGATAAGCTCCGTTTTATGTCTTTACAGGTTTTTGGCAGGATATTCTAGCTTACAACCGCTTCTACCTGGATCACATCGGTTGCATTTTTTACGGTTTCGTAAGGGATGACTGTTCCGTTTAAAAAAGCGCCGTTTACGGTAAGGGAAGTATGTTTACAAATACCGTCTGCAAGGTTAGTTATATGGATCTTGTAGATCTGGCCCCGGAAGTATCTTGTAACAGTCAGATCCTTTAAGTGAGCCGGTAAGCAGGGGGAAATGGACAGACCGGCAAGTTCCGGACGAATCCCAAGGATATACTGTGAGACATTTACAAAGGTCCAGGCTGCTGTGCCGGTGAGCCAGCTGTTTTTAGCTTCTCCGAATTTTGGTGCATCCTTTCCTGCAATCATCTGGGAGTATACATAAGGTTCTGTGCGGTGGATCTCGCTGATCTCTTCCAGATAAGCAGGGCAGATCTTACGGTACAGGTTGTAGGCAGCTTCTCCGTGGCCAAGGGTAGTCTCAGCAATGGAGATCCATGGATTATTGTGGCAGAAGATACCTGCATTTTCTTTATAGCCCGGCGGATAGGAGGAAATTTCTCCCAGGTTTAAATGGTAGCTTTCATAGGCAGGCTGCAGGATCATAACGCCATATTGGGTCTCTAAGTATTTGTGAACGGATTCCATTGCTTTTTCACCAAATCCCTGTGAAGCGCCAATGCCCGCCATAACACAAAAGCCCTGTGGTTCAATGTAGATCTTTCCTTCTTCACATTCGTGGGAACCTACCTTTTTTCCGGCAGCATCATAGGCACGTAAGAACCATTCACCGTCCCAGCCACTTTCTATTACTTTCTCTTTCATAAGGCGGACGGCTGCATCAGCAAGTTCTGCTTCGTCTTTTCGGTCTGTAAGGCGGCACAGATTAGCATATTCTTTCCCGTATTTTACAAACATTCCCGCAATAAATACAGATTCTGCCACGGGGCCTTCTGATGGGCCTGTGATCTGGAAGGATTCGCCAGGTTCCTTTGAAAAGCAGTTTAAGTTTAAACAGTCATTCCAGTCAGCACGGCCAATGAGGGGGAGACCGTGTGGTCCAAGGTTATTTAAGGTATAATGGAAAGAACGATATAAATGTTCAAACAGAGACGCTGCTTTGGAAGGATCGTTGTCAAAATCCGTAGGCTCCTGTAAAACGCCCAGATCTCCTGTTTCACGGATGTAGGCAGATACAGCGGCGATCAGCCATAAAGGATCATCATTGAAGCCGCTTCCAATATCGGAATTTCCCTTTTTTGTAAGAGGCTGATACTGATGGTAAGCACTGCCGTTTTCAAACTGGGTAGCAGCAATGTCTAAGATACGTTCTCTGGCCCGTTCTGGGATCAGATGGACGAAACCTAACAGATCCTGGCAGGAATCACGAAAGCCCATACCACGGCCGGTGCCGGACTCAAAATAAGAAGCGGAACGGGACATATTAAAAGTAACCATACACTGATACTGGTTCCAGATATTAACCATGCGGTCCATTTTTTCATCGCAGCTTTCAGCACGGAAGCGGGAGAGAAGATTCTCCCAGTATGCTTTTAATTGGGAAAGAGCATCTTCCACCTGCTTTTTTTCACGAAAAGCGAGGAGTACTTTTTTGGCAGGAATTTTGTTGATAATGCCTTTTGCTTCCCATTTTTTATTTTCCGGGTTTTCACCGTATCCAAGAAGAAAGATCAGGTCTTTTGTCTCACCTGGTGCCAGGTGTAGATGGATATGGTGAGAGCCAATCACAGCGCCGCCGCTTGCTAAAGAACTGGTGAACTGGTTCGTAAGGACAGCCTGTGGTCGTTCAATACTGCCGTATACACCTAAAAAAGCATCCCGGCTGGTTTCAAAACCGTTTACAGGAACATTAACAGAATAATAGGAAAAATGGTTCCTGCGTTCCCTGTATTCTGTTTTGTGGTAGATGGTGCTGCCTTCCACCTCTACTTCACCGATGCTTAAGTTTCTCTGGAAATTTGTGGCATCGTCTACTGCATTCCAGAAACAGAATTCTACATAGGAAGTAAGGTCCACCTCTTTTTCTTTGCTGCTTTCATTAGTGAGAGTAAGATAGTTGACCTCGCAGGGCTGATCCAAAGGAACAAAAGCAGTCAGGCAGGCACGCAGCTGGTTTTTAGAAGATGTGTAGCGGCTGTAACCTAATCCGTGACGGCATTCATAAGAATTCAGCTCTGTTTTTACCGGCTGCCATCCGGGAGTCCAGATATCCTGTCCGTCATTGATAAAATAGTACCGGCCATTGGTGTCTGCTGGTACATTATTGTAGCGGTAACGGGTGATGCGCAGAAGCTTGGCGTCTTTATAGAAACTGTAGCCTCCGCAGGTATTGGAGATCAGGGAGAAAAAGTCCTGATTCCCCAGATAATTGATCCAGGGAAGAGGTGTTTTTGGATCTGTGATCACATATTCCCGGTTTTCATCATCAAAAAATCCATACTGCATGGTGTGCCCCTCCTTCGTTGCGGCATATATTTTTGTAAAAGATTCCCATAAAAAATAACAGCAGCAATAAGTGGGCAAATACTTCTAAAAGGTCGTTTACCAGGGGATGTCAGCGCCCGGTGCTGCTGTTGGTATTTATTTTAAAGGGAGTACGCGAATTTTCCTATGGAAGAAAGTGGCGGAAAAATACAGGAAAAAATAGAGAATTTTTGCAGTAGTCGAAAAAAGGGTCCATTGCTACAATGAAGAAAACATGAGAGAGAACATACATGGAAATGGAAGAAGGAGGAAAAATATGGAACAAAGCAGAACACCGGAGGCTATTTTAAAGGAGCTTACATTAGATGAAAAGATTGGAATGATCCATGGAGGGGGATTGTTTCGCACAGAAGGGGTTAAGCGCCTTGAGATCCCTCCTCTTAAATTTTCTGACGGTCCTATGGGGGTGCGGCCGGAGTTTGAAAATGCCCATTGGAAAAGCATAAGGCTTTCAGACGATTATGTCACCTATCTGCCCTGCAATACAGCCATTGCAGCTACTTGGAATCCACAGATCGCCTATGAAGCAGGCAGTGTTTTAGGAGAGGAAACAAGAGGAAGAGGAAAAGATGTGATCCTGGCACCGGGAGTGAATATTAAAAGAAGTCCTTTATGCGGCAGAAACTTTGAATATTACAGCGAGGATCCTCTTCTCACTGCGAAAATGGCAGCAGCCTGCATTCAGGGAATCCAGCAGTGGGATGTAGCAGCCTGCGTAAAGCATTTTGCAGTAAACAGCCAGGAAACAGAACGGCTGTGGATGGAGTCGGTTGTTTCAGATGAAGTTCTGGATGAGATCTATTTTCCTGCTTTTAAAGCAGCAGTAGGGGCTGGTGTCCATACAGTTATGGGAGCTTATAACAAACTGTGGGGCGCTCACTGCTGCCATAATGAAAAGCTTTTAGATGATGTTTTAAGGAAGAAATGGGGCTTTGAAGGAGTTGTTGTATCTGACTGGGGCGGTGTCCATAATACGAAAGAGGCGGCAAAGTCCAGCCTGGATGTGGAAATGTCTGTTACCGATGATTTTGACCAGTATTATATGGCAGAGCCTTTAAAAAAGGCAGTTCTCTCAGGAGAGATACCAGAAGAGTGGATCGATAAAAAAGTCCTTCGTATCTTAAAACTTATGGAGAAGCTCCACATGTTAGGCGGAGAGAGAAAAGCAGGCTCTTATAATACGCCGCAGCACAGGGAAGCTGTATTAAAAGCAGCTAGAGAGTCTGTTGTGTTGCTGAAAAATGAGGAAAAGGTTCTTCCGCTGAAAAAAGAAAAAGTAAAGAAACTTCTGGTAATAGGAGATAATGGGGAACGTCTTCACGCCTTAGGCGGAGGCAGTGCGGAGATCAAGGCTCTTTATGAAATCTCCCCTCTTATGGGGCTACATATGGTTCTGGGCGGAAACTGCCAGATCGATTTTGCAAGAGGTTATCTGCCAGATACCATGATTGGGGAAATGACAGAACAGAGGAAAAAGGCAGAAGAAATCAACTGGCAAGCAGCCAGTCTTGAAAATGGCGGTGGACAGACAGGAAAAGAAGCAGAAAGAAATCCAAAAGAGCAGAAAATAACAGAACAGATCAAAACGCAGCTTAGAAAGGCAGAACGCGAGGCTGCTTTAAAACTGGCAAAAGAGGGCGAGTATGACCAGGTGATCTACATAGGCGGTCTGGATCATGTAGAAGACTGTGAGGGACATGACAGGGACAGTCTGATCCTTCCGTATGAACAGGACATTCTTATACAGGGACTGTTAGAATGTTGTTCGGATGCAGTGATCGCTTTTGTGGGTGGAAACCCGGTGGAGATGCAACGTTGGAGTAAAAAGGCAAAAGCCATTGTCTATAGCTGGTACGGAGGCTGTGAGGGCGGTCTGGCGCTGGCAGAGGTGCTTTTTGGCTTGACGGTTCCTTCAGGGAAACTGCCTCAGACATTTCCTGTAGTTCTTTCCGACAGTCCGGAGCAGGTATTTGGAGAGTTTGCAGGGAAAAAAGAAGTTCATTATAACGAAGGAAAAATGGTAGGATACCGGTATTATGATACATTCCAGAAAGAAGTAGAATTTTGTTTCGGCCATGGACTTTCCTATACAGAATTTGCCTACAGCGACCTTATGGTAATACAAAATGAAGATGCTTATAAGATCCATGTAAAGGTGAAAAATACAGGAAACGTAGACGGAGCAGAGGTGGCCCAGCTGTATGTAGGATCGGAAAAACAGGAAGAACTGGTTAAGATAAAGGAACCGGTAAAAGAACTGGCTGATTTTAAGAAAATCTGGTTAAAAGCAGGAGAAGAAAAAGAAATCTGCCTTTTCCTGACGGGAGATATGAAAAAGAAGTATCAGGAAAAGACAGGTGTAAAAATCTATGTGGGAAGTTCCAGCAGGGACATTCGTATCCAGGGCGTCATAACAGATGCTTGCGGTACTCAGCCGGGCTTTCACCTACATATTTTTTAAATTTTTTGTGGAAATAATCTACGCTCTTGTAGCCCACCCGCTCAGATACTTCATAGACCTTAATAGAGGGATCTAAAAGCAGGTCTTTTGAATGGCGGATGCGAACCTGATCCAGCCAGGAATTGAAGGTGGTTCCTGTTTTGGAACTGAATAGTTTTCCAAGATAGGAACTGTTATATCCGAACAGAGGAGCAATGGATTCTAATTTCAGACTTTCTTTGTAGTTATGTTCAATGTAAGAGAGAATATCATCAATAATACTGGAAGCAGAGGCAGGAGCTAATGCGTTCATGATGATCTCAAACTGCTGGGACATAAACTGCATGATCTCATAAAGGTAAAATTTATTTTCTATATAAGTAATAGCAGAAGCTGTAGCAGGGGCGGGAATATCCAAAGTTCCATAAAGATGCTGCAGTTTTTGTTTTACCTGAAGATAGACCTCTGCCAGAAAATGCTTGATATTTAAGATTTCGCAGCCGGAAGTAAACATCATTTCCTGTAATTCCTGGAGAACAGAGGCTGTTTTGGCCCGATTATGGCTCTGAATCAGATCTGTAAGACGTCGGCTGTAGGTTTCTGCCAGCTCCGGGCTTAAAGCACCTGGGGTATGAGGCATCTGCGGAAGGTCCTCATAAGAAAGGATGTGCTGTAAGGGACTGCAGAAAAAACGGCGGGAAGCCAGTTTTTTTGCATCCTCATAGGAAATGTGGATCTCATCCGGTGTCTGCACCCTGCGGCCGCACATAAGGAACAGCGACTCTAAAGGAGAACCTTTTTGTGGATTTTCCTGGTAGTGCCGCAGCATATTGTCAAAACGTTCCATGGAAAAAGAACCTTTTAAAAGGATCACGTTCTGATTGTCTAAGTGGATGGAATCAAAAAGGCTGGAAGAGTCGGCTGTATGAAACAGTTCTTCAAAGCTCCAGTCCAGGTGAAAAGCCTCCTGATTGTAGCTTTCATAAAAGATCACCTGGTAAACGGGAGCCTCCAGTTTCAAATCGGACAGATCCCAGCCGCTTTCCGGTTTATTACCTGTAAGAAGGTCCTGTAAGATCGTATCCCTTGCTTTTTCACGGTATTTTTCCAGGTGGGTGGTGGCAGCACGGTCCTGTAAAATACGTTCTTTTAATGTTTTCACAGCATCTTCCAGTTCATCTTCGTCAATGGGTTTTGTAAGGTAGAAATCCGTCTGCAGCTGCATGGCTTTCTGGGCATATTTAAAATCGGACATGCCGCTGAGTATGATAAAACGTCCGCCAAATCCATTTCTTCGTGCATTTTCAATTACTTCCATTCCACTCATTCGCGGCATGCGGATATCCATCAGTACCAGATTTGGTTCCAGCTTCAGAATCTTTTCCAGTGCGTCTACCCCGTTTACAGCAGTAGCACAGATAGAAAATCCAAGTTCATTCCAGTCTATGATATATTGAAGTCCTTCCAGGATACTGGGTTCGTCATCAGCAATCAATACATTCATGTCAGTAAGATTCCTTTCTTAAAAATGTGTCTCTGAAATGTCAATGCTAAGTACATCAGGTCCCTTCCGCAGGGACTAAGGGAAGGCGGATGGTCACAACGGTTCCTGCCAACGGCGAGCTGCTGACAGAAAGGCCATATTCTTTTCCGTAATAAAGATGAATGCGCCGTTCAATATTGGTCATTCCAATGCTTACAGTGCTGTCCGCCGAAGGGCTGTAAAGTTTTTCACGCAGTGCCTTCAGTTCCTCCGTGGACATGCCGCATCCATTATCAGAAACAGTGATCAGCAGGTTTTCATTGTCGCGGCCTATTACAATGTGGATCTGTCCGCCGCTTTCTAATCCTTCCAGTCCATGACGGATGGAATTTTCCACGATTGGCTGTAAAAGCAGAGGAAGGATCAGATAAGATTCCGGATCAAGGTCATGTTCAATGGTCAGGTCATAGCAGAAACGGTCATGAAAACGCAGCTTCTGGATCTCTAAGTAGGTCTGGATATAATCCAGTTCTCTTGCAAGGGGGGCGATCACCGTTCCTGTGTTGTCTAAAACATAGCGCATGATCTTGCTTAAGAGTTTAATTGCCTTGGCAACTTCACGGTTTCCGGCAGTAAACGCCTTCATCCGGATGGTTTCCAAAGTGTTGTAGAGAAAATGGGGATTGATCTGGCTTGCAAGAACCTTAAATTCCATTTCCTTCTGTTCATTTTTTAACTGCTCTTTTTCTAACTGGATGGAGTAAACTTCCTTTTCCTGGTTGCGGATCTGGTGGATCAGCTGCTCTAAGTCAGAAGAAATGGCAGAAAATTCATCTTCTCCCGGAAGTCTGCGGGAGTCGGAATAATCTTTTTTACTGGCCCTATGGATCATGCTGCGGATGATCTGTACCCTTCCTGTAAAATATCTTCCGAAAATGGCGAAAGCTATAAAAAGGGTCAGGGAAACAATCAGGATGATCAGGCTGTAGGAGACAGTCACCCGAAACAGGTCTTCGGGAGCCTGGGTATTTAATACAGCGGTAAGGATATGGCTGTCTGTGCGGTAAGGGGAATAATAGGTCTGGATCCCCATGGTTTTATAGCCGCCAAATGTAAGAAAATCAACGTTTGCCCCGGCATTTGCATCAGAAAGAAGGTCAGTATCCCACAGATCACTGGCTGTTTGATCTTCCAGGTTTTTTAAAGAACTGTAAAAGACAGGACCATCTTCTAAGGCCAGAACTACATCCATTCCGTCACTTTTAAGAAGGGCATTGATATAGTTGGAGTTAACTGTAAATTTTATGATGCAGAAATTCCAGGAACCGGGAATGATGATCCTGCGGTACAGGCACAGCTCCTTATAAGCACGTTCATTAAAATCTTTTCGGATGCTGATATCCCAGAAAGGCTGTGCATATCCGGTGGCCTGTGTATACCAGTCCTGCTGCCGGATATCGTCTGTAATAGGCTGGATGTATGTATTTTTCGGAATGGTTTTATTGTCGGTATAAAGAGTAATGGCAGAAAGCATGGCCTCATTTTTTAAGGTGCGGTTCAGCTTTCCGTAACTGTTGTATACACGGTAAAACTGCTGGAGATCCTCATAAGAGGCGTCTAGCATCTGCTTTAATTCATTATCATCTGCAAATTGTTCTGACAGGTTGTAGATATTGGTAGTTACCCCAAAAAGGACAGAACGGATACGGTTATTATCTGTTTCCACAATGTTCTGGTAGTGGCGTACCATCATGTGTCTGGAAGTTGCAAGCAAGGACAGACTGACTGCCAGAAATGGGAAAAACAAACAGAAAAATATGGAATAAAGCTGTTTTTTAACACTGAGATCTTTAAAGAAATTACGCATTTTCATGCCCTCATTATAAGTTGGCAGGTCTAAAAAGTAAAGTAATTTATAGCAAATTATCACGGTTTCTAAGGTGAGGCAGAGTCAGATATAATGGTGGCAAGAAAAGGGTGATATAAAAGCCTGTGAAAATCTAGGGAGGGAATGAAGATGCAGTTTGGAAACGGATGCTGGCTCCAGAAAGAAGGATATGGCTGTTTTGCGCCCCAGCAGGCATATTTTATAAGAACAGAGGAAAAAAAGGTGACAATCTGTGCGCCTACTAACAGGATCAACCACAGAGGTGATACCTTAGGCGGGATCAATCTGACACTGGAAATTACGGCTCCTGCAAAGGAGGTGTTCCGGGTAAAAACATACCGCTACAAAGGTGTTCAGAAAAGGGGACCGGAATTTGACCTTACCTATTGTGACCTGCCTCTTGAAACAGAGGAAACGCAGGAGACTCTCACCATTAAAAACGGAAGTCTGTCACTGGTCATTGGCAAAAATAACTGGTTTATGGAGTACTACAGGGACGGGGAACTTCTTACAGCAAGCAGGGGACGTGACCTTGCATGCATGAAAACAGACTGGAAGGGTAATGCCTATGATAAAGGCAGTGATGATACCTATATGCGCCAGCAGCTCCTTTTAAGTGTAGGAGAGCTGGTTTATGGTCTGGGAGAACGTTTTGGCGCTTTTGTAAAAAACGGACAGTCTGTAGATATCTGGAATGAGGATGGAGGAACATCTACCTGGCAGTCTTATAAAAATATTCCTTTTTACCTTACCAATAAGGGCTATGGCGTATTTGTGAATAATTCCGGAAAAGTCTCTTTTGAAGTAGGCACAGAGCAGGTGAACCGCGTGGAATTTTCGGTTCACGGGGAATGCCTGGATTATTTCCTGTTTAATGGCCCGTCCATGAAGGAAGTTCTGATGCGCTATACAGACCTTACTGGAAAGCCTTCTCTTCCGGCACCATGGACCTTTGGACTGTGGCTTTCTACTTCTTTTACAACCAATTACGATGAAAAAACAGTTATGAGCTTCATAGATGGCATGTTAGACCGTGGAATCCCTTTAAGAGTATTTCACTTTGACTGCTTCTGGATGAAAGAATTTCACTGGAGTGACCTGATTTGGGATAACCGGGTATTTCCGGATCCGGAAGGAATGTTAAAAAGGATCCATGAGAAAAACATTAAAGTGTGTGTATGGATCAACCCTTATATTGGACAGGAATCTGATCTTTTTGATGAAGGAATGGAGCAGGGGTATTTTATCCGCCGGACTAACGGTGATGTATGGCAGTGGGATATGTGGCAGCCGGGAATGGCAGTGGTAGACTTTACCAATCCAAAAGCCTGTGAGTGGTTTCAGAGCAAGCTGGCAAAGTTAGTAGATATGGGAGTTGACTGCTTTAAAACGGATTTTGGCGAGCGCGTTCCATGGGAGAATGTAACCTATTTTGATGATTCTGATCCGGAAAAGATGCATAATTATTACACCTATTTATACAACAAAACCGTGTATGAACTGCTGGAAAAAAAGAAAGGAAAAGGGGAAGCCGTATTGTTTGCCCGCTCTGCAACTGTAGGAGGACAGAAATTTCCGGTACACTGGGGTGGTGACTGCTGGTCTGATTATGAATCTATGGAACAGAGCCTGCGGGGTGGACTTTCCCTTACCATGTCCGGTTTTGGTTACTGGAGCCATGATATTGGTGGTTTTGAAAGTACATCTACAGCGGATGTTTATAAGCGCTGGGCGGCTTTTGGCCTGTTATCTACTCACAGCCGTCTTCACGGAAGCACTTCTTATAGAGTACCCTGGGCTTATGATGAGGAGGCAGTGGATGTAGTCCGCTTCTTTGCAAAATTAAAGGCAAAGCTGATGCCCTATCTTTTCACACAGGCAGCAGAAACATCAAAAACAGGTGTGCCTATGATGCGCAGTATGGTTACAGAATTTACAGAGGATAAGAACTGTGCTTATCTGGCAGCTCAGTATATGTTGGGAAAACGTATGCTGGCAGCACCAGTACTGAATAAAAACGGAATGGCAGAATTTTACCTGCCACAGGGCACCTGGACTTCTTTCCTTACAGGAGAAAAGGAAGAAGGAGGACGCTGGATCAAAAAAGAGCAGGATTATTTAAGCATGCCACTGTATGTTCGTGAAGATTCCATTATTCCAGTAGGAAGATGTGATTGCAGGGCAGATTATGATTATGAGGATCAGGTGGAATTTTGTGTTTATGAGCTAATGACCCAGGCATGGGCAAAAGTCTGCGGACAGGATGGAGAAGTGAAAGCAGAGCTTCGTGCAGTAAAAAGTGGCGATCAGATCCTTTTAGAAGCGCGGTGTGAAAAGCCATTTACAGTTCGCCTTGTAAACCAGCTTATTCACAGTGTAAGCGGGGCAGAAGCGAAAACAGAGGGAAAGGATACCATTCTTACCTTCCATGAAGGATCAGCGATGGCATTCATTTAAAACTATAGGGGGATAAATTACATGAGAGAGTGCAGCTTCGGATATCTGAAACGGATCACAGCCCAGGTACTGGCTGTGGCGCTTACGGTAACTGCCAGCCTTCCTTTGATGGCAGGTACGGCAAAAGCGGAAAATCTGGGTAAAAATGGCCAGGTACGGGAAATGACCTCGGCCCAGATCGTAGAAGATATGGGACTTGGATATAACATAGGAAACACCTTTGACAGTATCGGTTCTTTTATTACTGCAACTACACCTCAGGAGTATGAGAAGGCATGGGGAAATGACCCGGTAACAAAGCATTTTATTATCAAAGTGCGGGAAGGCGGCTTTAAAACAGTCCGCCTGCCGGTCAGCTGGGCACAGTGGATCCGGGAAAATAATACCATTGATCCGGCGTATATGTCAGCCATACAGCAGATAGTGGACTGGTGTATGGAAGAAGATATGTATGTGATTTTAAATATCCACCATGACGGCGGAGAAGCAGATACATCCTGGATCCGCAAAGCCGGAAAAGACTACAGCGGGATCAGTGCCAAATATGCCAAAGTCTGGTCACAGATTGCCGCTCATTTTAAAGATTACGGGGATCATCTAATCTTTGAATCCATGAACGAGGTGTATTTTCCAGATGTGGATATGTCCAGACAGTATGAGATCTTAAACGGCTTAAACCAGTTGTTTGTAGATACAGTACGGGGATCCGGGGGTAATAATGCAAAACGTCATTTACTGATCGCCGGATATAATACAGATATTAAAAAGACCTGTGACAGAAGATATCATATGCCTTCAGATCCGGCAGGAAGATGCATTCTTTCTATTCATTATTACAGCCCGTCTCCTTTCTGTGTTGCTACGCATGATGTAGACTGGTGCACCCCGGTAACAATCTGGGGGACTGAGGAAGACATTGCCCAGGTAAGAAGTGATTTAGATAAGTTAGCAGAGCGTTTTATTTCGAAAGACACTCCTGTGATCATTGGTGAGTATGGGGTTCTTACCACAGACAACAAAGATATTACCAGCGTCCATGATTATGTGAAAAAAGTCCCGGAACTGATCATGGAATATGGCATGTGCCCTGTTTTATGGGATACAAGCAATGCCGGTGATATGAAATTTATTGAAAGAAATACAGGAGAATTTTTTGATCCTGTGATCCGGGATAACTACAAAGCTCTTTCGCAGAAAAAGGCAGCAGGAGAGATTAAAAAGGTTACTTTTAATTATCCGGATTATAAGGAAATTAAAGTTCCTGCAAGTCCGGATGGCTGGGTTTCCATTGCTTCTTTTGAACCTTCAAAGATAAAAGGGATCCGTTTTGAACTGTCCTGTTCTTCCGGCTGGGACAGCTATGGTGGCGGTGGTCTAAACATTGATGGCTGGGATACTACCATCTCATGGGAATTTAACAGTGTGTATGATCAGATCACCCATATTTTTACAGAGGAAGAAAGAAGCCGCTTAAAAGACCAGATCGGTGTCCTGATCTGGTGGACCGATGAGTCCCAGGGAGGAAGCCGCAGGGACGAGCTTTCTATTAAAAATAATGAAGTGACGTTGCTTTATGAAAAAGACCAGTCAGTCACAGCAGCAGGAGCCTTTGTAAAGTCAGGAACCGGCGGTGGCGGCGGAGGTGGAGGCAAAGGCGGAAGCGGCCACAGTACAGCAGCAGGTGGAAGTACCTCTAACGGAAATGGAACAGGAGCCGTAAAACCGGGAGCAGATGTAAATCCAGGTGGTACTTTATCAGATGAAGTTTTAAGAAAATATAACTGGATCCTGAAAAAAGACCGGGCCAGTGCAGCCGAGGGAGATAATACTTCTGGTGTGACAAGCTTTACCTTATCACAGATCCAGAAAATGTGCCCAGATTACGAGCCTGGAGATACTATCCGCCTTAAAGTAACTGCTATGTCAGATGGCGGCTACAGCTTTGCGTTGCAGACTACACAGGATGGAAAATGGATCAATTCAGATTCTTGGGGACCGGAAGCAGGAAACAGCCAGAGTTGGGAGTGTACTCCGGATCCGGTTTCTGCGGACCAGAATCTTTGTGGTGTGTATCTGTGGTATTTAGGAGGCAGCTACTTTGCGTTTAATATAGAAGCAGAGGTTGTAAAAAAGGCAGAAAAATATCCTTCTTTTATGATTGAAAAAGAGGAATATACACTGGAAGACATGGTACCAGGATTTACATATCCTTCTGGAAAACGGATCCGCCTTACCCTTAATTTACAGAAGGCAGATGCAGGAAATACAGCAGAATTTGCAGGAAAGATCGCTGCAAAAGATGCAAACGGAACAAAACTCAGTGCAAGATTTTCAAATGAACTTTTAAAACCGGTTCTGGTCGGTACATTAAAAGATGGCAGAGTTTCTATTACGGATGAAAACGGAGATCCGCTGACTGGTCTGGGAATCATGGTAACAGGAGCCCAGGCAGAAATCCTGGAAGATGATAATGCATTTGCAGAATTTACAGGAGCCGGACAGGCAGAACTTCCAAAGGATGCAGTAACGAAAGCAGTAAGTGAAGCAGAAACAGGAGAAAAAACAGGGCTTAAAGTTTACTATGCATATAGCGGCGATATAAAAGACGCAGGCTCCATTTCCATGAACCTGGTTGTAAACAGTGACTGGGGTTATGGCAACAGCTCCGATTCCTTTAAAACTGGCGAAGACGAAAAGGGTACATACATCTGGTATGAATGTAATCCGGAGAATGTAAATTATCTGTTAGTACCTGTGTGGTATCTTGGGGAAGGAAGTTTTAAGATCACGGAGATTGCAGCTGTGAAGGAAGAGAAAAAAGACGATGATAAGCCTGTAATACCTCCAGAAGAAACAGAAGAGTATGAAATTCTGGTAGAACCAGATGAAAATGGAAATTATTATGTTCCAGAAGATAGGGATGCACCGATTGGTATAAAGGCAGACTTTGCCTTTAAAGAAGGTGCAAACGGAGGCCTGATTGTATTTGATGACTGGTCTGGCGGATGCAAGTGGATCAATTCTTCCCAGGGAGAGCAGATAATTCTTTTTGATGAAGATGCAGATTTTGAAAAATTGTCTTTTAATGATGCGATAACGGAAGCAAAACAGGTGACTTTCCTTTATTGGGCACAGGAAGATGGAGAGAAAACCAATGAAAAAGGGATTTTTGCATTGCCTACGTATCAGGTTCCGGCAGCAATGCACTATACCTGTGGCTCAGGTGATTACAGCAATAATGGAGTTGCGATTTATATAGGATATAAAAATAGCAATGCTAGCTATGAGTGGACTAATGTAAGCTGGTGGGTATCAGTAGGAAAAGAAAATACTTCTGATTTTATTTTTGATCAGCAGAAGATTCGGGAAATTTTTGACAGAGCCATGGGAGAAGAAACGATTCCGTATATCAGATTTGAACTGGGTGAAAATGATGATGATCTGGAAGACATTATATTCTATTACGATCATGAATCAGACGATGATCTGGAGATATCAGAAAATGCAATAGATATGGATACAGAGTGGGAGATTGCTCTGAATCCGAATGCCCTGGAAAAAGTGTCAGATGATGTGAAACAGACAGAAGAGAAGAAAAAAGAAGAAATAACGGATGCACTGGAAGACGTAAAAAAAGAAAATCAGGAGGAGACTGTAGGATCCAAAGAATCGGAAGAAGAAAGTACAAAAGAAGATCCGAAAGAAACATCAGAAGAACCGTATGCTCCAGAAGCAGGTCAGGAAGAAACAAATTCAGGAGAAGACGGCGAAGAGACAGAACTGCCGGAAGAACCAGAGGAGTCGGAAGATCCAGAAGAAACGCCAGAGGAATCAGAAAACACTGAGCAGGAACCTGAAGAATCAAATGGAAATGAAGAAGATGCCAGTGTAGAAGAATCAGAAGGATTAGAATCAGAAGGTACAGAGGGGGGCACAGTAAATGAAGAAGCGTAAATGGGGAATGTCCATTTTTTTCACAACGGCCTTCCTTTGTGCGGCATGTTCTATCACTGCGTCAGCAGAAGAAACAGAGGTAACGAAAGGCTGGAAACAGGAAGATAACAAGTGGGTCTATCTGAATGCAGATGGCACGAAAGTTACAGATACCTGGGTCCGGGAACCTTACGGAAAATTCTATTACCTGGACAGTGACGGCTATATGGCAGTCAACCAGTTTATTGAAGATGGAAGTGACCTTTACTATGCAGATGAAACAGGAAACAGAGCCCGGTGCCGCTGGGCATCTGCTTCCAATGCAGAGCGGGAATGGGACGAAGCGGTAGATACCATCTGGTATTATTTTGACAAAAACGGAAAAGCAGTCAAAGATAAGGGAAAAGCCTTAAATTTAAATGAAAACGGCACTACCCGGAAATATTTCTTTGACAGCGACGGGCATATGCTTTCTGGCTGGCAGGAGATAACAAATGCCAGCAATGAAACTAATATTTATTATCTGGGAGATGAAAACCAGGGATATGCCCACCTGCTTTGGCAGTATCTGGCTCCGGATGAAGATATGTTCCAGACCGATGAACATGATGATTATGATGTATATGAAATGTTCTATTTTGGCTATGATGGAAAAATGACAAGATCATCCGAATCAAAGTTAGAGGGAGAACGCTTCCTTTTTGACGCAAACGGTGTCCGCGTAACCGGCTGGCAGCCTGGTATTGTTCCAACATCCTCAGAGCAGGGAATCAATAAGTACTATGATGAGAAAACAGGAGCAAGAGCCAAAGGCTGGCTGTATGCATATGACCCGGAAGAAGGAGAAGGGGGAGAGCCCCACTGGTATTACTGCGACAAGAAAACAGGTCTGATCTATAATGAAGGTGGAAAAGACAGCGGAGCTGCAGGAGGACTGGCCTATAAGCGGATTCAGGGGAAGACTTATTTCTTTGATACAAGAGGACATATGCTTACCGGTCTGATCAGCACTGATGGAACACAGATTTCCGATACCTCTTTTTGCGATGATGGTTTTGAAGGAGTTGAAGGCGACATTGGTTCCTCTACACGGTGTCTTTCTGCTGGGATCTACTATTTAAGCCAGAATGAAAGTTCACTGGGACAGCTCCAGACAGACGGGGAGCTGAAACTGACAGGTGGAACTGACCGGCTGGTTTATTACATGGACAAAGATGGACGTGCTTACACCAATGCACTGATCGATGGAAAACTTTATGGTCCGGACGGAACCAGGATCCAGTCAGATAACGGCTGGGATATTGTAACAGTAGAAGAAGATATTTATAAAGACAGCGATTACAACGGTGCAGATCCTAAGGAAAATGCAAAACCTGTAATAACAGCAGGAAGCAGCGTGATCGTAAATAACAGTGGAAAACTGAAAAAGAATGGAAAAGTAAAGCTGGATGGCGTTACTTACCAGGTGAAAAATTATGTGGTAACAGAATAGAGATCACAGAAAATGAAGTGATTTTAAAAGGCATGGTCCTGTTTTAAGCAGGAAACCATGCCTTTTTTTTGTTAGGGCATGGCCCTGTTTGCCATT
>CAVFER010000012.1:0-51129 GCA_963621525.1 bacterium | reverse complement strand
TTTAATAACAAAAAATGTGATTTGCTAACAGTTTAAATTCATCTGTTTTGAAGGAATCAGCCGATCAACGCCCGCAATTCTTCCTGGCTCAGACTTCCAAGATTTCCGTTTTCACCTTTTAGGATCTCGTCAGCAAGGTCCTTTTTTGCTTCCTGCATTTTGAGGATTTTTTCTTCGATGGAATCTTTCATGATCAGTTTGTATACAGTGACTGTTTTGGTCTGGCCAAGGCGGTGTGCGCGGTCAGTGGCCTGGTTTTGAACTGCCAGATTCCACCACGGGTCATAGTGGATGACAATATCGGCACCGGTAAGGTTCAGGCCTGTTCCTCCTGCTTTTAAGGAGATAAGAAAAATCGGAACAGAGTCTTCATTAAATGCCTTTACCAGGCGGATGCGTTCTTCTTTCGGAGTGGATCCTGTGATCTTGTACCAGGTAAATCCGGCTGCTTTCAGGTCCTTTTCCAGTAATTCCAGCATAGAGGTAAACTGGGAAAATACCAGCATTTTGTGATCGCTCTCGGCGGCACTTGTGATCAGTTCCATGCAGGCTTCCCGTTTCGCGGAACCACCGTTATAGTTTTCAAAACAAAGGGATGGATCGCAGCAGATCTGGCGGATACGTGTAAGCTCAGCCAGTACTTTCAGCTTGTTTTTGTTAAATACCTCTTCATCCTGGTTTTTCAACAGCTTTTGCATATGTAACAGCTGGCCATTGTACAGATCCAGCTGTTTTTTCTCCGGTTTTGCATAGCGCACCTCTTCCAGTTTCTCTGGAAGATCCCGGAGAACGTCTTTTTTCAGGCGACGCAGGATAAAGGGAGCTGTCATCTGGCGGAGCTGTTCAGATACGTCGTTATCTTTGTTTTTCACGACAGGTGTTTCAAAGTTTTTCTTAAAGGTTTCGTATTTATATAAGAAACCAGGCATAAGATAGTCAAAGATGCTCCATAACTCGCTGAGGCGGTTCTCAATGGGGGTGCCGGTCAGCGCGAAACGGGTTCTGCTATGAATGACCTTTACTGCCTTGGAAGCAGCCGTAGTGTGATTTTTAATATATTGTGCTTCATCCAGAATCTGAAAATCGAATTTCAGCCCTTCATATTGGTCGATATCTCTCTTTAAAAGGTCATAGGATGTGACCAGTATATCGTAATTTTCATGTTTTTGCAGGATCAGCTGACGCTCTGTCTGTATTCCGCTTACGGCTGCGATCTGTAATTCTGGTGCAAAACGGTGAATTTCTTCGCACCAATTGTATACAAGAGATGCAGGGGTGACTACTAATGTATGGCAGTGACCATTTTCTGTTTTGCAGGCAGACAGAACGGAAATTGCCTGGAGCGTTTTTCCAAGCCCCATCTCATCTGCAAGGATACCTCCGAAACCAAAGTGGTCTAAAAGACGGAGCCATTTGTAACCCTCTGCCTGATAGTTGCGCAGGATGACTTTTAAAGGCTCCGGTACCTCAAAGTCAGTATCATTAACAGACTTGAATTCACGGATCAGCTGTTTAAAATGGCGGTCACGCTGTGCATACAGTTCTTCTGACTGCTCCATCAGGCGGTTTAAGTACAGTGCACGGTAAGCCGGAATGTGCATTTTTCCTTTTACAAAGTCTTTTGGGGAGATCTGCAGCTCATCTAACAGGCTTTCCAGCATCAGAAGACTATCTTCAGCGTCTTCTTCTAATTTCAGAAAATCTCCATTTTTCAGTCGGAAGAATTTCTTCTTTTTCTGATAGCTTTTCAGGATTTCCAGCAGTTCTTCGTTGGAAAGGTCTTCTGTAGAAAAGGATAGATCTAACAAACCATTATCCAGAGAAACTCCTATGGAAATTTTTGGCGTTTTGCGGATTGTAATCTTACGGAATCGGTCTGTAGTATGCACATCGCCCAGTGAGAGAAGATGATCTACGCCTTCTGTTAAAATTTCAAAGATGGAAGACTCATCTTTTTCGCTGTAGTAGCTCCCATTTGCTTCTGTAAATGGAAAATAACGGAGTATAATCTTCGCTGCGTCAAATTCCAGGTCGGGATCCCGAAAGGCTTCGGGCAGTACTTCTGACAGCTCTCTTTTAACCAGAGGAACCGTGAACTGATCACCATAGGAAACTTCTGCTTTACAGCTTATCCGTTTTTCTTCTGTATCCAGATAGAAGGAAAAATGGGCTTCTGGTGGAAGTAAAGCTTGTATTTCATTTAACTTTGATTCGTCCACATCGGCAATGTTTCGCATCCAGGGCAGTGTTTTGTAGTAAAATTGGGAGAGACTGCGTCGGCCAATGGTGAAATGAAGCTGGCCATCATGAGCCATATCTGCCAATGGGGAAATCTCTTTTACACGGTCTTTGGAAATACGGTTCAAATAAGGAGGTGCTATATAATAAGAAGCATTCGCACCATTGATGGTTTCGTGCAGAGAGCCGGTTACGCAGATGCCGTCAAAATCTTCGTCGGATGGAGGCGGATCGTCCTCGCCCTCTGCCAAGGGAATTGAGATTCCTTTTACAGTGTATATAGGCAACAATTCTATGGAGAGAGGCAGTGATGCATCACGACAGGTAAGCATTTCTTTACTCTTTTTGGAACCATAAGAAGTGGACAGCTCTATAGTCGAATTCCCAATGGCTTCGTACAGGTCATCAATCCGCTGGCCAAAGAGAGGAAGTTCCTGTTTTATTTCTTCCATATAATAGGAATGATTAAAAGAACAGCGGTAATAGGCATTAGATCTGTCTTGTTCGGTAATGTATTTTTTTATGAAAGCATAGTAACGTTTTCCCTGTTCAGTAAGGTATTCTTCTCCTAGTTTTAATGTGGTTTTGGTGCCGAATTGGGCGATAGTTTTTTGCTCCATCTGTTCCACAAACTTGGTCAGATCTTTGATGATGTATAAGGATTTAGCACCAATACGAAAAGAAACAGTCAGCCCATTATGGTAATGATTGTTAAGTCGGGCTTCTAATTCTAAGGTTTCTTCGGGAAGCTGGTCTGCAATGTTCAAAAGCTTATCTTGAATATTAAAAAGCTGAAAACGATCCAGAAAATTCTGGCCATTACGGTCAGTTGCATCCCCCGGAAAAGGTAGTCTTCATGCTGCTAAGTTTAAGCTTGCCTTCCCGTACAAAATCCAGTGACTTTTCCCACATGGAAGTAGAAATGGGGAGTGATTTCCCCATTTCTTCCGGATGGAAATAAGTGTATTCACCGGGTGAAGCCATAAGCTGGTCTAAAATAAATGGATCTAAAGGCGGATCGGGTTTTTCAGGTTTTGCGGATTCGGTGTTTTGAATCTGGTCAGGTGCCTGGTCGATCATATATAAAACAGCAGCTTCATGTTTGCAGCTGTCGCTGCCCTGTGCATAGGGACAGCTGCAGGACATGGAACGCACAAGCCCTTTCGATTCTGTGATCGTTACTATGTAAACATGAGAACCGGAACCAGTTACGGTTCCCGTATAAGTATTGCCTGTTTTCTGAACTTTTTTAACATGTCCATTCTTGAAATAAAGGAATCCGCGATTGCGGATCATATTGCTGAATAGATGAACCCATCTCATGATGTCCGTCTCCTCGTTTTTCAATCCATATTCTCTCATTTCGAAAGGATATATAAGTGCTTTTTTGGCATAAAAATATCCCCTTTTCATGAATAGATGCTTACATTGTACCTCATTTATCAGGGGATGTCTAAAATATTTACGGTTTTATGAAAGTTTATGAAAGTATTTATACAACGGGTATTTTTGTGAAAAGTTGTGTTATACTACCCATTAGTCAAAAAGAGACTGGATCAGCATTTTGATCATGGAATCGCAGGCGCGGATATGTAATTCGTTTGTGCCCATGCAGCGGATGGTGGTAGCCATTAATGTATCTTTTAAACCGGGTTCGCAGATGCTGATCATATTTGCACAGGATTCTACAATGGAAGTTAAACGGCCTGCTTTTTCAATAAAGCGGGTGATCTGGTCCTGTGTCAGGCAGAATACGAAGTCAGTTATGGCTTCATCTGGTGTCTGGGTGTATGTTACGCCAGAAAAAGAATAGGTTTCTTTCAGTTCATTAAGTAATTGATTGATATCCATTTTTGCTCCTTTTTCGTAATCGGTATCAGAGGGATCATTGCCTCTGACATCCTAATATAGGGCATCAGGGCTTACATTTCAAGTAAAAATTTATCTCAGGAAGTGACATTTTATGATTTTAAAAAGTAAAAAAAGGATCCTGCTTATGAAAAAGGCAGTCTGCATGATGACGGTCTGTCTTATTTTAGGCCAGAAGATGCCTGTATATGCACAAGATACAGCCTGGATCGATCAGGTGGAGATCACGGCTCACAGAGGAGATTCTCTGAAGGCGCTGGAAAATACAATCCCGGCTTTTGAAAAGGCCATCGAGAGTGGTTCTGACTGGATCGAACTGGATGTAACTGAAACAAAGGATAATGTGCCGGTGGTATTTCATGACTGTAATCTGAAGCGGCTCATGGGAAAGGACACAAGAGTTCGGGATCTGACATTGGAAGAATTAAAGGCATTCCATCTGGCAGCCAATATGGGACCGGCATTTAGCAGCATAAAGATCCCCACTCTGGAAGAGGTATTAAATACCTGTAAAGGGAAAATACACTTAAATATTGAGGTAAAGGAAGAATCAGGCCAGAGCAGTGATTTTACGGCCAGAGTCATACAGTTGATCCGGGATAAGGGAATGGTGGATCAGTGTATGATCACGTCATTTGATTATAATATTCTGGTAAAAACAAAGGCAATGGAGCCTTCTCTTAAGACCGGCTATATTACCGCTGAGGATATAGGAGATCCGGGGCAGTATGAGGCTGCGGATCAGTTTATGATTAGTATTGAACGGGTGCAAAAGGAACTGGTGGATCAGATACATGGTCTTGGAAAGAAAGCTGTAGCCTGGACGGTTAATGATCTTTATTCTTTAAAAAAGTGTGAAAAAGCCCAGATTGATAATATGATCACAGATAAACCGGGCAGAGATAAACCGGGCAGTCTGTTAAGTTTGTACCCGTAGTGTGTGTGAACAGGCGTACTGTACGGATTCATTAAGGAAAATGACGGTAGGTTTTTTAGACATTTTGTGGTATGCTTGTCTTCAGATAGATTGATGGGTAAAGGACTTATAAGGAGAAAACGTACTATGAGGATGAAAGTTTCAAACTATATTTCTGGAATGCTGGTGAAGGCCGGTATCCACCAGGCATTTATGGTCACTGGGGGCGGTGCCATGCATTTAGATGACGCACTGGGTCATCAGAAAGGCCTTCATTGTATCTATGATCACCACGAGCAGGCCTGTGCCATTGCTGCAGAGGCATATGCCCGAATTAATAATGAAATGGCAGCGCTTTGCGTAACAACAGGCCCCGGGGGCACCAATGCCATTACCGGCGTGTTAGGTGCGTGGCTGGATTCCATTCCTATGATGGTGCTTTCCGGACAGGTACGTTACGACACTACAGCCCGCTGGTCCGGCACCGGCATCCGGGCTATGGGTGATCAGGAATTTGACATCTGCAAAGCCATTGATTGTATGACCAAGTATTCAGAAATGGTCATTGATCCAATGCGTATCCGTTATTGTCTGGAAAAGGCATTGTATCTGGCAAATTCCGGCCGCAAGGGACCAAGCTGGCTGGATATCCCCTTAAATGTTCAGGGCGCTTATGTGGAGACAGATGAGCTCATTGGATTTGACCCGGTAGATTATGAAAATGGGGGAAATGGATGGGCGCAGAAGAAAAAAGTACCGGCTATCCCGGAAGATGAAGCCGGTGAAGGAGAGAAACGTCAGGTTCTTCCAAAGAAAGTGACAGAAGAGACTGCAAAGGCCATTATCGAAAAGATCCGTCAGGCAAAACGTCCTGTGATCAATGCAGGAAATGGAATCCGTCTGGCTGGCGCCCATGAGACTTTTATGAAAGTAGTGGAAAAACTGGGCATTCCGGTAGTTACAGGCTGGGACAGCGAGGACTGTATCTGGGATGCGCATCCCTTATATGTAGGCCGTGGCGGAAATATGGGTGACCGCCCAGGCAATTTTGCCATCCAGAACAGTGATCTGGTGCTGTCGATCGGCAGCCGTTTAAGCATCCGTCAGGTGGGATATAACTATAAAACATGGGCCAGAGCAGCCTATGTGATCGTAAATGATATTGATGAGGAAGAGTTAAAGAAGCCGTCCGTTCATGTGGACATGCCGGTTCATGCAGATGCGGCGGACCTGCTGGCAGTTCTTGATCAGTGCCTGGATGAGGTATTAGAGGCAGAAAAGGATATACTTCCAGACAGTTTAAATGAATCTGGAAAGAAGCAGATCTTTACTTACGGCGAAGGTATTAAGGGAATGACCTGGAATGAAACCTGCGCTATGTGGAAGAAGAAATACCCGGTGGTACAGAAGAAACACTGGGAACAGAGTGAAGACAAGGCGGCCAATGTATATGCAGCCATTCAGGCCATCAGCAGTCGTTTGAAGGAGGGCCAGATCACAGTAGTGGGAAACGGTTCTGCCTGCGTGGTAGGTGGACACGCCCAGATCATGAAAAAGGGACAGCGGTTTATCTCCAACTCTGCGGTAGCTTCCATGGGATATGATCTTCCGGCAGCGATTGGTGTCTGGGCTGCATCCAGAAAGGACGGCGCTTACAGCATGGGTGCTGACCGTGACGGGGAAGATGTGATCCTGGTAACCGGGGATGGAAGTATCCAGATGAATCTTCAGGAGCTGCAGACCATTATCCACCACAAAATGGGCATTAAGATTTTTCTTATTAACAATGGCGGTTATCATTCCATCCGCCAGACCCAGAAGAATTTCTTCGGTGAGCCATTAGTTGGTGTTGGTTATGACAGTGGCGACTTAAGCTTTCCGGATATGGAGAAATTGTCAGCTGCCTATGGATATCCTTATGTGAGAGCAGAGCACAATGGAGAACTGGCAGAGGCAGTGGAGAAAACACTGGCAATAGGAGGCCCTGTAATTTGTGAGATCTTCGTTTCCACAGACCAGAACTTTGAGCCTAAGTCTTCTGCAAAGCGTCTGCCGGACGGAACCCTGGTTTCTCCTCCATTGGAAGATCTGGCTCCCTTCCTTCCTGATGCGGAAATGGATGAAAATATGATTATTCCAAGAATTAAGGGATAATAGACGAATGCGCCGTAAACAGGCGGCGTTATAAATATAGAAAGGCTGATCTAAAATGCAGTCGAAGAAAGGATTCAGGATCCTATGACCGTGATCGTTACAGGTGCTACCAGTTTTATTGGAAGAGCAGCGGTAAAAGAGCTTTTAATAAAGGGAGAAAATGTACTTGCAGTTTCCCGACCTGCATCTGCCGGGGCCGGGGCGCTGCAGGAACTTTTTAAGGATCTAAAACAGCAGGCAGAGCAAAAGGGAGAGAGGATTGGAAATCTGGAACTTTGCTTTTGTGAGCTGGGTGAGATCGAAAAACTGGAAAAAATCTATAAAAAAGAGGACCTGCAGGCTAAAACATGGCTTCATTTAGGCTGGGACGGCGCAGGCAGTGACAAGAGAAAGGACGTAAAGCTGCAGGAAAAGAACATTGGCTATGCCGTACAGGCGCTTTATACAGCGGCAGCCCTTGGATGCAAGCGGTTCCTGTTTTCCGGCTCCCAGGCAGAATATGGGATCTGCACTGACTGGATGAAAGAGGAGCAGGAATGTCATCCGGTGTCTGAATATGGAAAAGATAAAGTACTGGTGTATCAGCAGGCATCCAAGGCTGCAAAGGAACTGGGAGTAGACTATATCCACACCCGCATTTTTAGTGTATACGGTCCAGGAGACCACCCATGGTCCCTTATTGAGACCTGCATCCGCACTTTTTTATCCGGCGGACATATGGAAATGGGGCCATGTACCCAGCAGTGGAACTTCCTGTATGTAGAGGAAGCGGCCAAAATACTGGTAAAACTTCTTCTTGGCAAAGCTGCGGCAGGCGTGTATAATGTGGCAGGAGAAGATACAAGACCTTTAAAAGAGTATATAAAAGAACTGTATGAGATATGTGGTGAAAAAGGAAGCTATGAATTCGGCTGCCGGCCCCCAAACGCAGAAGGCTGCGTTTCCCTGATGCCACAGCTTACCAAGCTTAAAAATGCCATTGGTTTTTGCCAGCAGGTATCATTTAAAGAAGGAATTTTAGAGACCATGAAAGAGGTCCAGAAAGAGAAATAAAAATCCGAAATAAAGGAGAACAGGTTAAATGAAACGTTGTATTGCCTGCGGAGCTCCTCTCTGGGAGACGCCGCTTCTTACATTAGATAATATGCCGGCATCTGCACAACATATGCCTGATGCAGCTCATGTAGGAGCTGATAAGGGACTGACTCTGGACTTATGCCAGTGCAGCGGCTGCGGTCTGGTGCAGTTTGACTGCGAACCTGTGGATTATTACAGGGATGTGATCCGCGCCGGTGGATATTCTACTACTATGGCAGAACTTCGCAGAAAGCAGTATAAACATCTCATTGAGACCTATCACCTGGAAGGCAAGCGCTTTATTGAAGTTGGCTGCGGACAGGGCGAGTTTTTACAGGTTTTAAAGGAGTTTCCGGTAGAGGTTCATGGAATGGAACATGATCCGGCCTTAGTGGAACTGGCAAAGAGCAAGGGCATTGATGTAGTCCAGGGCTTTACAGAAACAGAGGATACAGTGATCCCAGGAGGACTTTACGATGTATTTTTATCCTTTAATTTCCTGGAGCACCAGCCAGATCCTGTGACTATGCTTCGTGCGATCTGGAGCAATCTGGAAGATGAGGCCATGGGACTGATCACTGTGCCAAGTTTTGAGTATATTATGGAACACAGCAGTTATTATGAGCTGATCCGCGACCATATTGCTTATTATACTTTTGATACACTTATCTCTCTTATGGAACGCTGTGGTTTTGCAGTGTTAGAGACATCCATGATCAATCGTGATACATTATCATTGATCGTGCGCAAGCGTCCTCAGGTGAAGGCAGAAAATCTGCTGGATTGTTATGTAAATCTGCGGGCGGAAATGGATACCTATATGAAGTATTTAAAGGCATGGAACAAGACAGTCTGCATGTGGGGAGCCAGTCATCAGGGCTTTACTCTGGCAGCTACGACCAGCCTTGGAAAAAATGTGAAATATATCATTGATTCTGCACCATTTAAGCATGGTAAATTTGCCCCCGCATCCCATTTACCTATCGTGCCGCCGGATTATTTTAAAGAACACCCGGTAGATGCCATTGTGATTACGGCTCCCGGCTATACAGATGAGATCGCAAAGATCATCAGAGAACGTTTCGGTGAGCAGATAGAGATCCGTGCCATGCGCTCCAATCACCTTGAAATGGTATAAAATGTCTGAAACGGATAAAGTTTAGGACATGATATAATCTGGAGGAAATAGAATGAGGATAGTCATAACAGGAGCCACCGGTTTTATTGGAAACAATCTGGCAAAGCTGTTTTTAAAGAAGGGGGCAGAGGTATTTGCCCTGGTCCGCCCGGAGTCCGGTCATTTAGATGTGCTCCCAAGGGATGCAAACCTTCATAAGGTTCCCTGTGGTTTAAGGAATGTAATGGACTGTGTAAGCTGCATCGGACAGGCAGATGCCTTCTTTCATCTTGCCTGGGGCGGTGTAAACCGTCAGGAGATCGATTCGCCGGAGGTACAGGCGAAAAATGTAGCCGGTTCTTTAGATTGTATCCGTGCTGCAAAGGCACTTGGCTGCAGTCTGTTTATGGATGCCGGTTCCAGAGTAGAATATGGTCTTACAGACGGCTTTATGCAGGAAGATATAGAGTGTCATCCTGTAAACCAGTATGGAAAGGCAAAATGGGAGTTTTATCAGAAAGCAGCGCCGCTGTGTGAAGAACTGGGACTCCACTATGTGCATCTGCGGTTTTTCAGTGTTTATGGAACCGGGGATCATCCATGGTCCATTATTTCCACCCTTGTACGGGAACTTCCTGCCGGAAACAAGGTTTCTTTAAGTGCCTGCAGACATCAGTGGAATTTTATGTATATTGATGATGCAGTGGAAGCAGTATATGAGCTATACACACATCTGCCTGATTCTGCAGATGACCGGTTTAAGAAAAATGGCTTTGTAAGCACTATTGTAAATATTGCAAGTAAGGACACCAGAGTGTTAAAAGACTTTGTAGAAGAAATCCATACCATTGCAAAAGGTGCAGGTGAGCTGGAATACGGCACCTTTGTCCAGGCAAAGGAAGGAGCACTTTCCATAAAGCCGGATATTTCCAGATTGGAGCTGCTTGCAGGCGGCTGGAAAGAAAGATTTTCCTTCCGTGAAGGGATAGAGGCTATGATGCATAGCTGAACTGTAATGAGAAAAGAGAAAGAGAACAAAAACCTATGAAAAAGATCAGTGTATTGATTCCCTGCTATAATGAAGTGGAGAATGCAGGCCCTATCAGCAAGGCAGTTACCGATATTTTAGAGAAAGAACTGCCTCAGTACGACTACGAGCTTGTATTTATTGATAATGACTCCACGGACGGCACCCGCGATGTGATCCGGGAGCTTTGCAGGCAGAACCCGAAGATAAAGGCTATTTTTAATGCCAGAAACTTTGGCCAGTTTAACTCCCCCTACTATGGCATGCTCCAGGTGACCGGTGATTGTGTCATTGAAATGGTGGCGGATTTCCAGGATCCGGTAGAAATGATACCAAAGTATGTCCATGAATGGGAAAATGGCTACAAGATCGTGATTGGTATTAAGACCAGCAGCAAGGAAAATAAGATCATGTACTGGCTGCGTACCTGTTACTACAAGACCATTAAAAAGATGTCAGAAGTAGAGCAGATCGAGCATTTTACAGGTTCGGGTCTTTATGACAGGGAATTTATTGAGATTCTGCGTAGATTAGACGATCCGACTCCGTTTCTGCGCGGTATTGTAGCAGAACTTGGCTATAAGCGCAAGGAGATCCCTTATGAGCAGCCAAAGCGCCGTGCAGGAAAGACCCACAATAACTTCTACCGCCTGTATGACGCGGCCATGTTAAGCGTTACTTCTTATACAAAAGAGGGACTGCGTCTGGCCACGATCTTCGGCGGTATCTGTGCAGCAGGAAGTATGCTGATCGCTCTGATCTATCTGGTAATGAAGCTGATCTGGTGGGATCGTTTCCCGGCAGGCATGGCCCCAATGCTTATCGGAATGCTGTTTTTAGGTTCTGTTCAGTTATTTTTCATTGGTTTTCTGGGCGAGTACATTATGAGCATCAACCAGCGTGTGATGAAACGTCCGCTGGTCATTGAAGAAGAGAGACTGAATTTTGACCAGAAAAATGAAAAGGTTGAAAAGAATGTAAATGCAAAGGATGTAGATACAAAGGACGGTAAGGAAAATGAAGTATAAAGTAGATGTGGTCCGTATCCGTGAAAATTCCATCACATTAAACGGCTGGGCTCTGGGAAAGACACCGGAGAGCAAGGTTACTTTTCGTGTAGAAGACGAACATCACCAGCCGGTGAAGTGCAAAATGGTCTCTACCAGAAGAGATGATGTAAGCCAGATTTATTTTAAGAAAGTGATCGACAAGGAATTTGGCTTTGATATCCAGTTTCCCTATGAGCGTGGAAAAAGCTACTGGCTGCTGATCCGCTGTGATGGCAGACAGGCGAAGATCAAGTACAATGAAGAATTGATTACAAAGAGAGCCAGCGTAGCCCACAAGCGTATGGAAAAGATCAAGGATCTGATGAACATGGAGACAGTCCATGTTGCCCTTGATTTCTGGAAGGAAAATGGTCTTCGTGCCCTTATTAAAAAGTCCTGCCACAAGATCCAGGGCCTGGATAATGATTATGACTACGGTGAGTGGTATGACCTGACCAAGCCTGCAGAAGAGGACTTAAAGGCTCAGAGAGAAGCGCATTTTGACTATGAACCTCTATTTTCGGTGGTAATACCGGTATACAAGACACCGGAGCGATATCTGAAAGAAATGTTGGATTCTATTCTGGATCAGACCTATGGACACTGGGAGGTGTGCATTGCAGACGGAAGCCCAAGAGGTCAGAACGTGGGAAAGGTCCTGAAAAAATATGCGGAAAAGGATCCGCGTATCCACTATGAGATTTTAGGGGGAAATCGCGGCATTTCCGGAAATACGAATGCAGCTCTTTCTATGGCTACCGGCGATTTTGTGATTCTGGCAGACCATGATGATACCATTCCTCCTCAGGCTTTTTATGAGGTGACAAAGGCTATCAATAAGCATCCGGACTGTGATGTGCTGTATTCGGACGAAGATAAGCTGGATATGGACGGAAAAGCCTTATTTGATCCTCATTTTAAGCCGGATTTCAACCAGGATCTGCTTACCAGCGTAAACTATATCTGCCATTTATTTGTAGTGAAGAAGGAATTACTGGACCGTGTAGGCGGCTTCCGTCAGGAGTTTGACGGCGCTCAGGATTATGACTTTATCTTCCGCTGCACCGAACAGGCAAAAGAGATCGTCCACATTCCTCAGGTTTTGTACCACTGGCGCTGTCATCAGGATTCTACTGCCAGCAACCCGGAAAGCAAGATGTACGCTTTTGAGGCTGGTTCCAGGGCCATTATGGCTCATTATGAGCGTATGGGAATTGCTGCAGAGAAGGTGGAAAAGGGCGTAGATTATGGTATTTACCATACTTCTTTTAAGATCAAGGGGGAACCGCTGGTTTCCATTATCATTCCCAATAAGGACCACAGTAAGGATCTGGATGTGTGTGTCCGCTCTATTTTAGAGAAGTCCACTTACCGAAATCTGGAGTTTATCATTGTGGAAAACAACAGTACAGAACCGGAGACCTTTGCTTATTATAGGGAAATGGAAGAAAAGCATCCGGCTTTCCATGTGGTTACCTGGAAAGAGGGCTTTAATTATTCTGCCATCAACAATTTCGGTGCGTCCTTTGCAAAGGGAGAATACCTGCTGCTTTTAAATAATGATACGGAATTGTTAGAACCTGACAGCATCCGGGAAATGCTTGGGTTCTGTCAGAGAGAGGACGTCGGTATTGCAGGGGCAAGACTTCTGTATGCAGACGATACCATCCAGCATGCAGGCGTTGTGATTGGTTTTGGGGGCATTGCAGGACATACCTTTATCGGTCTTCACAAGGCAGAAAACAGCTATTTCCACAGAGCAATGTGTGCCCAGGATTACAGTGCTGTAACGGCAGCCTGCTTAATGACAAAGAAATCTGTGTTTGACGCGGTAGGCGGTTTAAGTACGGAACTGGCTGTTGCTTTTAATGATATTGATTACTGCATGAAAGTACGGGCACTGGGAAAACTGGTAGTGTATGCACCTTATGCTACGCTTTACCATTATGAGTCCAAGTCAAGGGGACTGGAGGACACACCGGAGAAGGTGGCCAGATTTAACCGGGAAGTAGCTATTTTTATTAAGAAGTGGCCGGATATCATTAAAAATGGTGATCCTTACTATAACCCCAACCTGACTCTTAGAAAGTCCAATTTTGCCCTCCGTGATCTGTTAAAAGAAAAAATCGGAGAGCCCTATGACCTGTCTGTGTATGACAAGTTTGCACCTGAGGAGAAAAAGAGCGATGAGTAAAGTTGCCAAAGTGACCGTGGTCATTCCCAATTATAATGGTCTTAAGTTTATGGAGCCCTGCTTTAAGGCGCTGGATATGCAGATCTGCCGGGATTTTGAAATTCTTGTGGTGGATAATGGCTCTACAGACGGAAGTGTGGAATGGTTAAAGGAGCATGAGATCCCAAATATTTTTCTTGAGACCAACACCGGCTTTTCCGGGGCTGTAAATGTGGGGATCAAGGCGTCAAAAACACCCTATGTGATCCTGTTAAATAATGATACAGAGCCTGACTGCCATTATATCGGAGAAATGATAAAGGCTATAGAGCGCTCACCGAAGATCTTTTCCGTCAGCAGCAAGATGATCCAGCTGTATGACCACAGCAAAATGGATGATGCGGGAGATATGTATACTCTTATGGGATGGGCTTTCCAGAGAGGCGTGGGACGGCCGTCTACCGGCTACAACCATGTATGCCGTGTGTTTTCCGCCTGCGCCGGAGCTGCTATTTACCGCAGAGAGGTGTTTGAGAAAATCGGCTATTTTGATGAGCTGCATTTTGCCTATCTGGAAGATATTGATGTGGGATATCGGGCCCGTATTTACGGATACGACAATATTTACTGTCCCACAGCTGTTGTTTACCATGTAGGAAGCGGTACCAGCGGTTCACGCTATAATTCCTTTAAAGTGCGGCTGGCAGCAAGGAACAATGTGTATCTGAATTACAAAAATATGCCCCTTCCCCAGCTGGCCTTAAACAGTGTTCCGCTGGGACTTGGGATTTTGGTGAAATACGGATTTTTCAAGAAGATCGGTTTTGGAAAAGACTATATTGACGGTCTGAAAGAAGGATTTAAGACTGCAAAACTGTGTAAAAAAGTGAAATATGAGAAAAAGCACCTGAAGAATTACATTGCCATTGAGTGGGGACTATGCAGCGCAACTGTGCTTTATATTCGGGAATTTTTGTCCAGACAGGCGGCAAAACTGTGAAGTTTATGATATTTTAAGAGAAAAGTTATGGAATAATGGGATTGTATCATGTATAATATGATACCAAAGGTTCAAAGATGAGTAAGTAGCCATTTTTTCCAAGGGAGAAAATGAGAGGATTATGAATGTTTGTCAGGTTGCGGGATGCAATCTGGGGGATCATAATACGTTACTCAACAAAAGGTGATATACAATGATTAAAGATAACCAGAAAAGCCTGAACCGTGTTCAGGTGCTTCTGGATGCAGTGGTGACAGCAGCGGCCTATGTGCTGGCGTGGTTCATTATCGTCAGCGGCAAGGTAATTCCTTTAAGAGGTGCTACCCTTGAGCCGGGACCTTATTTCCTGGCTCTTATATTTATTGTTCCTGTTTATCTGATCTTAAACGGCTGCTTTCACCTGTATGTACCAAAGCGCATCCAGGGAAGACGGGCCGAATTTGCCAATATCTGCAAGGCAAATGTCATCGGCCTGATGCTTTTTACGCTGATTTTATTCGGCGGACGAAGCTTTGTCGTGCATTTGGGGTACTTCTCTACCAGAATGCTCCTTATGTTTTTTGTTTTGAATATTCTTCTTCTGGCAGGAGAGAGAATGGCGATCCGCCTGTTTTTACGCTCCCTGCGTACCAATGGTTATAACCAGAAGCATGTGCTCCTTATCGGTTACAGCCGTGCGGCAGAAGGTTTTATTGACCGTGTATCCTTAAATCCTGAGTGGGGATACCATATCCAGGGAATCCTGGATGATCGTAAAAATCCAGGTTATGTTTATAAGAAGATCCCGGTTTTAGGGTCCATTGACCATCTGGGATCCTTTCTTGCGGCTAATACATTGGATGAGATCATTATTACATTAGGGATTGGTGAATATGCCAATCTGGAACAGATTGTAGCAGCCTGTGAGAAATCCGGCGTGCATACAAAATTTATTCCGGATTACAATAACATTATCCCTACCATCCCGTATATGGAAGATCTGCAGGGACTTCCGGTGATCAATATCCGTCATGTGCCGTTAACCAATGTGTTTAATGCTACCGTAAAGCGCTGCGTGGATATTTTCGGAGCACTGTTTGGCATTGTCCTGTTTTCCCCTCTTATGCTGATCACGGCAGCGTTGGTCAAGCTTACTTCTCCGGGACCTATCATTTACAGCCAGGAGCGTATCGGACTGCATAACCGTCCGTTTAAGATGTTTAAATTTCGTTCTATGGAAGTCCAGGATCCCAATAAAGAGAAAAAACAGTGGACCACCCGACATGATCCGCGAGTTACACCGGTTGGACGTTTTATAAGAAAAACAAGTATTGATGAGATGCCTCAGTTTTTCAATATCCTCATTGGGGATATGAGTCTGGTAGGTCCAAGACCGGAGAGGCCTCTTTTTGTAGAGAAATTTAAGGAGGAGATCCCACGCTATATGATCAAGCACCAGGTAAGACCGGGTCTTACAGGCTGGGCTCAGGTCAATGGCTACAGGGGTGACACTTCTATCACAAAGAGGATCGAACACGATCTGTATTACATTGAAAACTGGAGTCTTGGATTTGATTTTAAGATTATGTTCCTGACGGTTTTCAAGGGATTTATCAATAAGAATGCCTACTAACAAAAAACGTTACCACTACGATGAGGAAATGTACATGAATCACGATTTTGACAACGAATTTGAAACGGATGACGAACTGAAAAGAGGACGCAGCCGCAGACAAGAAGGAAGGAAATCCATCGCTGCAGGACGCACGGGCAAAACTGCAAGAACCGGCAGCACCGCAAGAGGAAACAGAACTGCAGCCACAACAGGGAAAAGCCGCTTAAGGACCATTATCATCTTTATTGTGGCAGAGATGATTGCATTAGCGCTGATCGGCGCAGGCTGGTATGGAAAACGGATGATGTCCATGATGCAGACAGACTCTGAGTTTAATAAAGCAGATATGACCAACCCCTATATTTCTGTGGAAAAGGAACAGGCCATGAAGGGCTACTGGACGGTAGCGCTTTTTGGTGTAGACAGCCGTGACAGTTCTGTTGGAAAAGGAAACATGTCCGATGTTATCATTATCTGCAATATCAACCAGGAAACCGGCGAGATCAAGCTGGTCAGTCTTTTCCGTGATACGTATCTGAATGTAGATGATAAGAACAGCTACAATAAGATCAATCAGGCATACTTTAGAGGAGGCCCGAAACAGGCAGTAGAAGCCTTGAATAGAAACCTGGATCTGGAGATCGATGATTATGCTACTTTTAACTGGAAGGCAGTAGCAGATGCGATTAATGTTTTAGGCGGTGTAGACGTAGAACTGAGTAAGGCAGAGTTCTATTATATCAATGCGTATATTACAGAGACTGTAAATTCTACCGGTGTTGGTTCTTATCAGTTAAAGAGTGCCGGACCAAACCATTTAGACGGCGTCCAGGCAGTTGCTTATGCCCGTCTTAGAAAGATGGATACAGACTTTGCCAGAACGGAGCGACAGAGAAAAATCATTCAGTTAAGTTTTGATAAGCTGAAAAAGGCTAATTTTTCTGTTGTTAATAATGTAATGGAAGTTGTCTTTCCACAGATCTTAAGCAGTATTACTCTGGATGATGTGATCCCGGCAGCGAAAAACCTGACCCGTTATCACATTGGTGAGACTGCCGGTTTCCCGGAGGCAAGAAGTGATATGACCATGGGCAAAAAGGGTGACTGTGTTATCCCACAGACACTGGAAAGCAATGTGATTTCACTGCATAAGTTCCTGTTTGGAGATGAAAATTATACGCCAAGTGATATGGTAAAGAAGATCAGTGCCAAGATCGCATCTGATACAGGCCTTTACAAAGAAGGAAAGCCGGTTGGTGATGTTGGTACCGGCGGCGGTTATACTCCAAAGGAGACGCAGGCAAAAACAGATGAGAAGAGTACAGAGAAGAATCTTTCTGAAAGTACCTCTTCTTCAGATGAGAGCAATGAAAGCAGCTCTTCCACAAAAGAAAGCATCATCGACGGCGAGACGGATTTTGAATACGAGACAGATGAGGACGGAAATGTGATCGACCCGCCGGAAGATTATGAGCCCTCTACCGGTAAACATGCATCAGAGTCGTCTGAGGGGCTTCATTCAGCGGAAACAAGCCAGTCTTATCCGGGAGAAACCAGCGAGGCGCTAAAACCTACCGTTCCAAGTGGTACATTGTCACCGTCCCATACGACAGAGGCGGCAACGACAGAGGCAGCTACGAAAACCTATGGACCGGGAAACCATGAAACAACAGCAGCGTCATCATTCAGTCCCGGAAACAGTATCAATGAAGAGAATAGCGGCGGACCGGGAGCAATCGTTTCACCGGCGGCCTGATAGAAATGCGAGAATAAAGAGATCCTGTAAGAGATTAGTCTGCGGGGTCTCTTTTCGCTTTTATATTCTGTACTTGCTGAAATCATAGATTCAGTATAAAATGATATCAGTTTAGTTTTTAGAAGGAGAATACAAACATACATGAGGAAAAACAGTTTGCTAAAAAAGACGGCATGGATCGTTCTTTCAGCAGTCCTTTTTGGAACTGTGGCAGGAACAGTGATGACAGGTGTCCGGATCGCGTCTTCTGGAATGTTTTCCCAGTTTTTTGCTATAGTTTCATCTGACCGTAATACATTAGAGCCGCAAGGGGAAGAAACGCCACCTCCAGAGCCATTTCCAGGGGGAAGAATCCCGGAAACCTTTCCGGAAGTCGGGGCCTTGTCGGCACCGGTCAGTGATGTTTCTCTGATCGTAGAGGAAGCGATGCCGGTGGTTGTGGCAGTTGCCAGTACGGCAGTGTACCAGATGCCGGATTATGGTTTTGGATGGTTCTTTGGAGGCGGAAGCCAGTCGTATGAGGTACCCAGCAGCGGATCCGGTATTATTATCGGAGAAAATGATACAGAACTGCTGATCGTGACCAATCATCATGTGGTACAGGATTCCGTATCATTAAAGATTACCTTTGTGGATGATACGGCAGTGGATGCAGCTGTAAAGGGAACAGATGCGGATACGGATCTGGCGATCATTTCCGTTTCCTTAGAGCAGATCCCGCAGGAAACGCAGAATAAGATATCTGTTGCAAAACTGGGAGATTCGGACAGCTTAAAGGTGGGCCAGGGGGTGATTGCCATTGGCAATGCTCTTGGATATGGACAGTCTGTGACGGTAGGTTATGTAAGCGCGCTGAATAGAGAAGTACAGACTTCTGACGGAAATATAAGAGTACTCCTTCAGACAGATGCAGCTATTAATCCGGGAAACAGCGGCGGAGCCCTTTTGAATATGCAGGGGGAGGTTATTGGCATCAATGCAGCGAAATATTCCTCTACAGAGGTAGAAGGCATTGGTTATGCGATCCCTGTTTCAGGTGTCCAGAATATTTTAGATGAACTGATGAATCGGAAAACACGTTCTGACGTATCAGAAGAAAAAAGGGGTTATCTGGGTATCCAGGGAACTACGGTAGACGATGACGCAGCTAATACCTTTGATATGCCAAAAGGCGTTTATGTATACAAGATACTGGAAAACGGTGCGGCAGCCGGCTCACAGCTTCGGGAAAAAGACATTATTACCAAGTTAGATGGTATGACAGTAAAAAGCATGCAGGATCTGCAGAAATTACTGAAAGGCTATGAGGCAGGTGAGACCATAGAACTTCTGGTGCAGCGTCAGGAAGAAGGACAGTATAAGGAAATACAGATTGCAGTGACTCTGGCCGGACTGCCGGAATCTGTGGGAGAAAATGGGGTAAGCGGTAAGGAGAGAAATAGTGGAAGATACAAATAAAGAAATAAAAGACAGCAAGGATGATAAAGACAATTATGAAAAGGTCTGCTATATGTGCTGCAGACCTGAGAGTAAGGCGGGATCCATGATATCTATGCCTGGGGGGATGTGCCTGTGTCATGACTGTATGCAGAAGGCCTTTGATACGTTGATAAAAGGCAATATGGATTTTTCTAAAATGCCAAATATACCCTACATGAACATGAATGTTAACGATCTCAGTCAGATGCCGCCGATCAATAAGATCTCTCCGAGGCAGAAGTTGAAAAAGAAGAAAGAACCGGAAAAACAGCTGACCATGAAGGATATTCCGGCGCCTCATATTATCAAGGGAAAGCTGGATGAATATGTGATCGGTCAGGACAAAGCGAAAAAAGTAATGTCCGTAGCGGTTTACAATCATTATAAACGTGCTTTTTTAGGAGGAACAGATCCGGACGGTGTGGTGATCGAAAAGTCCAATATTTTAATGATCGGACCTACAGGAAGCGGTAAGACTTATCTGGTAAAGACGCTGGCGAAACTTTTGGATGTACCGTTGGCGGCTATCGCAGATGCGACCTCCCTTACAGAGGCTGGATATATTGGAGATGATATTGAAAGTGTTGTTTCCAAGCTTTTAGCAGCTGCCGGAAATGACGTAGAACGAGCGGAAAAAGGCATTATCTTTATTGATGAGATTGACAAGATCGCCAAGAAGAAGCAGACCAATACCAGGGACGTGAGCGGTGAGTCTGTACAGCAGGAGCTTTTAAAGCTGTTAGAAGGCAGTACGGTAGAAGTGCCGGTAGGATCCAACCAGAAAAATGCCATGACACCTATGGCAACTGTAAATACAGATAATATTCTGTTCATCTGCGGCGGCGCGTTCCCGGACCTGGAAAATATCATCAAGGAACGTCTGACCAAGAAGTCTTCCATGGGTTTTGGAGCTGCACTGCGGGACAGCTTTGACAACGACCCGGATATCTTAAGTCATGTGACCAATGAGGATCTGCGGACCTTTGGTATGATACCGGAGTTTTTGGGCCGTCTGCCAGTGAATGTTACCTTAAAAGGGCTGGATAAGGATATGATGATCCGCATCTTAAAAGAGCCGAAAAACGCCATCCTGCGTCAGTATGAGAAGCTTCTGGCACTGGATGAGGTAAAACTGGTCTTTGAAGAGGATGCCATTACCTGGATCGCAGAGGAAGCATTAAAGCGAGGAACCGGCGCAAGAGCTTTGAGAGCAATCCTGGAAGAGTTTATGCTGGATATTATGTATGAGATACCAAAAGACCCGAATATCGGGTCTGTGGTGGTCACGCGGCCATATCTGGAGAAGAAGGGCAGCCCGGAGATTATTGTAAAATAAGGGGAATTATGAAGGTGCTGAATAGTTACAAGTAAGGTATAAACAATAAACATTGCAAGAAAGGACGGACAAAAACATGCTCTTACCATGGCTTACAGGCGGCATCGCTGCCCTTGATCTATTTATAAAAGACGAAATAGAACGGGAAGGTGACGACGAATTTCCAAGGGATCTTCCGGGAACAAAAGGCTTCATCCGTCTTCACAAAAGCTACAACCCAGGATTTCCATTTGGCTTTATGAAAGAGCGCCCAGAGCTTGTAAAGGGCATTCCTCTGGCAGTTACTTCTGCGGCAGCAGGTGCGCTGGCGGCTCTTTTTACAAAGAAAGGTTGTGCAGCCCAGAAGATCGGCCTTTCCATGGTTCTTGGAGGTGCTGTCAGCAACCTGCATGACCGTCTGGTAAAAGGCTATGTAGTGGACTACTTTTCCATTGAATTTAAACGCCTTAAATATGTGATATTTAACCTGGGAGATATTTTCGTGTTTTTTGGCAGTCTGGTGTTCCTCATTGCAGAACTGCTAGAGGACATAAAGGACTGAAAGATTTTGTGTATATATGTTTACAGTCTGGTAGATTCACCGTTGCAAGCTTACATAACCTATGTTATAATTTCAGAGATATTCTTATGCGTTTACAGGCGCGTATAAAAAGGAGGTACTGTACAATGAAGCATGTAAAGACTTTAAATGCCAATACTTTAAAGGATACCATGAAGAAGGGCGGATGCGGCGAGTGCCAGACTTCCTGCCAGTCTGCATGTAAGACTTCCTGTACCGTTGGTAACCAGAGCTGCGAAAACTCTGCCCGCTAATTGGTATAGACCGGTAATGGATTAAGTGCGCAAAGCCCCTATGGTCAAAAAGATTATAGGGGCTTTCCCATGTGGTTTGGATCGGCCGAAAAGGCCTATTAAGTTTAGAAAGAGAGATGTAAGTTTTGATTCATCAGTATATTAATAATGGTTATCATATTGTTCTGGACGTGAACAGTGGTTCTGTCCATGTAGTAGATCCGGTGGTTTATGACGCGATTGCCGCTGTTTCGGAGCAGATTGCGGAAATGGACAAGCCTGAGAAACTTTCCGAAGAAGTAACTGCAAATGTCCATAAAAAATTAGACGAGACCTATGGAAGCGAAATGGTCTGTGAGGCACTTGAAGATATCCAGGAGCTGATCGATGCAGAACAGCTGCTTACCAGAGATATCTATCGGGATTTCGTATTAGACTTTAAGAAGCGCAAGACCGTAGTAAAGGCTCTTTGTCTTCACATTGCCCATGACTGTAACTTAGCCTGTCGTTACTGCTTTGCAGAAGAAGGAGAGTACCATGGACGTCGTGCCTTAATGAGCTTTGAAGTAGGCAAGAAAGCTCTGGATTTTCTGATTGCAAATTCTGGAAACAGAGAGCATCTGGAAGTGGATTTCTTCGGCGGAGAACCTCTTTTGAATTGGAAAGTAGTAAAGCAGCTGGTAGAATACGGACGCTCCTTAGAGGAAGCAAATCACAAGAAGTTCCGTTTTACACTGACTACCAACGGCGTTCTTTTAAACGATGAGATCATGGAATTCTGCAACCGTGAGATGAGCAACGTAGTATTAAGTCTTGACGGCCGTAAGGAGATCAACGATAAGATGCGCCCATTCCGCAATGGTACCGGAAGCTATGACATGATCGTTCCAAAGTTCCAGAAGTTTGCTGAGAGCAGAGGACAGAAGAATTATTATGTAAGAGGCACATTTACCAGAAATAACCTGGATTTCGCAGATGATGTGATCCATTATGCAGATCTTGGTTTCCAGCAGATGTCCATGGAGCCGGTAGTAGCAGATCCGGCAGAGGATTATGCCATCCGTGAGGAGGACATTCCGCAGATCTTAAATGAATACGATAAGCTGGCTTTGGAATATATTAAGCGGAAAAAAGAAGGCAGAGGTTTTAACTTCTTCCATTTTATGTTAGACTTAACGGCAGGACCTTGTGTTGCAAAACGTCTGGCCGGCTGCGGTTCCGGTACAGAGTATCTGGCTGTTACTCCATGGGGTGATCTTTACCCATGTCACCAGTTTGTAGGAAATGAAAAATTCCTCCTTGGAAACGTAGATACCGGTATTGTAAATACAGATATCCGCGATGAGTTTAAGCTTTGCAATGTATATGCAAAGAAGACCTGTAAGGACTGTTTCGCAAGATTTTACTGCAGTGGCGGATGCAGCGCAAATGCCTACAATTTCAGTGGTTCTATCAACGGTGCATATGAGATCGGCTGCGAGATGCAGAAAAAGAGAATCGAATGTGCCATCATGATCAAGGCTGCTTTAGCAGACGAAGAGGCATAAAAATATGAAATATCAGGTAATTACAAAAGACGGGCATGCAAAACGTGCCCGGATGGAAACAGTACATGGGACCATCCAGACACCGGTTTTCATGAATGTAGGAACGGTAGGTGCCATTAAAGGCGCTGTTTCAACAGACGATCTGCGTCAGATCGGTACACAGGTGGAACTTTCTAATACCTACCATCTTCATGTGCGTACCGGTGATAAGCTGATCAAAGAGTACGGCGGACTGCATCAGTTTATGAACTGGGATAAGCCGATCCTTACAGATTCCGGTGGCTTCCAGGTATTCTCCCTTACAGATCTGCGCAAGATTAAAGAGGAAGGTGTATATTTCCGTTCTCACATTGACGGACATAAGATCTTCATGGGACCGGAAGAAAGCATGCAGATCCAGTCAAACCTGGGTTCTACCATTGCCATGGCTTTTGATGAGTGTCCACCGAGTCATGCAGATTATGACTATATCCGCAATTCTGTCGATCGTACTACCCGCTGGTTAAAGCGCTGCAAGGCAGAAATGGCACGCTTAAATTCCCTTCCGGATACTATTAACAGAGAACAGCTGTTATTCGGCATCAACCAGGGCGGTGTTGTAGACGAGATCCGTATTAAACATGCAGAGACCATTAAGGAGCTGGATCTGGACGGTTATGCCATTGGCGGTCTGGCTGTAGGTGAGACCCATGAGGAAATGTATCATATCCTGGATGTAACCGTACCTCATCTGCCGGAAGACAAGCCGGTCTACCTTATGGGCGTAGGAACACCTGCCAATATTTTAGAGGCAGTAGAACGTGGAGTAGACTTCTTCGACTGTGTTTATCCATCCAGAAACGGCCGCCATGGACATGTATACACCAATCATGGCAAATTAAATCTGTTTAATCAGAAATATGAGCTGGATCACAGTCCTATTGAAGAAGGCTGCCAGTGCCCGGCCTGCCGTTCTTATAGCAGGGCTTACATCCGCCATCTGTTAAAGGCGAAAGAAATGCTGGGAATGCGGTTATGTACCTTGCATAATTTGTATTTTTATAATAAAATGATGGAGGAGATTCGCGACGCCATCGAAGAACACCGTTTCGCGGAATACAAAGCGGCTAAACTTGCCGGTATGGAAGGAAAGTAGAAGCGGGCGAACAAAAAACTATAACTGCTGCGGCGAGGCGGCAGCAGATGTGAAGGAGGAAAAAACTATGCAGGGAATGGGCTTTATAGTTATCTATATTGTATTTTTTGCAGCTCTGATCTATTTTACGTCGATCCGTCCACAGAAGAAGGAAAGACAGAAACAGCAGGAGCTTTTAAGCAGCGTTGCTGTAGGTGATACCATTCTTACTACCAGCGGTTTCTACGGTGTGATCATTGATATGACAGATGATACCGTGATCGTTGAGTTCGGCAGCAACAAAAACTGCCGTATTCCGATGCAGAAGGCTGCTATCGTTCAGGTAGAAAAGCCGGAGACGAAGTAATCTGGTACACAAAGGGAATGAACATTAAAAATGTCGGAGGTTTGAAGCCTGGCAGTCAATCTGCAAAGGTGAGAGCATCCGGCATTTTTTACTCTGATACATCGTTTCATAGAAAGACGGGTTATTATGATCAAGAATATTGTATTTGATATGGGAAAAGTTCTGGTAGACTATGATGCTATGCTGGTATGCCGACATTTTACAGATGATGAGGCACTGGCAAAGAAAGTCTGCACAGCTGTATTTGATTGCCAGGAATGGGTCTTTTTGGATATAGGAGTAATCACAGAAGCAGAAGGCGTTAATAAAATGATCAGCCGTCTGGATACGGAAGAAGAAAAAGAACTGGCTGTAAAATGTTTTGACCATTGGCATGAGTATAATCTGGTAACAAAGCTACAGATGGGAGATCTGATCCGGGATCTGAAAGCAAAAGGTTACGGAATCTATTTATGTTCAAATGCGTCGGTACGCTTGCTTACCTGTTACAAGGAGGTCCTTCCGGTCGCAGAGTGTTTTAACGGGATTCTGTTTTCGGCAGAGGTGCGCTGCCTTAAGCCGCAGAAAGAAATGTACGGCCATTTCTTTGACCGTTTTGATTTAAAACCGGAAGAATGCTACTTCATTGATGACCTGCCAAACAACATTGCAGGGGCTAAAGCATGTGGTATGGATGGCTATTGCTTCGCAGACGGGGACCTGGAAAGGCTGAAAAATACACTTTATGAATCTGTCCTTGTATAGTTTATAGTAAGAGTGGATTACTCCGCACATGCGTGCTCCCGCAATCTCCGGCGTAATTCACAATCCGGCCTATCGGCCTGCTTGTTCATTTCGCCTCAGCCCGTCCAATGACTGTGTATTCATGCAAGCAAGCTTGCCTGTATCCCCAGTCGCTGTACGGGACTCTTACCGTAATCTTAAGACTTTCTTAATAATCTATTCAAAGAACATTCAAACATTTCCGGCGATTGCATGATATACTTTAATTACATAAGAGATGCACGAAAGTTTAAGAACTATCCTTCAACCCTTTTTGAAAATCCGAAATCCTTAGAAAAAAGCTCCGTACTGACAGGTATGGAGCTTTTTTCCGGGAATTTCGGATTTTTGACATTTCTCCCGGGTATTCGGTGCCATTGCTTTATTGTTGAGAAAAATTGGACGTAAAAAGGCTATCGGCAGATAAGATAGGATCTTAGGATCTGCCAACAGCCTGTAATGATGGAAGCATTTATTTCTCCCAGCGCCCGGAGGCACCACATGGCAGTACCAGACCGCTCTGGGAAACAGGGAGACCTACTTCTTCGGCATTAACAGTTCCGCTGAATTTTGGAACAATCTCCACGCCCATCATATAAGAAAGAACAGAGGGAGCAAGACCGGTAGTATAAGAGTTGATAAGGAAGAACAGCGGGTCATCAGAAAGCAGCTGTACGCAAAGCTTTACTAATGGATGGATGGCGTCTTCGATCTTCCAGATCTCGCCCTTTGGTCCCCGGCCATAAGATGGAGGGTCCATGATAATGGCATCGTAATGATTGCCGCGGCGGATCTCGCGTTCTACGAATTTAACGCAGTCATCTACGATCCAGCGAATCGGAGCATCAGACAGACCGGAAGAATGTGCGTTTTCCTTTGCCCAGGTAACCATACCCTTAGAAGCGTCTACGTGAGTCACGCTGGCTCCTGCTTTGGCGGCTGCCAGTGTAGCGCCTCCGGTGTAGGCAAACAGGTTTAATACCTTTACAGGGCGTCCTGCCTTGCGGATTTTATCACCAAACCAGTCCCAGTTTGCAGCCTGTTCCGGAAAAAGACCGGTATGTTTGAAACTGAAAGGTTTCAAATTAAAGGTAAGCTCTTTATAGTTAATGGTCCACTGCTCAGGCAGGTCAAAAAACTCCCATTCACCGCCGCCTTTGCTGCTGCGGTGATAATGCCCGTTCATTTTCTTCCAGCCTTTATGCTTCTTTGGAGTATCCCAGATCACCTGAGGATCCGGACGCACCAGAAGATAATCCCCCCAGCGTTCTAATTTTTCACCTTTGGAACAGTCAATTACTTCATAATCTTTCCAACCGTCGGCAAGCCACATAAATTCGATAACCTCATTTCTTCTAATTTCAATCTCCACTTTTAGGGTGGACATGATGTTACGATCTGTTGAAATCACAGAATTCCCATTGAGTATAGTCTATTTTCCTATAGTACGTCAAGCGATTTGGGGTGCGACAGTTTCTTGTAATAGAATTGAAAGATTAATCTGGTTGAACTCTTGGGGAAGTCTTGGTAGAATAAGTATAAAGTGCAGACTGTATGCAAATGCATCTGTTTTGTAGCAGTTTTCAGGGTAAACGCAGAAGAAGAGAGGAACAGGGCATATGAGAAAGAGCGTAAAAGCAGCCTGGTTTCTGGCAGCTTTCTTATCAGCAGGGCTGACAGCATTTCCGGTTATGGCAGCACAGGGATGGGCACAGGAAAATAATAACTGGGTCTACTATGACAGCAATGGAAACAAAGTATATAATGAATGGAAAAAAGGTGCAGATGGTCAATGGCGTTATCTGAACGGAGAAGGCTGTATGGCCACCAATACGTGGGCTGATTCTAATTACTATGTAGACAGCAATGGTATCATGATCACGGATAAATGGTTAAAGACCACATCTGATGACGGGGAAGAAGAGTGGTACTATTTTGGAAGTACTGGAAAGACTCTTGATGAAACCTGGAAAAAGATTAATGATAAATGGTACCATTTTGATGGAAACGGACGTATGGAAACCGGCTGGATCTTAGATGATATGTATTATACCGGCGATGATGGTGTAATGCGTACAGGCTGGCAGAAACTGTATCCGCCGGATAATTACGAAGAAGACTCCAACAAAGTGATTCCGGGAGTAGAAGGGGGCACTTTAGATTACGGTGAAGACGGCCAGTACTGGTTCTATTTTGGCACCAACGGCAAAAAGTATGTGCCAAGTGACGGCAATGACAACGGCGATTATGGCACAAGAAAAATAGACGGTATTTACTACTGTTTTGATGATGACGGCATTTTACAGATGGGTTGGAAGAATGTAAGAGGAAATTCTGATTCTATCACAGATTATATGTATTTCGGTTCTGACGGTAAGGCAAAGATCGGCTGGTATTCCATAGAGCCGCCGGAAGACTTAGAAGGCTATGAAGGAGATGTAGAATGGTTCTACTTTGCAAATAATGGAAAACCAAAGGCATCTGATACAGACTACCTCAGTACACAGGGGTTGACAAAGATCAGTGGAAAGACCTATTTGTTCAATAAGCTGGGAAATCCAGTCTACGGTCTTAAAAAGGTTTATATCGGTTCAGGTGAAAATAACTGGACTGCCTTCTATTTTGGAACCAAGTCCCAGAGCTGCGTACAGCATGGAAAAATAAAAGTAGAAGAAGATGACGGAAACAAGACAGACTTTTACTTCAGTGAAAATGGCCGCGGTTACACCGGAGTAAAGGACAATTACCTGTATTATAAAGGCAAAATCCAGAAAGCTACCGATGGCCAGAAATATGTATGTTATAAGGTGGATAACAGTAATTATGTAGTAAACTCTTCAGGAAAGGTGATGAAGAATACGACTGTTAAGACCAGTGATGGAGTAAAGTTTAAAACAAGCTCCAGTGGTTCTTTAAGTTCAGCCGATGATGACACCGATGTAAGCGCTTATTTCACAGAACCGGAAGAGCCAATCTGCACAGAAGATTGATAATCTATTATAAAATCTATTATAATAGGAAGAAACACATTAAATTATTCGCAAGAAGTTCTTAAAAAGTGCCCTGCATCTGTGAAAAATAGATGCGGGGCAAAATTATTTAAAAAAAAACAAAAAAATGCTTGCATTTCCTTGTGATATATGTTATTTTAGAACAGCTGTGACATGATAGCAAAGAAACGTGAGGTTGCTGCTTTGTGAAAAGCAGGTTTTCCGTGGAGCGAATGTCAAGTTAGGAAACTGGCGACAAGTCACTGTACCAATTAAAGAATCTGCAAATAAGAGCAGGATCAGTGTGGAGTTCTGTGAGGACACACACGGGAACGTGTACAGTCACCGCTTGTCGTACTTGGTTTATAAAGTGCGAAAAGGAGGCGACTTTTTTTATGGCAAGTCAAGTAATGAGAATCACATTAAAAGCTTATGATCATCAGTTAGTAGATCAGTCCGCTGGAAAGATCATCGAGACAGTAAAAAAGACAGGATCTCAGGTGAGCGGACCGGTGCCGTTACCAACCAAGAAAGAGGTTGTAACAATTCTGCGTGCGGTTCATAAGTACAAAGATTCCAGAGAGCAGTTCGAGCAGAGAACTCATAAGAGACTGATCGATATCACTGCACCAAGCCAGAAGACAGTAGATGCACTGTCCAGACTGGAAATGCCGGCTGGTGTATTCATCGACATCAAAATGAAAACTAAATAATCGAAGATTGTTTTGTTTTTATGTTGCCCAAACGAAGCGAAGCGGAGTTCGGGTTTCCCGTTGAGTCACCGAAGGTGATATGAAAATGTTTATATCCTGAAGGGTTTAGATATAGAAGCAACACTACATTCCTGTAGGAATCAACATACCGAAAACGGTTCATAGTGTTCCACGTATATTAGGCTGTTCTAGGATGAATGCGAAAGCATTCCGCTGTAGATCATGAAACAGGAGGTAAGACAATGAAGAAAGCGATTTTAGCAACAAAAGTCGGAATGACCCAGATCTTCAATGAGAATGGTGCGTTAATTCCGGTAACCGTACTTCAGGCAGGGCCTTGTGTAGTAACTCAGGTTAAGACCGAAGAGAACGACGGTTACAAAGCAGTACAGGTTGGTTTTGTTGACAAGAGAGAAAAACTTGTTAACAAGCCACAGAAAGGCCACTTTGATAAGGCTGGTGTATCTTACAAGAGATATGTGAGAGAATTCAGATTTGAGAATGCGGAAGAGTATTCTGTAAAGGATGAGATTAAAGCTGAGATCTTCGCAGCAGGCGATAAGATCGATGCAACCGCTATTTCCAAAGGTAAAGGCTTCCAGGGCGCAATCAAGAGACACGGACAGCACAGAGGACCTATGGCTCATGGTTCTAAATTCCATCGTCATCAGGGTTCTAATGGTTCCGCTACTACCCCAGGTCGCGTATTCAAGGGCAAGGGAATGCCTGGACAGATGGGTCATAAGCAGATCACTGTTCAGAATCTTGAAGTAGTTAAGGTTGATGCCGAGAACAACCTGATTCTGGTTAAGGGTGCAGTTCCAGGACCTAAGAAATGCCTGGTTACTGTAAAGGAAACCGTTAAGGTTGAAAAGTAAGCTTTTATAGGAAAGGAGGAATACACAGATGGCAAACGTATCTGTTTACAATATGGAAGGTAATGAAGTTGGCACATTAGAACTGAACGATGCCGTGTTCGGTGTAGAAGTAAACGAGCACCTGGTACATCTTGCAGTTGTTGCACAGCTTGCTAATAAGCGTCAGGGAACACAGAAAGCTAAAACACGTTCTGAGGTTTCCGGCGGTGGCAGAAAGCCATGGAGACAGAAGGGAACCGGTCATGCAAGACAGGGTTCAACAAGAGCTCCACAGTGGAAAGGCGGCGGTGTTGTATTTGCACCAACTCCTAGAGACTATACAATCAGACTGAACAAGAAGGAGAAGAGAGCAGCGCTTAAGTCCGCTCTGACTAGCCGTGTTCAGGAGAATAAGTTCATCGTTGTTGAAGAACTTAAGTTTAACGAGATCAAGACAAAGAACTTTAAGAATGTTATGAACAATCTGAAGGTTAACAAAGCTCTGGTTGTTTTAAGCGAGAGTGATGAGAATGCAGTATTATCCGCAAGAAACCTTGCTGATATTAAAACTGCTCAGGTTGGAACCATCAATGTATACGACATTCTGAAGTATAACACAGTTGTTGCCAGCAAGGCAGCTGTTGCATCCATCGAGGAGGTATACGCATAATGGCAGATATCAAATACTATGACGTCATCTTAAAACCAGTTATCACTGAGAAGAGCATGAACGCTATGGGTGATAAAAAGTATACTTTCATGGTACATGTAGACGCTAACAAGTCTATGATCAAAGAAGCAGTTGAGAAGATGTTCCCAGGAACCAAGGTTGCTTCCGTAAATACCATGAACTGCGATGGCAAAACAAAGAGAAGAGGAATGACTTTCGGAAAGACCGCTGCTTCCAAGAAGGCTATTGTTAAGCTGACTGAGGATAGCAAGGAGATCGAAATCTTCCAGGGACTGTAGGCTGTAAATACTTAACGAGGTCTTTCCAAGTTTAGTATGAATGCCGTTTCCGAGGCTTGGCGAGGTCTTTTCCAAGCTTAGTCGAGTGAAACATCCCGCAGATGCACCCCGCCGGGTAACTGCCCGGCCGGAGAACTTATACGGCTCTTATGAAAGCCGTGAAAAGAAAAGAAAAGGAGTAAATGTCATGGGAATTAAGAAGTATAGTGCTTATACACCTTCCAGAAGACATATGACCGGTTCTGATTTCAAGGAAATCACCAAGAAAACTCCAGAGAAGTCTCTGGTAGTATCTCTGGCTAAGAATGCCGGCCGTAATAATCAGGGTAAGATCACTGTTCGTCACAGAGGCGGCGGCAGCAGAAGAAAATATAGAATTATCGATTTTAAGAGAAACAGCAAGGATGGTATCCCGGCAACCGTTATCGGTATCGAGTACGATCCAAACAGAAGTGCAAATATTGCACTGATCTGCTATGCAGATGGTACCAAGTCTTATATCTTAGCTCCTCAGGGCTTAACTGATGGAATGAAGGTTATGAGCGGTGACACTGCAGAAGCAAAAGTTGGTAACTGCATGCCACTGTATCATGTTCCAGTAGGTACTCAGGTACACAACATTGAGCTGTATCCTGGTAAGGGTGGTCAGCTGGTTCGTTCCGCTGGTAACTCTGCTCAGCTTATGGCTAAGGAAGGCAAGTATGCAACCTTACGTTTACCTTCAGGTGAAATGAGAATGGTTCCGATCATCTGCCGCGCAACAATCGGTGTTGTTGGCAATGGCGAACACTCCCTGATCAACATTGGTAAAGCTGGTAGAACCCGTCATATGGGCATCAGACCTACCGTTCGCGGTTCCGTTATGAACCCGAATGATCATCCACATGGTGGTGGTGAAGGAAAGACCGGTATCGGCCGTCCGGGTCCATGCACACCTTGGGGCAAGCCTGCTCTGGGTCTGAAGACCAGAAAGAAAAACAAGCAGTCTAATAAGTTGATCGTAAGAAGACGTGATGGCAAAACCATCAAATAATTAAGGAGGTTAAGAACACATGGCTCGTTCACTGAAAAAAGGACCATTTGCAGATGCACATCTGTTAAAGAAAGTAGACGCTATGAATGCAGCAGGACAGAAGCAGGTAATCAAGACCTGGTCCCGTCGTTCAACAATCTTCCCTCAGATGGTTGGTCACACAATCGCTGTACATGACGGAAGAAAACACGTTCCGGTATACGTTACTGAGGATATGGTAGGACACAAACTGGGTGAGTTCGTAGCAACCAGAACCTACAGAGGCCACGGTAAAGACGAGAAGAAGTCCGCTGTTAGAAAGTAATCCACAGGTAAATTGAAAGGAGGTTTTACAAATGGCAAGAGGACACAGATCCCAAATTAAGAGAGAAAGAAATGCCCAGAAGGACACCAGACCAAGCGCAACACTGTCTTACGCCAGAGTGTCTGTCCAGAAGGCTTGCTTTGTATTAGATGCCATCAGAGGCAAAGATTTACAGACCGCACTTGGTATTGTAACTTACAATCCTAGATATGCTTCCAGCTTAGTAAAGAAGTTACTGGAATCAGCTGCAGCAAACGCTGAGAACAATAACAACATGGACCCTGCAAAACTGTACGTAGAAGAGTGCTACGCAAACCAGGGACCGATCATGAAGAGGGTTAGACCGAGAGCTCAGGGCCGTGCTTACAGAATCGAGAAGAGAATGAGCCACATCACTGTAGTTCTGAATGAGAAATAAATAGGAGGCAAATATGGGACAGAAAGTTAATCCACACGGCATTAGAGTCGGTGTTATTAAAGACTGGGATTCCAGATGGTATGCAGAAGCTGATTTTGCAGACAACCTGGTTGAAGACTATAATATTAGAAAGTTCCTTAAGAACAAATTAAAGAGCTCCAGCGTTTCCAAGATCGAGATCGAGCGCGCATCTGACAGAGTGAAAGTTATCATCTACACTGCTAAGCCAGGCGTTGTTATCGGTAAGGGCGGCGCAGAGATCGAAAAGCTGAAAGCAGAAGTTCAGAAGATGACTGCTAAGAAGCTGTTCGTAGATATCAAAGAGATCAAGAGACCGGATAGAGATGCTCAGCTGGTAGCAGAATCTATCGCACAGCAGCTTGAGAACCGTGTATCCTTCCGTCGTGCTATGAAGTCTACCATGGGCAGAACTATGAAAGCTGGCGTTAAGGGCATCAAGACTGCCGTTGCAGGTCGTTTAGGCGGTGCTGATATGGCTCGTACAGAGTTCTACAGCGAAGGTACTATTCCGCTTCAGACATTAAGAGCAGATATTGACTATGGTTTCGCAGAAGCAGATACAACCTACGGCAAGATTGGCGTTAAGGTATGGATCTACAAAGGCGAGGTACTTCCTACTAAAGGAAATAAGGAAGGGAGCGATAAATAATGTTAATGCCTAAGAGAGTTAAGCGTCGTAAACAGTTCCGTGGATCTATGGCCGGCAAGGCTTTAAGAGGCAATACGATCTCTAACGGTGAGTACGGTTTAGTCGCTACTGAACCATGTTGGATCAAATCAAACCAGATTGAAGCAGCCCGTGTTGCTATGACCCGTTACATTAAGCGTGGTGGTAAAGTCTGGATTAAGATTTTCCCGGATAAACCTGTAACAGCAAAGCCAGCAGAAACCCGTATGGGTTCCGGTAAAGGCGCTCTGGAGTACTGGGTAGCAGTTGTAAAGCCAGGCCGCGTATTATTCGAGATCGCTGGTGTACCAGAGGAAACAGCTAAAGAAGCTCTGCGTCTTGCAATGCACAAACTGCCATGCAAGTGCAAAATTGCTTCTAAAGCAGATTTAGAAGGCGGTGATAACAGTGAAAACTAATAAGTTTGTAGAAGAGTTAAAGAATAAATCAGCAAATGAGCTGAATGAAGAGTTAGTAGCTGCGAAGAAGGAACTGTTTAATTTAAGATTCCAGAATGCAACCAATCAGTTAGACAACACATCCCGGATCAAAGAAGTTCGTAAGAACATCGCTCGTATCCAGACTGTTATCACTGAGAAGGCTAATGCTTAATGAAAGGAGAACTTACCGTGGAAAGAAATTTAAGAAAAACCCGTATCGGTAAAGTGGTAAGCAACAAGATGGATAAGACCATCGTTGTAGCAATCGAGGACCACGTAAAGCACCCAATGATCGGTAAGATCGTTAAGAAAACCGTTAAGCTGAAAGCTCATGACGAGAACAATGAGTGCGGCATCGGTGATACTGTAAAAGTAATGGAAACAAGACCACTGTCTAAGGATAAGAGATGGAGACTTGTTGAGATTATCGAGAAAGCAAGATAATTAGGGAAGGAGTTAACAGGTATGGTTCAGCAGGAAACAAGACTTAAGGTTGCCGACAATACCGGTGCAAAAGAACTTCTCTGCATCCGTGTATTAGGTGGTTCAACCAGAAGATATGCAAATATCGGCGATGTCATCGTTGCTTCTGTTAAAGATGCAACACCAGGCGGTGTTGTAAAGAAGGGCGATGTTGTAAAGGCTGTAGTAGTTCGTACCGTTAGAGGCGCTCGCCGTAAAGACGGTTCTTACATCAAATTTGATGAGAATGCAGCAGTTATTATTAAAGATGACAAGACTCCAAGAGGAACTCGTATCTTTGGGCCTGTAGCTAGAGAATTAAGAGACAAGCAGTTCATGAAGATTGTCTCCTTAGCTCCAGAAGTATTATAAGGAGGGTGTCCACTGTGCAGAAAATCAAGAAAGACGATTTAGTAGTAGTAATCGCAGGAAAAGATAAAGACAAACAGGGAAAGGTACTCTCTGTTGACGTAAAGAAGAACAAAGTTCTGGTTCAGGGCTGCAACATGGTTACAAAGCACACCAAGCAGTCTCCGGCTAACCCACAGGGCGGCATCGTGAATCAGGAGGCTCCAATCGATATCTCCAATGTAATGCTGGTAGTAGACGGCAAGGCAACCAGAGTTGGCTTTGAAGTAAGAGACGGAAAGAAAGTCCGCGTTGCTAAGAAGACCGGTAAGGTTGTTGAATAATTCAGGAGAGGAGGAAAAAAACGTTGGCTAGATTAAAAGAACAGTATCAGAACGAATTCGTAGACGCTCTGATTAAGAAATTTGGATATAAGAACGTTATGCAGGTGCCGAAACTTGATAAGATCGTTATCAACATGGGTGTAGGCGAAGCTAAGGAAAATGCCAAGGTTCTGGATTCCGCAGTTAGAGATCTGGAGATCATCTCCGGTCAGAAAGCTGTAACAACCAAGGCTAAAAAGTCTGTTGCAAACTTCAAAATCCGTGAAGGCATGGCAATCGGCTGCAAGGTAACCCTTCGTGGTGAGAGAATGTACGAATTCCTTGATCGTCTGATCAACCTGGCACTGCCACGTGTACGTGACTTTAGAGGTGTTAACCCTAACGCATTTGATGGCAGAGGAAACTATGCTCTTGGTATCAAAGAGCAGCTGATTTTCCCTGAAATTGAGTACGATAAAGTTGACAAGGTAAGAGGTATGGATATCATCTTCGTTACCACCGCTAATACTGACGAAGAAGCGCGTGAACTTTTGACATTATTCAATATGCCTTTTGCAAAATAGTTAGGAGGAAACATTCATGGCTAAGACTTCAATGAAGATCAAACAGCAGCGTCCTGCTAAATTCTCTACCAGAGAGTACAATCGCTGCAGAATCTGTGGCCGTCCACATGCTTACCTGAGAAAATATGGTATCTGCCGTATTTGTTTCCGTGAGTTAGCATACAAGGGTCAGATTCCTGGCGTTAAGAAAGCAAGCTGGTAGGCTGAGGGCCCGTTACAGCGCCTGACAGCATAAGCTTGTCAGGTCTGACGGGTGAAGATAGATAGAATTTAGAAAAGGAGGCATTTTCAAAATGACAATGAGCGATCCAATTGCAGATATGCTTACAAGAATCCGTAATGCAAACACTGCAAAGCATGATACAGTAGATGTACCTTCTTCCAAGATGAAATTAGCTATCGCTGATATTCTGGTAAATGAAGGTTATATTGCAAAGTACGATCTGGTAGAGGATGGCGCTTTCCAGAACATCCATATTACCTTAAAGTACGGTAAAGATAAGAACGAAAAAATTATTTCCGGTATCAAGAGAATCTCCAAACCAGGTCTGCGTGTATACGCTGACAAGGAGAACCTGCCGAAGGTTCTTGGCGGTCTCGGTACTGCAATCCTTTCCACCAATCATGGCGTGATCACCGATAAGGAAGCACGTAAGCTTGGTGTAGGCGGCGAAGTTCTGGCTTTCGTTTGGTAATAGGTTAGTAACTGAAAACAGAGAGGACGCATATGTCCTCTCCGAGAATTTAAGTAGGAGGTAAAAAGGCATGTCACGTATCGGTAGAATGCCAGTTGCGATCCCGGCAGGTGTAACTGTTACAATCGCAGAAGGAAATAAGGTGACTGTAAAAGGTCCAAAGGGAACATTAGAGAGAGAGCTCCCGGTTGAGCTGACCATCGAAGAGAAGGACGGTCACGTTATCGTAAGCAGACCAAACGATTTAAAGAAAATGAAATCTTTACATGGTCTGACCAGAACCCTGATCAATAACATGATCCATGGTGTTACTGAGGGTTATGAGAAAGTTCTTGAGGTAAACGGTGTTGGTTACAGAGCTGCTAAGCAGGGAAAGAAACTGACTTTAAACCTTGGATATTCTCATCCGGTAGAGATGGAAGATCCAGAAGGTATCGAAACTGTTTGCGACGGACAGAACAAGATCATCGTTAAAGGTATCAGTAAAGAAAAAGTTGGCCAGTACGCTGCTGAGATCAGAGATAAGAGAAGACCTGAGCCTTACAAGGGCAAAGGTATCAAGTATGCTGATGAAGTTATCAGACGTAAAGTTGGTAAGACTGGTAAGAAATAATTTAAGGAGAGTGTAAAAATGGTTAACAAACAGTCAAGAAGCGAAATTCGCGTAAAGAAGCACAACAGAATGCGTAACCGTTTTGCTGGCACAGCAGAGAGACCGCGTCTGGCAGTGTTTAGAAGTAATAATCATATGTATGCTCAAATTATCGACGATACGGTTGGTAACACACTGGTTGCTGCTTCCACAGTTGAGAAAGAAATCAAGGCTGAACTGGAGAAGACAAATGACAAGGCAGCTGCAGCATACGTTGGTACAGTAATTGCAAAGAGAGCCCTTGAAAAAGGTATCAAGGAAGTTGTTTTCGATAGAGGCGGCTTTATTTATCAGGGTAAGATTCAGGCATTAGCAGATGCAGCTCGTGAAGCTGGTCTGGATTTCTAATAGAGAGGAGAACAAACATGAAGCGTACAATTATTGATGCCAGTCAGTTGGAGCTGAATGATAGAGTAGTGGCAATCAAGAGAGTATCCAAGACTGTTAAAGGTGGACGTACCATGAGATTTTCCGCTCTGGTAGTAGTTGGTGACGGAAACGGCCATGTGGGCGTAGGCTTAGGCAAGGCCGGAGAAGTTCCGGAAGCAATCCGCAAAGGTAAAGAGGCTGCTGTAAAGAGCCTTGTAGAGATCCCAATCGATGAGAATAAGAGTATTCCTCATGACTTTATCGGAAAATTCGGCAGTGCAAGCGTTCTGTTAAAGAGAGCTCCAGAAGGTACCGGTATCATCGCTGGTGGCCCTGCTCGTGCCGTTGTTGAGTTAGCTGGAATTAAGAACATCCGTACAAAGTCCTTAGGTTCCAATAACAAGACCAATGTAGTACTTGCAACTGTTGCAGGTTTAACTGCATTAAAGACACCAGAAGAGTTCGCAAGACTTCGCGGTAAATCTGTTGAAGAAATCGTAGGCTAATAGGAGGAAATAGACATGGCAGAGAAGTTAAAAATCACATTAGTCAAGTCCCCTATCGGTGCTATTCCAAAGCAGAGAGCAACTGTTGAGGCACTTGGACTTGGAAAAATGCACAAAACAGTTGAAATGCCAGATAATGGCGCTGTTAGAGGCATGATTCAGAGAGTAAGACATTTAGTTAAGGTTGAAGAAATCTAATTCAGATAAAGTAAGGAGGTGCAGTCATGGAGTTATCTAATTTACAGCCTGCTGCAGGTTCAAAGCATAGCGATAATTTTAGAAGAGGCCGCGGCCATGGTTCAGGCAATGGTAAGACCGCTGGTAAGGGCCATAAGGGTCAGAAAGCTCGTTCTGGAGCACCAAGACCAGGCTTTGAAGGTGGACAGATGCCATTATACAGACGTCTGCCAAAGCGTGGATTCACCAATATTAATTCTAAGAACATTGTTGGCATTAACGTAAGCGCACTGGAAAGATTCGATAACGATACAGTTGTAACTGTAGAGACTCTGCTTGAGTCCGGTATCGTTAAGAACCCAAGAGATGGTGTTAAGATCCTTGGAAACGGCGAATTAACCAAAAAGCTGACCGTTAAGGTTAATGCATTCAGCGAGGGTGCAAAATCTAAGATTGAGGCTTTAGGTGGAACCTGCGAGGTGATCTAATGTTCAAAACGATCAGAAATGCTTTTAAGGTAAAAGAACTTCGCGGGAAGATTCTTTATACCTTTATGATGCTGGTAGTCATTCGATTTGGCTGCCAGCTGCCTATTCCGGGAATTGAGACATCATTCTTCGCGAATTGGTTTGCAAAACAGACTACCGATGTATTCGGTTTCTTTAATGCGATGACCGGCGGATCATTTTCATCCATGTCTATCTTCGCATTAAGCATTACTCCGTACATCACTTCTTCCATTATCATCCAGCTGCTTACAATTGCTATTCCAAAACTGGAAGAGATGCAGAAGGATGGCGAAGAAGGCAGAAAGAAAATCCAGGAATACACCCGATATACCACTGTAGGACTTGCGCTGTTAGAATCAAGTGCCATGGCAATTGGTTTTGGACGTCAGGGACTTCTTCTTGATTACAATGCGTGGAATGTGATCGTAGCGATCATCACTATGACAACAGGAAGTGCGCTGTTAATGTGGATCGGTGAGCAGATCACTGATAAGGGTGTAGGAAATGGTATTTCTATCGTGCTTCTGTTTAACATCCTGTCAAGCGTTCCCGATGATATGAGAAGCCTTTACTATCGTTTTATTTTTGGTCAGTCTTTCGCTACTATGGCTGTAGCAATCCTGTTGATCGCAGTCGTGCTTTTAGCTATGGTAGTCTTTGTAGTCGTTTTAAACGACGCAGAAAGAAGGATTCCAGTTCAGTATTCCAAGAAGATGGTAGGACGCAAGATGGTAGGCGGTCAGGCCTCAAACATTCCGTTAAAGGTCAACACTGCAGGTGTCATGCCAGTAATCTTTGCATCTTCCATCATGTCTTTCCCGGTTGTGATTGCGCAGTTCTTTACTGTTGATTACACTTCAATCGGCGGAAAGATCTTAACAATGCTGAATTCCGGCTCATGGTGCAAACCATCCCAGCCGATCTATTCTATCGGTTTGATTATTTATATCGTACTGTTGTTTGTGTTTGCTTACTTCTATACGTCGATTACCTTTAATCCGTTAGAAGTTGCTAACAATATGAAGAAGCAGGGAGGCTTCATTCCCGGCATTCGTCCCGGCAAGCCCACCAGCGATTATTTAAATAAGATTTTGAATTATATTGTTTTCATTGGTGCAGTTGGCCTTACAGTAGTAGCTATCGTCCCGATCCTTGCATCCGGACTTTTAGATGTGAGCCGTATCTCATTTTCAGGTACCTCACTGATCATTATTGTAGGTGTTGTACTGGAGACAATCAAAGCAGTAGAATCTCAGATGCTTGTGCGTTATTATAAGGGATTTTTGAACGATTAACACAACAGTTGGATCAGTCAATCTGCCTTTGTGGTATTCCACAAGGGCGGATTTATTGCGTTATAGGACTTTTTGAAATGAGTTTGAGAGGAGAAAAACTTTTCATGAAGATCATCATGTTAGGAGCTCCGGGCGCAGGAAAAGGCACCCAGGCAAAGAAAATTGCAGCTAAGTACAGTATTCCACACGTTTCCACAGGAGACATTTTCAGAGCAAATATCAAAAACGGAACCGAACTGGGCATGAAAGCTAAGTCCTTTATGGATGCAGGCGGACTTGTACCGGATGAGATCACCATTGGAATGTTGTTAGACCGTATCCATGAAGCAGACTGCGTAAACGGATATGTACTGGATGGTTTTCCAAGGACGATCCCTCAGGCTGAAAGTCTTACAAAAGCGTTAAGCGAAAGAGGCGAAGCAGTTGATTATGCAGTAAACGTAGATGTACCGGATGAGAATATCATCAACCGTATGTCCGGACGCCGTGCATGCTTAAACTGTGGCGCTACGTATCATATTGTATATAATCCTTCCCAAAAAGAAGGAATCTGTGATACCTGCGGACAGCAGTTGGTATTAAGAGATGATGACAAGCCTGAGACGGTGAAGAAGAGACTGTCTGTATATCATGATCAGACCCAGCCTTTGATCGATTATTATAAGAACGAAGGCATTCTGGCAGAAGTAGACGGAACAAAAGATATGGAAGAAGTATTCCAGGATATTGTTAATATTTTAGGAGCATAAAATGGTTACGATCAAATCAGAACGGGAAATTGAATTAATGCGGGAAGCCGGAAAAATCCTGGCTAAGGTTCATGAGGAACTGGGTAAGGTAGTAAAACCGGGGATCTCTACAAAAGAGATCGACCGCATCTGTGAAGAGATGATCCGCAGCTATGGCTGCATCCCATCTTTCCTTGGTTATGAAGGATATCCGGCTTCTGTATGTATCTCTGTTAATGATGAAGTAGTTCATGGAATTCCTAATAAGCACCACTACTTAAATGAAGGAGATATTGTAAGCCTTGACACCGGAGTCATCTGGAAGGGATATCAGTCAGACGCAGCCAGAACCCACATGATCGGCGAGGTAACTCCTCAGGCCAGAAAACTGGTTGAAGTAACGCAGCAGAGCTTCTTTGAAGGAATAAAGTTTGCAAAAGCAGGAAATCATCTCTATGATATCTCAGCAGCGATCCAGAAATATGCAGAAAGCTTTGGTTTCGGAGTTGTAAGAGACCTGGTTGGTCATGGCATTGGAACCGATATGCATGAAGAGCCGGAGATTCCAAACTTCGCGCAGAAGAGAAAAGGTATCAAACTGGCAGCCGGTATGACTCTGGCAATTGAGCCAATGATCACTGCAGGCCGCTATGATGTAGCATGGATGGATGACGGTTGGACCGTTGTAACAGAAGATGGTTCACTTGCTTCTCATTATGAGAATACCATCCTGATCACAGATGGAGATCCAGAGATCTTATCTTTATAACACCCCATAAGCATTAGGAGAGAAAAGAATATGTCCAAAGCAGACGTAATTGAAATTGAAGGAACTGTAGTAGAGAAGCTGCCAAATGCGATGTTCCAGGTTGAACTGGAAAATGGCCATCAGGTTCTGGCGCATATCAGCGGAAAGCTCCGTATGAATTATATTCGTATTCTTCCAGGCGATAAAGTCACATTGGAAATGTCTCCATATGACCTTTCCAAGGGCAGAATCATCTGGAGAGATAAATAAAACAAATTTGAAAATAGATCAAAAAAAGGCTTGCATTACAAAGAAAAATTTGATATAATGTTTTAGCAACTTTGTTGGTCTATAGAAAGGAGAATTACTGTGAAGGTTAGATCATCCGTTAAGCCGATCTGCGAAAAGTGCAAGATCATTAAAAGAAAAGGCAGTATCAGAGTAATTTGCGAAAATCCAAAGCATAAACAGAGACAAGGTTAATTATTTTTAGGAGGTGTACTACACACATGGCTCGTATTTCAGGTGTTGACTTACCAAGAGAAAAACGTGTTGAGATCGGTCTTACTTACATCTACGGAATTGGTAGAGCAAGCTCCAACCGCATCTTAGCAGAAGCTGGCGTAAACCCAGACACTCGTGTTAAGGATTTAACCGACGATGAGGTTAAAAAGCTGGCTAGCATCATCGCTGACACTCAGACTGTAGAAGGTGATCTTCGTAGAGAGATCGCAATGAACATCAAGAGACTTCAGGAAATTGGATGCTACAGAGGAATCCGTCATAGAAAGAGCCTGCCGGTTCGCGGACAGAAAACAAAGACCAACGCAAGAACCTGCAAGGGTCCAAGAAAGACGGTAGCAAATAAGAAGAAGTAATTTAGTAACATGGTAACCGAATTCGATTTGTATGTTTTAAAAACAGGAGAGCGGATTCAAGTAAATGAGAAAGTAGGTTAGTTTAAAATGGCTAAAAAAGTGTCCACTACAGCAAAAAAAGTGACAAAAAAGCGTGTAAAGAAAAACGTTGAACGCGGACAGGCACATATCCAGTCATCTTTTAATAACACAATCGTTACATTAACTGATGCGCAGGGTAACGCTTTATCATGGGCAAGTGCCGGTGGTCTGGGATTTAGAGGTTCAAGGAAATCTACTCCTTATGCAGCTCAGATGGCAGCAGAAACTGCTACAAAGGCAGCTCTTGTACATGGCTTAAAGTCAGTAGACGTTATGGTTAAAGGACCTGGTTCAGGTCGTGAAGCAGCAATTCGTGCCCTTCAGGCATGTGGTCTGGAAGTAACCAGCATCAAGGATGTAACCCCAGTTCCACACAACGGATGCCGTCCACCAAAGCGTAGAAGAGTCTGATTGATTTAATTAGGAGGTAATTAAAGTGGCAGTAGATAGAGTTCCTGTTCTTAAAAGATGCAGATCCCTCGGTATGGATCCAATCTATTTAGGAATTGATAAAAAATCTAACAGAGAATCTAAGAGAGCAAACAAGAAGTTAAGTGAATATGGTCTGCAGTTAAGAGAAAAGCAGAAAGCTAAATTCATTTACGGCGTATTAGAGAAGCCTTTCCGTAACTATTACGCAAAAGCTTCCAAGATGAACGGTATGGTTGGTACCAACCTTATGATCCTTCTTGAGTGCCGTCTGGACAACGTTCTGTTCCGTATGGGATTTGGACGTACACGTAAAGAGACCAGACAGATCGTTGATCACAAGCACGTTCTGGTTAATGGCAAGCAGGTAAACATCCCGTCTTACCAGGTTAAGGCTGGTGATGTGATCGAGATCAAAGAGAAGTTCAAATCTGCTCAGAGATACAAAGACATTCTGGAAGTAACCGCTGGTCGTATGGTTCCTGCATGGCTGGAATCTGATCAGGAAAATCTGCGCGGTACCGTTAAGGAACTGCCAACCAGAGATGAAATTGATGTTCCGGTAAATGAGATGCTTATCGTCGAGTTGTACTCCAAATAATCCATCAATATATGAAAGATTGAAAAGTATACCTGTCTTATTTTGGACAGGTATACTTTGCTGGATTTACGTTTAACCCTCGATATTTGATAGAAACCCAAAAAGGAGGGGCTATTAGTGTTCGATTTTGAAAAACCAAATATTGAAATCGCAGAGATTTCAGAAGACAAGAGATACGGCAAGTTTGTAGTTGAACCGCTTGAAAGAGGTTACGGTACTACACTGGGCAATTCCCTGAGAAGAATTATGCTTTCTTCTTTACCCGGAGCCGCAGTGAGTCAGGTAAAAATCGATGGCGTTTTGCATGAGTTCAGTTCTATTCCCGGTGTTAAGGAAGATGTAACTGAGATCATTATGAACATCAAAAGCTTAGCGATCAAGAATAACAGCGATACTGATGAACCGAAGGTTGCATACATTGAATTTGAAGGCGAAGGCGTGATTACTGCTGCTGATATTCAGGCAGATGCTGATATCGAGATCATGAATCCGGATCAGGTAATCGCTACTTTAAGCGGCGGCGCTGACAGCAAGTTCTATATGGAACTTACTATCACCAAGGGCCGTGGATATGTAAGCGCTGACAAGAATAAGAATGCAGATCTTCCGATTGGCGTGATCGCAGTTGATTCTATTTATACTCCAGTTGAGCGTGTAAACATGGCAGTTGCCAACACCCGTGTTGGACAGCAGACTGACTACGACAAGCTGACTCTGGAAATTTATACCAATGGCACACTGGCTCCTGATGAAGCAGTCAGCCTTGCTGCAAAGGTGTTAAGCGAGCATCTGAATCTTTTCATCGATCTTTCTGAAAATGCCAAGACCGCTGAGATCATGGTAGAAAAAGAAGACAATGAAAAAGAGAAGGTTCTTGAGATGAACATCGACGAACTGGAACTTTCTGTTCGTTCTTACAATTGTCTGAAAAGAGCCGGAATCAATACCGTAGAAGAACTGTGCAACAGAACTTCTGAAGATATGATGAAGGTTCGTAACCTTGGCCGTAAGTCCTTAGAGGAAGTACTTGCCAAGTTAAAAGAATTAGGCTTACAGCTGAATCCAAGCGACGAGGCTTAAGCAGTTTAACCTTAGCCAGTAAGTCCAATGATGCATGGCGCGGGTTGCCACTATAAAAAATAAACAGGTGGGTAAATTGTGCCGTTACCAGTAAGTCCGATGATGCATGGATAGGTACACCACTGATCAGGAGGAAATAATAATGGCAGGATATAGAAAATTAGGAAGAACATCCAATCAGAGAAAGGCTATGATCAGAAGCCAGGTAACTGCACTGTTATATCATGGTCACATCAAAACAACTGAAACCAGAGCAAAGGAGATCCGCAAAGTTGCTGAGGGTCTGATTGCACTGGCAGTTAAGGAAAAAGATAACTTCGAGACTGTAAAGGTTACTGCTAAGGTTGCTCGTAAAGATGCAAACGGCAAGCGCGTGAAAGAAGTAGTTGACGGCAAGAAAGTAACTGTTTACGATGAAGTTGAGAAAGAGATTAAGAAGGACAGTGCTTCCAGACTTCATGCCAGAAGACAGATGTTAAAAGTTCTTTACGGCGTAACTGAGGTTCCAGCTCAGGCTGCCGGCAAGAAGAACGGCACAAAGTCTGTTGATCTTGTAGCTAAGTTATTTGATGAAGTTGCTCCTAAGTATGCAAGCCGCAATGGTGGTTATACCAGAATCGTTAAGATTGGGCAGCGTAAGGGCGATGCAGCGATGGAAGTTCTGCTTGAATTAGTATAACCCAATGCTGCAAGCAGTTGTTTGGTTATGAGCAAGTAGCGAAGGCGGATTGCGAATATCCGCTGACTTACTGATTTTATAGATCAATATAGTTATGCAGGCGACTGCAGGTACTGTCAAAGGTTCCTGCAGTCTTTTTATTTCATAGGAAATTGCGTCCTATGAAATAAAAAACGCTTCGCGCGGATCGCACTGCGGCGGAAAAGAATCTTGTAGGATAGATTTGAAAGAATATCGTAAGTTGCTAAAACCTATATCCTGCTTTATAATGGAGATACAAACCCGAGGAGGATACAGCTTATGTTGAATTTAAAAAGAATGATATGTATGCTGTTTACAGCAGGAATGTTTACCACAGCACTTCCTGTTCAGGCATTGGCAGCATCCGATTATCAGTATATTACCAGTATTTCACTGAAAGTAGAGGTGGATCTGGATGCAGGAGATGAGATCAACAGCGGAGACAGCGTAGGAACATCCAAGGATGATTCAGGAACTAAGGTTTATACCACATCAGATAAATACAAAGTAGAATCTGCGGAATGGACAAATAATAAGGATGTGTCTATTGGTGATACTCCAAAAATCACTGTCTGGCTGGAGCCGGATTCTTCTTCTGATTCTAAGTATGAATACAGATTCCGCAGCAGCTACAGCTCCAGTAAGGTAAGCGTCAGCGGTGGTGAGTTTGTTTCTTCCGGCAAAAGCGGAAACAGCCTGAAAGTAGTTCTTCGTGTAAATGGGGTAAAAGGCACTTATGAAGCTCCCACGGAAGCAGAATGGGGCAGCGGAAAAGGAAAAGCGACCTGGAAGGCACCGGATGATAAAACGGGGTATTATGATGTGATCTTATATAGAGGTTCTACTGTTATGAAGAAGTTGGAAGATTATAATGGAACTTCCTATAACTTCTATCCGTACATGACCAAAGAAGGTGATTACACGTTTAAGGTACGTACAGTTCCTCACACTGACGAGCAGAAACGCTATGGCAAGAAAAGTGAATGGACCGAATCTGACAGTAAGTACATTGATGAAGATGAAGTATCCGATGGATCAGGTCAGGACAACAGCTCCAATGGAAGCAGTAATGCCGGCACCACTCCAGGCGGCGGAAGCACAGATGTAGGCTGGAGACAGGAGAACAATGCATGGTATTTTAAGTATCCGGATGGTAATTATATAAAGAACAATTGGCTGCAGTGGAACAGTAAATGGTATCTCTTTGATAACAGTGGAAAGATGCTTACAGGCTGGCAGCAAAAAGACGGCCATTGGTATTATTTTGATACCAGTAATGGCAGTATGAAAACAGGATGGTTAAAAGAGGGAAATAAGTGGTATTACTTAAACCCAAACCAGGGTGGCCCTGAAGGTGCCATGATCTCTAATTGCTGGCTGACCATTAGCGGAAAAACGTATTTCATCAATCAGTCCGGTGTTATGATGGAAGGCTGGTATCAAGTTTCTGGTAAATGGTATTACTTCTACCCGGGCGATGGATCAAAAGCAGTAAATACTTCCATCAGCGGCTTTGTAGTAGATGCTGATGGTGTCTGGAACCATTAAAAAGTAAATGATAACGTATATACGAAAAAGCTGCCTGAGAAGGCGGCTTTTTCTTGACTTATACTATGATATCATCTACAATTGTGACAGTTTATAAAGAACATCACTTTGAAAGGAACGTCATGGGAATTGTAAAGACAGCCAGACTGATCTACGAATATATAAGAAGAGATGAAGAAGAAAAAATAGAAGAAGTAAAACGTGCGATAGATGGTGTTGACCTGGATATAGAAAAGGGAAGTTTTGTTGCAGTTTTAGGACATAATGGTTCTGGAAAATCTACATTTGCAAAGCATATTAATGGACTGCTCCTTCCAACAGAAGGTACTGTATGGGTAGGTGAAATGGATACAAAAGATGAAGAACACATCTGGGATGTGCGAAAAACAGCAGGAATGGTGTTCCAAAACCCGGATAATCAGATCATCGGAAATATTGTAGAAGAAGACGTAGGTTTTGGACCGGAAAACATTGGGGTCGAGACAAAAGAGATTTGGAAACGTGTAGATGAAAGCTTAAGAGCTGTAGGAATGACTGCCTACAGAAAACAGTCTCCGAACAAGCTGTCCGGCGGACAGAAGCAGAGAGTTGCTATTGCAGGTGTTATGGCTATGCGGCCTCAGTGCATTATCTTAGATGAACCAACTGCCATGTTGGATCCAAATGGCCGAAAGGATGTAATACGCACAGTTCATGAATTAAATAAAAACGAAGGCATTACAGTTTTACTTATTACCCACTATATGGAAGAAGCAATTGATGCAGACCGTGTAATTGTAATGGATGACGGAAAAGTGATCATGGATGGATCACCTAAAGAGATATTTTCTCATGTAAAAGAATTAAAAGAACATGGACTGGATGTGCCCCAGGCTACAGAACTGGCATATGAGTTAAAGGAAGCAGGAATGCCTTTAACAGAAGGAATCTTAAGCAGGGAAGAACTGGCAAGACAGCTGATGGCCCTGTTTGAAGATGAAAAGTAGGAGAATAACATGTCGATAAAAGTAGTTGATCTGAATTATGTATACGGAAATGGTACGGCTTTTGAACAGAATGCCCTTTTTGATGTGAATTTTGAAATCCAGGACGGGGAGTTTGTAGGTATTATCGGACACACCGGCTCCGGAAAATCTACATTGATCCAGCATTTAAACGGTCTGATCAAGGCCAGCTCCGGTGCTTTGTATTACAATGGAGAAAATATTTACAAAGATAAATATGATATGAAAAAGCTGCGCAGCAAAGTGGGACTAGTCTTTCAGTACCCGGAACACCAGCTTTTTGAAATCGATGTATTAACAGATGTGTGTTTTGGACCGAAAAATCAGGGACTTTCTGAGGAAGAAGCAAAGGAAAAGGCAAAAAATGCCTTAAGCCTGGTAGGTTTGGACGAGTCTTATTACAACCGGTCCCCTTTTGAACTGTCCGGTGGGCAGAAGCGAAGAGTAGCTATTGCAGGTGTACTTGCCATGGAACCGGAAGTTCTCATCTTAGACGAGCCAACGGCAGGTTTGGATCCAAGGGGAAGAGATGAGATTTTAGACCGGATTGCAAAACTTCATACAGAGCGGAAGATGACCATTATCCTGGTATCCCACAGTATGGAAGATGTTGCACGCTATGCAGACAGATTGATCGTTATGAACCATGGGCAGAAAGCATTTGACGGTACTCCAAGGGAGGTATTCCGTCATTATAAAGAACTGGAAGCCATTGGGCTGGCAGCGCCTCAGGTAACGTATATGGTCCATGACCTGAAAGAAAAAGGACTGGATATTGACAGCGATATTACCACTGTGGCAGAAGCAAAAGAAGCAATCCTGGCACTGTGGGATAAAAAGAGAAAGCGGCAGGTATAAAAATGCTGAGAGACATAACATTAGGACAATATTATCCGGTGGACTCCCTGATCCACCGTCTGGATCCAAGAACAAAACTTTTTGGGACAATGGTGTTTATTTTGTCCCTTTTTGTGGCAAATAATATATGGGGATATCTTTTAGGGTCCATTGCACTGGCTGCTGTGATCGTTCTCACCAAAGTGCCCCTGCGTTTTATCTTAAAAGGTTTAAAGGCTATTGTGATCTTATTGCTGGTCAGTGTCAGTTTTAACTTATTCCTTACACCGGGACATGAACTGGTGCGGATCTGGATCTTTAAGATCACCTGGGAAGGCATCCGTCTGGCAGGTTTTATGGCAGTGCGTCTGATCTATCTGGTAGTAGGTTCATCCCTTATGACACTGACTACCACACCAAACCAGCTGACAGACGGTCTGGAAAAAGGACTGGGATTTTTAAAGCGTTTCCATGTTCCGGTCCATGAGATTTCCATGATGATGTCCATTGCACTGCGCTTTATTCCTATTTTAGTAGAAGAAACAGATAAGATTATGAAGGCACAGATGGCAAGAGGTGCAGATTTTGAGTCTGGAAACCTGGTACAGAAAGCCAGAGCCATGATCCCGCTGTTAGTGCCTCTGTTTATCTCTGCTTTTAGAAGAGCAACCGATCTGGCAATGGCAATGGAGGCCAGATGTTATCGCGGTGGTGAAGGAAGAACTAAGATGAAACCGCTGCAGTATAGTCAGAAAGACCATGAGGCATATATGATCTTTGCACTTTATTTTGTGCTGATCATTGCCTCTCGAGTTTATCTGTAAATGTATCCTGTATACAGAAAAGAATCTGAGAGAAAATCAGGGCAAATGGAGAAAAATTTGCAAGAACCCGTGTGATGCAGGAAGATATAAGGAGAAAGAAACATGAAGAAACGGGTCCTTCTGAGAGTAGCTTATGACGGGACCAACTATCACGGCTGGCAGGTACAGCCGGGAGCAGTGACCATTGAACAGGTATTAAATGAAAAACTGACAGATCTTTTAGGTGAATCCATTGAAGTGATCGGAGCAAGTCGCACCGATTCGGGTGTTCATGCAATGGGAAATGTGGCTGTGTTTGATACAGAACACCGTATGCCGGCGGATAAGATCTGTTTTGCGTTAAACCAGCGGCTTCCGGAAGATATACGCATCCAGTCCTCTGAGGAAGTGGAGCCGGACTGGCATCCAAGAAAGCATCGCTGCACCAAGACATATGAGTATAAGATATTAAACCGTAAAATAGAAGTGCCGTCCTTGCGGCTGTACACTCATTTCTGCCATTTTGACCTGGATCTGGATAAAATGCGCCAGGCGGCAAAGTTGCTTACAGGAGAGCATGATTATAAAAGCTTTTGTAATGTACGTACTCAGGTGTTAGACACCGTGCGTACTGTATACAGTGTTGATATAGAAAAAGATAAGAATGATGTGATCACGATCCGAGTACGGGGAAATGGTTTTCTTTATAATATGGTCCGGATCATTGCCGGGACGCTTATGGCAGTAGGAATGGGACAGAGAAGACCGGAGGAAATGCCGGATATCCTTGCAGCCTGCGACCGGGCAGCAGCAGGTCCTACAGCACCGGCAAAAGGTCTGATGCTGGTTGGAATGGAATATCAGGATTAAAAACAAAAAACCATGTAAAATATAAGGATTTAGCCAGGAAAATGGCTTGACATGAGAAAATAGATATTATATAATAAGAAACTGTGACGTTGAGAGTAAATGCTCATCCAAAGCCCCGGAGCGGAGCATTTCATTGATAAATACTTCCCAATATTTATCACATATAGCGATCATCTGTAAAGATGGAATTTAGGTTGAAATTAACAGGAGGTTAACCAATGAAGAGTTTTATGGCTAGTCCAGCGACAATTGAGAGAAAATGGTATGTAGTTGATGCTACAGGTTATACATTAGGACGTTTATCATCTGAGGTAGCTAAAGTTTTAAGAGGAAAGAATAAGCCAATTTTTACACCACACATTGATTGTGGCGATTATGTAATCGTAGTTAATGCTGATAAGGTAAAAGTTACCGGTAAGAAGTTAGATCAGAAAGTATATTACAACCATTCTGATTACGTAGGTGGTATGAGAGAAACTACTCTGCGTGAGATGATGGCTAAAAAGCCTGAGAAGGTTGTAGAGTTAGCAGTTAAGGGTATGCTTCCAAAGGGACCTCTGGGAAGAAGCATGTTTACAAAGCTTCATGTATATGCAGGCCCAGAGCATGAGCAGGCAGCACAGAAACCAGAAGTTTTAACATTTTAATGAGGATCGGAGGAAGAAAGTATCATGGCTAGCGCAAAATTTTACGGAACAGGCAGAAGAAAAAAATCTATCGCCAGAGTATATTTAGTACCAGGTACAGGTAACATCACCATCAACAAGAGAGACATCGATGAGTATCTTGGTCTTGAAACTTTAAAGCTGATCGTTCGTCAGCCATTAGTTGCAACTGAGACAACTGACAAGTTCGATGTATTAGTAAACGTTCGCGGCGGCGGCACAACAGGACAGGCTGGTGCAATCCGTCACGGTATCTCCAGAGCACTTCTTCAGGCAGATGCTGATTACAGACCAGTTCTGAAGAAAGCAGGTTTCTTAACAAGAGACCCAAGAATGAAGGAAAGAAAGAAGTACGGCCTCAAAGCCGCTCGTCGCGCTCCGCAGTTCAGCAAGCGATAATTGGTCGCGATTTTACAATCGAAAACCTCGAAAAACCCCGGAAAATCAACACTTTCCGG
>CAVFER010000011.1:51257-54382 GCA_963621525.1 bacterium | reverse complement strand
AAAGGTCTAAAATCCGACGCAAGCTTGCTTGCAGGAGGATTTTTGAACTTGGGACACGAAAAACATGAGTAAGTAGCCATTTTTCAAAGAAAAATGAGCGGATTACGAATGTTTTAAGGATTGCGAGAGTGCAAAGCACGTAGCAATCCGGTATCATACATGCAGAAATGTTCCGAAAGGACATGCAGATCATAAAAAGGATAAGTAAAAGGAGACATCAATTATGAAGCTTTGGGGCGGACGTTTCACAAAAGAAACAGACCAGCTGGTACAGAATTTTAATGAATCACTTTCATTTGATCAGAAATTTTATCGTCAGGATATCAGAGGCAGCATCGCACATGTAAAGATGCTTGCTAAACAGGGAATCCTTACAGAAGCAGACAGAGATGCCATTGTGGCAGGCCTGGAAGGAATCAGAGAGGATTTAGACAGCGGCAAGCTGGTGATCCCGGCTGACTCCGAATACGAAGATATCCATTCTTTCGTAGAAGGAACCTTAACAGAGCGTATTGGTGAAGCAGGAAAGCGCCTGCACACAGGACGCAGCCGTAATGACCAGGTAGCGCTGGATATGAAGCTGTATACAAGAGATGAGATCGATGAGATGGATGTTCTTGTAAAGGAGCTTTTAAAAGAACTTCTGGTGATCATGGAAGCAAATACAGAGACATTTATGCCTGGTTTTACCCATTTACAGAAGGCACAGCCTGTAACACTGGCTCATCATATGGGTGCATATTTTGAAATGTTCTCCAGAGACCGCTCCCGTTTACAGGATATCCGCAAGAGAATGAATTACTGCCCGTTAGGCTCCGGCGCACTGGCTGGAACTACCTATCCTCTAGACAGAGAATATACTGCAAAGCTTCTGGATTTTGATGGTCCGACCTTAAATTCCATGGATTCTGTATCTGACCGTGATTACCTCATCGAGCTGTTGAGTGCATTATCTACCATCGCCATGCATTTAAGCCGTTTCAGCGAGGAGATCATTATCTGGAATACCAATGAATATCGTTTTGTGGAGATCGATGATTCCTACAGCACCGGAAGCAGTATTATGCCTCAGAAGAAGAACCCGGATATTGCAGAGCTGATCCGCGGAAAGAGCGGCCGCGTTTACGGCGCCCTGGTTTCCATGCTTACTACCATGAAGGGAATTCCTTTAGCATATGATAAGGATATGCAGGAAGATAAGGAACTGACCTTTGACGCCATTGATACAGTAAAGGGCTGTCTGTCCTTATTTACCGGCATGATCTCTTCTATGAAATTCCGCAAGGATGTAATGGAAGCCAGCGCAAAAAATGGCTTTACCAATGCGACAGATGCAGCTGATTATCTGGTAAACCACGGCGTACCGTTCCGCGATGCTCATGGTATTGTAGGACAGCTGGTACTGCTGTGCATCGACAAGGGCATTGCCTTAGATGATCTTCCATTAGAGGAATACAAGAAGATCAGTCCTGTATTTGAAGACGATGTATACGAAGCTATCAGCATGAAGACCTGTGTTGAAAAGCGTATGACTATCGGTGCACCAGGTCCGGAAATGATGAAGAAAGTGATCGAGATCTACAAAAAGCAGTTAGAACAGTAAAGAATAAACATGATAAACAAGAAATAGATACTGAGTGGAAAGATACTAAGTGGAATGAGAGGTGCCGCAAAAGGGGAAATATGTTTTGCGGTGCCTTTTTGCAAGATGGATACGTGCCTGAAGGCAAAGGAAGGTTATTATGAAGCTGTTTCATTTATCGGACCTGCATATTGGAAAGCGGGTCAATGAGTTTTCCATGCTGGAAGACCAGAAATATATTCTGACACAGATCTTAAAAGCTGCAAAAGAGCATCAGCCGGATGGAATTATTCTGGCAGGTGATATTTATGATAAACCGGTTCCGGCGGCAGAGGCAGTACAGGTATTTGATGATTTTCTTACCAGTTTAAACGAAATGAAATTGCCCGTGTTTATGATCAGCGGAAACCATGATTCCCCGGAGCGTGTTTCCTATGGCGGACGGCTGATGAAAAAAAGCGGTATTTACGTGGCTCCTGTGTACGAAGGAAAGACAGAGAAAGTGGAATTGACCGATGCATATGGAAAAGTGTGCATCCACCTGCTGCCTTTTGTAAAACCGGCTGTAGTCCGTCATGCCTTTGAAGGGGGAGAATTTGAAAAAGAGACAGAGACAGTGTGCGATTACCAGAGTGCAGTAAAAATGGCAGTTTCACATATGGACATAGACACAGATGTGCGGAATGTGCTGATCGCCCACCAGTTTGTCACAGGTGCCATGCGCTGTGAATCAGAGGAAGTGTCTGTAGGCGGTCTTGACAATGTAGATGCCTCTGTATTTGATGCATTTGATTATGTGGCACTGGGCCATATCCACAGTCCTCAGGCAGTGGGAAGAGAACAGGTGCGCTACTGTGGTACGCCCCTTAAATATTCTTTTTCAGAAGCAGGTCAGGAGAAAGCCATTACTGTGGTGGAATTAAAAGAAAAGGGAAAGGTAGAGATCTCGATCATTCCTCTGCATCCGCTGCGGGATATGCGAAAGATCCGTGGCGGCTATATGGAAGTGACGGCAAAGTCATTTTATGAAAATGGAAACTGCGACGATTACCTTCATGTGACACTGACCGATGAAGAAGATATTTTAGATGGTCTGCAGAAACTGCGGGTCATTTATCCTAATATTATGCAGCTGGAATATGACAATTGCAGGACTAGGGGAAATAGGGAGCTGACGGCAGCCCAGGCAGTAGAACAGAAGTCAGAAATGGAGCTGTTCATGGAGTTTTATGAGCTGCAGAACAACCAGCCTATGAGTCAGGTTCAGGAAGAGTTTGTACGAAATATTATCCGGGAGGTGAAAGAATGAAGCCCAAAAAACTGGTTATAAGCGCCTTTGGACCCTATGGGGAAAGGACAGTGGTCGATTTTGAAAAGTTGGGAGAAAAAGGGCTTTATCTCATCACCGGTGATACAGGTGCAGGAAAGACCACTCTTTTTGATGCCATTACATTTGCCCTTTATGGGGAAGCCAGCGGAAATGTAAGAGAATCCGGGATGTTTCGCAGCAAATATGCACCAGATGATGTGCCTACCTATGTGG
>CAVFER010000011.1:0-51247 GCA_963621525.1 bacterium | reverse complement strand
CCTATGTGGAGCTGACCTTTATTTATCAGGGAAAAGATTATAAAGTCACCAGAAATCCGGAATATCTCCGTCCAAAGGGCAGAGGAACGGGATTTACTCTGCAGAAAGCGGAGGCGGAGCTTGTTTTTCCAGATGGACGGCCGCCTGTGACGAAGACCAGAGAGGTGACAAAAGCTATTACAGAGTTAATGGGTCTGGATTACCGTCAGTTTACCCAGATCGCCATGATCGCTCAGGGAGATTTCCAGAAACTTTTATTAGCCGGAACAGCAGAGAGGGGGGAGATATTTCGACAGATCTTCCATACAGAGATCTATCAGGATATTGAAAGCCGGCTGCGGGATGCTGTAAAAGGGAAATGGAAAGAATATGACGAGATGCGCCGCAGCATCAGCCAGTATCTGGACGGCGCCAGCATCAGTGATGATCTGGAAGCAGAAAGTGAATGGAAAGAACTGAAAAAGGCGAAATTTGAGGGAAAGACCATTCGGGGAATTGAACTTCTGACTGAGGTTATAGGACGGCAGGAGAAAAAACTTGCAGGTCTGAAAGATCAGATCAGCGTGATCGAGGAAGAAATACAGAAGGAAAATAAGGTTCTTGGAGAAGCAAAGCAGAGACAGAAGATGAAAACAGATTTGGAGGCAAAGCAGAAGCTGCTTGAAGAACTAAAACCTGAGGAAGAAAAGGCTGTTTCCCAAAAGACGGCAGCAGAAGAAGAGGCAAAGGGCTGTGAAGCACTGGCAGAAGAGATAAGGGGGTTGAAAGAGAAAAAGGCAGGTTTAGAAGCCTTTCTTGGAAAAATACAGGCTTCAAAAGAGAAAGAGGCAGTGCTAGAGAAAGAGAAGCAGGCGGATGAGAAGTTAAAACAGGAGAAGGTTTCTCTGGAACAGACTTTGCAGGAAAATAAAGAAGCTCAGGAAAGCCTTAATGGTGTGGAAACAGAGAAAGAGCGGCTGCAGAACAAGTGGAAAGAAGAGATGGAAAAAGCAGACAAACGAACTGCAGATGAAAATGCCCTGGATCAGGCTGTAAGGGAGAAGAAGGAAGCAGGGGAGAAACTGCTGGAACTGGAAAAAACGGGAAAGGGTTGGAAAGCACAGAAGGAAGAACTGGCAAAGCTGGAAAATGCTCTGACGCAGACAGCAGCCAACGCGCCAATTTTACAGATAAGATGGGAGCAGTTACAGGAATTAAAAAAGAAGTTGGGACTGTTGGAAAATACGGAACAAAGGCTTTCTGAAACACAGAGCGGATATGAAAAAGCAGTTGATGCAAGGAATAAAGAAAGAGAAAGTTACCATCACCTGGAACAGACTTTTTTAGATGCACAGGCAGGACTTCTGGCAAAGCATTTAAAGGAAGGGGAGAAATGCCCGGTCTGCGGTTCCATTCATCATCCCCAACTGGCCATGCTTACAGATGAGGTGCCGGATAAAGAACTTCTGGAGCAGAAGAAAGCAGTGCTGGACCAGAAAGAAGAAAAAGTTCAGAAGTTAAGTGCACTGGCGGGGCAGCTTAAGGAGCAGTCAGAAGAACTTAAGGAGCAGTGCAGGAATAAAGCAGAGCAGCTTTTGGAAAACGCAGAAACAGGGAATGTTAAGTCAGAGGATCTATCTGCGATAAAGGAGTGCCTGACAGAAGAAACTGCCATCTGCGTTCAGAAATTAAGAGATGCCCAAAATGCGGCAGAAAGCCTGAAAAAATGCCAGGAGAGGAAAAAAGCGTTAGAGACGAATGAGAACATACTTCAGGATAAATTGTTACAGACCCGAAGCATCCATTCGGCGGCAGCAGGACAGGTGGATCTTCTGATCAGGCAGTGTGTAAAAAATCTGCAAGAAGAGAAGGATATGCAGAGAATGCAGGATATAGAGGATGTTATATCTAAAACAAAAGAACTTTTTGCCCGGCTGAAAGCAGAAAATAATGCGGTTCTGGAACAGCTAAAAGCCAGTCTGGAAGAAAATGGAAAAAAGGCAGAGGCATTGAAAGGCTTACAGTTACAGGCGGGCAAGTTAGAAGAAAAACAGAAAATACTGTCCGACAACATTTCCGAAAAAGCGTTAAGAATCCAGAAGCTGACAACCCAGCTGGAAGAATTAAAAAAACAGATCGAAGAGGAAAGTAAAAAATACGGATCGGTTACAGCAGAAGAAATAGAGGAACTGCTGCAGGCAAAAATCCAGAAAAAACAAAAACTGGAAACAGCTTTGGCTCAGGCTGTGGATGGGGTAAATATGTTAAATACCAGGTCTGAAAGCCTGAAATCGGCCATAGAAACCTTAAAGTCCCAGATTGCATCAACACAGGAAATTTCGGAAGAAGAGATGCAGGGGAAGATAGAAGTTCTTTTGAAGGAAAAGAAAGAATGGGATGAAAAACGCTCCAGACAATATGCAGATCTGGAAAATAATCGTTGTATTTACAACAATGTTCAGAAAAATCAGGAAAAAATGGCAGCGGCAGAGCAGGAATATGTATGGATGCGGGCGCTTTCTGATACAGCAGGTGGTACGCTTAGTGGAAAGCGTAAGATCGAACTGGAAACCTATGTACAGATGGCCTATTTTGACAGGATCCTGCGCAGGGCCAATCTGCGGCTTATGACTATGAGCAGCGGCCAGTATGAGTTAAAGCGGCAGGAAAACGGGGAGAGCAAAAAGGAAAAAGCAGGTTTGGACTTAAATGTGATCGACCATTACAACGGAACTGAGCGAAGCGTAAAAACGCTTTCCGGCGGCGAATCCTTCCAGGCCTCCCTTTCCCTTGCGCTGGGACTTTCCGATGAAATCCAGGCAGGTGCAGGCGGGATCCGCCTGGATGCCATGTTTGTGGACGAGGGCTTTGGTTCCCTAGATGAAGATTCCTTAAACCAGGCGATCCGCTCCTTAAACGATTTGGCAGAGGGACAGCGCCTGGTAGGAATCATTTCTCATGTAGGAGAACTGAAAGACCGGATCGAACGCAAGATCATTGTCACCAAAAAACGCAGCAGCGCAGGTATTGGAAGCCAGGTGCAGGTGGTTGGAGCGTAGCGGTATCTGGACAGGAATGACTGGTATATGCTGGAAAAACGACAGAAAATCTTAAACAAACGGCAGTTGCCCATAAAGCCGCGTTCTGGTAAAATGGGGAGCAGATAAGGAAAAATCCGGTTCCCGTGTATATGTTTTCCGAAGGAGAGATGATGGATATGAAATATAGAAGATTATTGCTTGGAGGTTTTTTAGCAATGGGACTTGCTGCAGCAACTGCTTTTGGCGCGCTGGCAGAGCAGATTGTTGCAGTAAACAGTCCGATTAAATCCGTAGACGGTCAGGCGACACAGGTGACAGAGGATATGACCAAGGATAACCAGAATAACGTAAATGACTCTAAGACAGCTGAAACTGCAGCATCCAATACAGATGCAGCTCAGAACACTTCCAATACGGCTGCAAATACAGAAACTTCCACCACAAAACCTGACCCCGCCTCCATTACCCCAACCGCCACTGGTATCAGCATCTACATCAGCAAGCGTCAGAGTAAGCTGACTCTGATGCAGAATAAGCAGGTGATCGGTACCTGGGATGCGAAGCTGGGACGTCAGTCAGCTACTGGGGATAAGGTAAAGGAGGGGGATGAGATCACTCCTTCCGGCAGTTTCTATGTATGTACCAGAAATGACAAGAGCAGCTATTATCTGGCGTTGGGACTGTCTTATCCCAATATTGAAGACGCAGAAAGAGGTCTGTCCACCGGTCTTATTACCCAGGAGCAGTATCAGGCTATTGTAGATGCCAATAAAGCAGGGGTGACACCTCCATGGGATACTCCTTTAGGCGGAGCCATTGAGATCCATGGAAATCAGGGTGACAGAGGAACTGCAGGCTGTATTGCCATGACCAATGATGTAATGGATATTCTGTGGAGTTACTGTGCAGTAGGTGTGCCGGTAACCATCGGACCGTAATAGACAATGGAAGGAAAAAAAAGAAACAATGGAACGAGAAATAGATTTAAAAGAAATATCCGATGGAAGGCTGTATGGCTCCTCAGATATGGTAAAAGCGGACTGTGGCGACTGTAAAGGCTGTTCGGCCTGTTGTCAGGGAATGGGATCCTCTATTTTACTGGATCCCTATGACATTTATCGGCTGATGCAGGGAACAGGAATGACTTTTGAAGATCTGCTAAAAGGTCGGATTGAGTTAAATATGTCAGACGGTCTGATTCTTCCAAATCTGAAAATGGCAGGAGAAAGAGAAGCATGTTCCTTTTTAAATGAAGAAGGAAGGTGTTCTGTCCACCCATACCGTCCGGGATTCTGTCGTCTGTTCCCATTGGGAAGACTATATGAAAATGGTTTTTTCCGGTATTTCTTACAGACTCATGAGTGTAAGAAAGAAAATCGGACAAAAGTTAAGGTGCGTAAATGGATTGATATCCCGGATTTTGGAAAATATGAGAAATTCATTTCTGACTGGCATTATTTTGCAAAAGAAATGGGACGAAAGATCAAAAATCTTGGAAGTGAGGGACAGGAAAAGTCAAAGGCTTTGTGCTTATATGTATTAAAAAAGTTCTATATGGAGCCATTTGATGCTTCAAAAGATTTTTATGAACAGTTCAATAAACGACTGGAGGAAGCAAAACATGCAGCAGCTGCCTAAAGAATTTATAGGAAGAATGGTCCGTACCGTTTTGTTTATTGGTCTGGTGGCAGTCTGCTGTGGGGGAGTAGCCACATTTGGAATGTTTGTGGCATCCAAATTCAATCTCACTACATCCAGAAACCAGATTCCTCTTACTTCCGTTAAGATCGAAGGTGAGAAGGTACTGATCCCTGAAAATGGAAAGACCACTAGAGAAGCTGGCTGGACTTTGCGAAACAACAGAGGATTGTATATTCTGACGTTGGATAAACTGGAAGCCGGAAGCAAAGATGCTTTAGATCCTGTGATCGAGGTGGAAGGTGATTTAATCATCCAACTGAAAAAAGATACAGTAAGCCATCTGGAAAGCAAGGGACCGGTGATCAAAAAGGGTACAGGTACGCTGACGATCCGTGGAGAAGGAAGCCTGGAATTAGAGTCTGCGGATGCAGAAGCTATTTGCAGCGACTGGAACGGAGAAGAGTTTGACGCAGATCATCCTTCTGCCATTCGTCTGGAAGCTGGAAATCTTGCCTTTACAGGGGTGGATTTTTGCATTGTGGATGAAACAGTAGAACTGGCAGGTGCCAGGGGAACGATTGAAGCTATCTCTATATCCGGAGCTGCTGTTAAAACGGCGCATATTAAAAGAGAAGGAAGCAATAGTGATAAACTGGAATTAGTTGGAGCTACTGCTGTACAGAACGTAAAGCTAAAATAGTTAGATAAGTAGATCAAGGAGGCTATTTCTATGGAATTTAATCAGATCGTTATGGCACGCAGAAGTTTAAGAGCTTATGAAGAAGGAAAAACATTAGATAAGGCAAAGATTGAAGAAATGATTCATTTTGCACAGTTGGCTCCATCCTGGAAAAATTCCCAGACTGGCAGATATTATGTGGTGATGTCACCGGAAATGCTGGAAAAAGTGAGAAAAGACTGCCTTCCGGAATTTAACCAGAAAAACAGCACAAATGCATGTGCACTGATCGTTACTGCTTTTGTAAAAACACGTTCTGGTTTTTCAAGAGAAGGTGTGGCAGAAAATGAAGTAGGCGAAGGCTGGGGCTGCTATGACCTGGGACTACAGAATGAAAATCTGGTATTAAAGGCAAAAGATATGGGCTTAGATACTCTGATCATGGGAATCCGTGACAGCAAAAAGCTGCGGGAATATCTGGATATCCCGGCATCCCAGGAAGTTGTCTCCGTAATCGCAGTAGGGTACGGTGCAATGAAACCTGAAATGCCGGTAAGAAAGAATGTAGAAGACATAGCAAAATTCTTCTAAACTAAATTTTGAAATTAAGTTTTCGGTTATTACAACAGTTTTTTCATTTCCATATACGGCAGGACGTTAAAACCATTTTTTTCATAAACTTTAACGGCTCTGCCGTTTTCTTCTTCTACTTCCAGACGTAAAACGGTTCTCGGATAATTTTTCTCAATAAATTCTAAAAATAAACTTCCAATGCCTGCTCCGCGAAAATTCTCTTTGATATAAAGGTCTTCCACCCAGATACAGGGTCTGCCAAATTCCGTGGAAAAACTTTTGGCAACCATGGCATATCCCTGGATCAATCCATTTTCCTCAAACAAATAACCTTCCAGATAGGGATTTTCATTGTTTACGCAGGCTTCAAAATCATTTGCAAAAATGGCTGCAGAGCCATTGCTTAATACAGCCGGGGAAGCGTAGAAAACTTCCATCATTGCAAGAACTGCCTCTTTGTCACCTGGCTGCATGAGTCTTATAGTTGTCATTTTTAAATCCTCTTTCCATCTTTGATCACACATTTTAATTCAAGATCTTTTCCAAGAAGTACTATATTGGCTTTTTTTCCTTTTTCAAGAGAGCCATATTCATCATCGATCGTTAAACTTCTGGCCGGATTGATAGTAGCACAGGCAACCGCTGTTTCCAACGGGATGTCCATTTTTTGGACAATTGTGCGCATACAGTCAGCCAGATTGGTGACAGAACCGGAAATGGTTCCGTCAGAAACTAAAGTTGCTTTTTTGCCTGCTGCTTTTACATCCAGACCGCCTAAAGTATACTGACCGTCCGCCATGCCGGTATCGCAGGAAAGTATATTCTCCTGTTACTTAGTGTACTTGGAAATGAGATTTTTTGCAATATAACATAACTATTCAGGAAGCTTATCTTCAATAAAGCGAAGAAAGCTTTCCGAAGCCGGGGAAATATTCTTTCCATAAGCCAGCCCGATATTCATAGTCTGGGCCGGTTTTAGTGGAAGATGCACCACCCGGTCCTGCCAGAGATAACTGTTGACCTGGTTATTGATACCGATGCCAAGACCTGCTTCTACCATAGAATAGGTTGCGTTAATGTCCATAGTGGAAAATTGGGTGTTGGGAGTAATGTGGCAGCGGGAGAAGATGCGGGCATTGTCTACGTCCTGTCCCGGATAGGTCTGGATATAGGACTCCACAGCAAAGGCTTCCATGGGAACGGATTTTTCTTTTGTCAATGGATGCCCGGGTGGGATAAGGGCTACCATGGGATCATTTCTCAGTAGGATCCAGTTGTGTTCTCCTTCCCGTTCACTGATGAGACAGAAATCCGCCTGGTGAAGAGAAAGCATTTGCTGAAGTTCTGAACTGGTACCATTTACAATACGAAACTGGACACCCGGGTGCAGATCGTGAAAGGCAGAGGACATTTTCGTGATCCACCGGTAGTAGTAGCTGTAGGCAGTGCCGATAATGATTGTTCCACACTCTGCGCCATGGATGCGGGCGGCTGTCTGGGAAAGACAGTGTCCGGAATAAACGAAATTACGCACAGAAGGGAGAAATATTTTGCATTCCCTGGTGGGAGTGACCCCGTTTTTTCCGCGGTAAAGAAGAGAAAAGCCAAATTCATTTTCCAAAGAAGCCATCATGCGGCTGATCCCGGAGGGGCTATATCCAAGCTGCTCTGCCGCAGCGGAAAGACTGTCGGAATCGATCACTGTAAGAAGTGCTTCCAAATGTTCCAGATTCATAAGGTCCACCTTCTTTCTTACTATAAATCATTATCTTTGCGAAAACAGCAAAGATATAGTGAAAAAATTTCGCTTTTTTCAAGTATAAAACAGAGCTATACTGCTGTCAAGAAATGGAAAAAGGGAGAAAAGGGAAAAATCGGGATGAAAAAGCAGCAGAATACAACAGAAGGAAATATCGATATACATTTAATAAAACTGGCAGTGCCATTAATCTGCGGTAATATCCTCCAGCAGTTTTACAATACAGTGGATGCTCTGGTAGTGGGATACTTTGCAGGTAAAGAGGAATTTGCCGCCATCGGGATCGCCGGGACAGTGATGAACTTATTTTTGTTTGCCATTGTAGGTGCATGTACAGGAGTTTCCGTGCTTTTTGCAAGGTATTACGGAGCAGGAGATAAGAGGGGATTTCGCAGACAGCATTTTACTGCGCTGACCATGGGGCTTTTAGGAAGCATAATATTAGGATTTATGGGAATAATTGGAAAAAATATGATCTTGCAGTTGATACAGACTCCGCCAGTTCTTTTGCAATATGGCGCGGATTATTTGAAATGGATATTTTTAGGTATTCCTGCTGCCTTTCTTTATAATCTGTATGCCTCTGTTCTACGATCAGCAGGAGACGTAAAAGCAGCTCTTTTTATCCTGACAGCCGCTGTCTGCACCAATCTGGGATTGGATCTATGGTTCGTAGCCGGGTTGCATCTGGGGATACAGGGGGCTGCTGTGGCTACTGCATTGACTCAGATGGTATCCGCAGTATTGTGTATCGGTTATATTTTCATTGCTCACAGAGAGTTTTTATTCCACCGGGAAGACTTCTGTTTCCGCAGAAATGAATTTCAGACTACGTTTCATTTTGCTGCAGTTACAGCCCTTCACCAGTCAGGATTATACATTGGAAAAATGCTCGTCCAGGGAGCAGTTAATACGGCGGGAACAGATGTGATCTCTGCCTATACTGCAGCTACCAGAATCGAAGGATTTGCCAATTCCTTTGGAGACAGCGGTTCTGCAGCTACATCCATTGTCACAGCCCAGAACTTTGGAGCAGGAAAAGAAGAAAGAGTAAGAGAGACATTCTGGAAAAGTCTGCGGTTATTAGCAGTATTTGGGATCCTTTGTGCCGGAATCTTATTCCTTACAGCACAGACGACCATGGGATTTATGATCGGAAATAAAACGGACGGCGCTTTTTTAGCAGCCACAGGATATTTAAAGATTGTAGCATTATTCTATGTATTCTGCTTTACAGGAAATACTTTTGCAGGCTATTTTGACGGGATTGGCAGGGTAAATATCCCCTTTATAGGAGCAGTGGGACATATTACTCTGCGTGTAATCCTGTCATGGATATTTGTAAGCCGGTTTCGGTTAAATGCAGTAGCTGTGGCTACAGGCATTGGATGGGTGTTGGTGAACCTGTTCTGGAGTGGGTGTTATTTTTATAGATCTTCTTCATATTCTCGCAACTGAGCATGCCAATTATCTCTGTCTTTTTCAGTTATCTGCCGTATTACATGACAGGGATTTCCTCCGGCAACTACATGACTGGGGATATCCTTTACCACGACAGAACCGGAAGCAATCACTACGTCGCTTCCTATGGTAACGCCCGGATTGATCACAACATTTCCACAGATCCAGACATTATCGCCTATGGTTACAGGTCTGGCGTATTCCAGATCCAGGTTACGCACCTCTTTATCAATAGGATGACCGGCCGTATAGATACTTACGTGAGGAGCCAGAAATACATTATCTCCAAAGGTAACATAATTTTCATCTAATATAGTCAGCCCCGTATTAGCATAAAAATGCTTCCCAAATGATATTCTGTTTCCATGATCAAAATAAACGGGAGGTGTCAGCACCATATCATCAGGAGCAGCTTTAAAACATTTTTTCAGTTCTTCAAAAGCACTTTTATCATGCCAGTATTCTGATTCATTAAATTTTTTCTGCGCTGCATGAACGGTTTCAAAGGTATTGCCGCCAACTTTATAGGGATTATATAATTTTCCCTGGATCATTCTGTACCATTCTTTTTTGTTTATCATTGTTTAAACTCCTGTCTTACTTCTCATCCACTACCTGAAAAATAATAAACTTCAGATAATAAGACTCATCTGCCGCCCACAGGATCGGATGATCCGCTGCCTGGGTGCGGTATTCTACCTGACGCAGTCTTTTGTGGACGTTGGAAGCGGCCTCACGGATGGTCTTGGTAAACAGTTCCGGGTCCATGAAGTGGGAGCAGGAGCAGGTGGCAAGGTAGCCGCCGTCTTTAACTAACTTCATGCCGCGAAGGTTGATCTCGCGGTAGCCTTTTACTGCGTTTTTAATGGAATTTCTGGATTTGGTAAAAGCTGGCGGGTCAAGGATGACTACATCAAATTTTTCACCTTCCTGCTCTAATTTTGGAAGCAGGTCAAATACATCGGCGCACTGGAAGGTTACATGATCCTCTAAGCCATTTAAATGGGCATTTTCTGTTGCCTGGTCTACGGCAAGCTGGGAAGCATCTACTCCCAGGACTTTTTCGGATCCTGCAATACCTGCATTTAAAGCAAAAGAGCCGGTATGGGTAAAGCAGTCTAATACCTTTGCAGGCTTCAGATTGCGGCACAGGTTCTGGACTGCCAGACGGTTGTATTTCTGATCCAGGAAAAATCCGGTCTTCTGACCATCTGCTACATCTACGATGTAGTGAACGCCATTTTCACAGATCTCCACCTTGGTATCAAATGGATCGCCGATAAAGCCTTTGAAACGCTCCATACCTTCCTGGAGGCGGACTTTTGCATCACTGCGCTCATAAACGCCACGGATAGAAATGCCGTCTTCTACCAGGACTTTCTTTAATTTATCTAAGATCACCGGTTTTAAACGGTCAATGCCCAGTGCCAGAGACTCTACTACTAAAACATCTTCAAACTTATCGATTACGATACCCGGCAGAAAATCTGCTTCGCCGAAGATCACACGGCAGCTGGAGGTATCCGTAGTAGCCTTTCTGTATTCCCAGGCAGTGCGAACTCTCTGTTCGATGAAGCCTTCATTGATCACAACGTCCTTTTTACGGGATAACATGCGCACAGTCAGTTTGGACTTTGTATTGATAAAGCCATATCCCAAAGGATAGCCGTCAAAATCTTCTATATAGACCAGGTCACCATTTTCAAAATCACCGGAAATGGTATCAATCTCATTGTCATAGATCCAGGCACCACCGGCTTTTAAGGTGCGTCCGGTTCCTTTCTTTATGCGTACACAGGCAGTTTCTTTAAATAAATCTTCGTAGTTCATCTGTTTTCTCCTCATCATGTGAATATCACAAGTATACACGATTGCTTACGCGGTGGCAAATGGATCTGTATCTAATACGCCGATGCCTTTGCGGATCACTTGCTCGGTCAATCTTGCTAACTGTCCTGGCGTCTCTTTCATTCCCGTCTTTAGCCAGTACTGCACCAGTCCTACACAGCCGGATACGATGAAAGAGAAGTAGGCATCGAAAATAGCAGGATTTCCGGCACGGAATACCTCCATCCAGTCGTGGAGACATTTATCACGGATCAGCTGTTTTAAGCGGTTCATAAAGTTTAAGTCTCCATTTTCTCCCAACAATATTTCTACCAGATCTGCATTGTTATAGGCCAGTGTGTAGATTTCTACAAAAATGCTGTAAGGATGTTTTTTCAAGTCTTCTGCGTCATGCTTCATGACCACCTGGTTAAAGTCATCTAAAAGTGCGGTTTCTGTTTTTTCCAGAAGATCAAATACATCTTTGTAATGAAGATAAAAAGTCCCTCTGTTCAGATCTGCCAGATCGGTTAACTCCCTCACTGTAATGTCCTGTACCTTTTTCTGCTTTAATAAAGTAACCAGACATTCCCGCAACTGTTTTCTGGTGCGTCGTACCCGTCGGTCTACTGCTTCTGCGCCCATATTGAGAATTTCCCCCTTTTTATGTTCGATGTCCTCACGGAGTCTTTTCAGATTTATTTACAATTTTTTAATGTTTTGTTTATTAACACATAATATGATAGTGTTGAATACTAAACAAAAGAACTAAAATTAATTATTGTTGTTTTCATCATTAGTTAGTATAATCCATTATAGTTAATAAATGAACAAATGTCAATTAACAAATAGCAGTTCAATAAACGAAAACAGGTTTTAAAGTTTAAAGACAGCAGGAGATGAGTGTATGAAAGGCAGAAGCAGATTATATCCCATTTCTATATTGATGATGGCAGCTTTCCTGGCAGCAGGACCGGCAGATACAGCTTACGGGGCAGAACCAAATGGCAACTGGGTGAGCCTTGAGGGGAACTGGTACTGGAAAAACGCAGACGGAACGGCCTATAACGGCTGGTTGTACACAGGCGGCCGCTTCTATTATATGAAGGAAGACGGGACTATGGCTACCGGCTGGGAAAAGGTGGGAGATGACTGGTATTATTTCCACAAAGACGGAGGCATGAACGAAGGTCGGCTGGTTTTAGACAATGCAGTGTACGAATTTGAAGACTCAGGTGCTTTGAAAACAGCAAAGTGGCTGGAAAATACAGGCGGCGGTGCTTACGTGGCAGGCTGCTATGATGATGTAACACAGGAACTTTTCAGTCAGTTGGGGGATGAAAAGAAAGAACAGTATTTTGACGCATATCCAGACAGGGAACAGGAATATGACGGTGATAACCATACCAGTTATGACCGGTACGCAGGTTTTATCATGGATATGAAGTTAAATAAAATTGCACAAAGCCGTCTGGCGGCAGCCATGGAAAAAGGCTATGCAGACGGACGGGTCACAGGAGAAGGAACCATAGAAGATACACTGGCGTCGATCCCTTATCGCAAAAGTGCTTCCTGTCTGGAGGTATATGTGCGGGACTGCAAAGATGCAGATGAGGCATATGATAAGATAATGAATGTAACGGGGCGTAAATATACATCAAAGTCAGACAGAAAATACACATTACAATATTATCGATATATAGGTATGGCTCATGAGGAAAAGAACGGACACCACTGGTTTATGGTTCTTTTTATGCGTTAAATGGAGCATATGGTGTGAGGAGTTAGAAACATGGAAAAGAAATTTAAATTAGGACCTTTAAAGAAGTGGGAGAAAAAGGAAAAAGTTACCGGCGAAAAGATATCCATTAAGCTAGCGAGGTTTATTATTGAAAAACAGAACTGGATCGTATCTGTTTTCGCTGCAGCCTGCTTATTTTGCGCCGTGGCTATGTTGTTTGTGGAAGTCAATTATGACTTAACAGAATATCTTCCGGATACAGCCCAGTCCGGCATCGGTTTAAATAAGATGGAAGACGAGTTTGGTTATCCCGGAACAGCCCGCATCATGTTAAAAGATGTGACGTTATATGAGGCCAAGCAATATAAAGATAAAATGGAAGATGTAGACGGTGTGGATCAGATCCTCTGGTGTGACAGCACCGTAAATATCTACTCCGGTGAAGATTTCATTCATCAGGAGGATATTGAAGATTATTACAAAGATGGCTGCGCGGTTATGGATGTGACCTTTAAAGAAGGAAATACAGCAAAAAGCACATCCACGGCCATTGACGAGTTAAAAGCCATTACAGGAGATAAAGGCTGTTTTACAGGAATGGCAGTGCAGAACAAGTCACTGCAGGAAAATCTGGCAAGTGAGATGCAGCTGATCCTAACGGTAGCGGTTATTATGATCTTTACCATCTTATGTATTACAACCAGTGCCTGGTCAGAACCGTTTCTGTTCTTACTGGTTATGGGCGTGGCCATTCTGTTAAACCGCGGTACCAACATTTTTATAGGAAGAGTTTCCTTTTTGACCAATAACGTGGCAATGGTACTTCAGCTGGCAACTTCCATGGACTATTCTATTTTCCTGTTGGATGCATTTACAAGAGAGAAGAAAAAAGGGCTTTCCGATGAAGAAGCCATGGTAGACGCGGTCAATGCGGCGATCAACTCTATTTTTGCAAGCAGCCTTACCACCATAGCCGGTTTTGTGGCTCTGATGTTCATGAAATTCAGCATTGGTTTTGATATGGGACTGGTACTGGCAAAAGGAATTGTATTCAGCCTTGTGACAGTTGTGTTCTTTATGCCTGCTATGATCTTTCGCTTTGCAAAATGGAATGAAAAGACCGAGCATAGATCCTTTTTACCGGATTTTCATAAAATGGGAAGAGGTATTTACAAGATCCGCAATATTGCACTGGTGATCATGATCCTGGTAGTTCCTTTTGCATACACTGCTCAGGGAATGAACAGTTTCTTATTCGGAAACAGTGCGGTCGGTGTCAGCGAAGGAACCCAGGTCTATGCAGATGAGCAGACCATGAATGAAAAGTTTGGCCGGAGCAATATGTTGGTTGTTGTCTATCCAAATACATCAGCCATTACAGAGAAGGCAATGTCTGATGAGATCGAAGATCTGGAATATGTGAAAAGTGTAACATCCATGGCAAATACACTGCCGGAAGGTGTGCCGGAAGATTTTCTTCCCTATTCCATCACCAGCCAGCTGCATACAGATACGACCGGCCGTATGCTGGTTTACATAAGGACTAAATCAGAAAGTGACAAGGCTTTTGAATATACAAACGATATCCGTGATATTGTGAAGAAATATTATCCTGATGACTCTTATGTAGTAGGTGAGACGCCGTCAACTGAGGATATTAAGACTACAATTACAGCGGACAATGCAAGAGTTAACGTATTGTCTCTGATCAGTGTATTTGTGGTGGTTATGTTCAGCTTCCAGTCCATACTGGTGCCTGTTATTGTTATGATCCCAATTGAGGCAGCTATTTATATTAACATGGCGGTGCCTTATCTGGTTGGTGAGACACTGGTTTACATGGGCTACATTATCGTAAGCAGTATCCAGCTTGGTGCAACAGTAGACTATTCTATTTTGCTTACCAACAACTACATGGCCTGCAGAAAGACCATGAAGAAGAAAGAAGCAGTAGTTGAGGCACTGGCAATGTCCTGTTCTTCTATATTTACATCAGGAACCATCCTGATACTGGCAGGTTACATTGTATACATGATCTCCAGTACGGCGGCCATCGGTGGATTAGGCCATCTGATCGGAAGAGGTGCGCTGTTTAGTGTCTGCCTGGTGCTTACTATTTTACCGGCATTGTTAGTTCTCTTTGATGGTATTATCACAAGTAATGAAATGGACCGCTTTAAGAAATTTTTAATACGAAGACATGAAAAACGGAAAGCCTTATTGAAATCCGGCATTGGAGCAGTTAAGAAAAAAGTATCAGCAGCCAGAGCAAAAAGCGGCAGTCAGACAGCGGAGGTAGATGGAAATGAAATTTAGAAAAAGAATGACAGCTTCTGTTTTAACGGCAGCACTGCTTTGCGGGTTAGCAGGCAGTAGCGTTCCTGTATACGGTGCACCGGCAGGTGCAGATGTAGATGAGACCATGTACGTGAATCTGGATTATTACGGAAAGACCACCAAGGTAAATGTAGTAAAAGGAGTAAATTTAAATGGTCTTGGCGAGATCACGGATTATGGAAATTATACCAAGGTAGAAAATATGAGTACCAGTGACGCACCTGTTTTAGGAGATGACAGTGTGACCTGGAACCTGCCACAAAATCAGAAGGGACGTTTTTATTACAAGTGTACCATGGACAATGACCAGGTAGTGCTTCCATGGGATTTTGATGTTTCCTACAAGTTAAATGGTGTTCCGACAGACGGTGAAAAACTGGCAGGCGCAAGCGGTTTGATCGAGATCAATATAAAAGCTGCGCCTAATGATAATGCAAACCTGTATTACCGCAATAACATGATGTTAATGGTGACAGTTCCTGTAGATATGTCTAAATGCTACAGCGTAGACGCAGACGGTGCCCAGATCCAGAGTATTGGATCGACCACAGGAGTTGTATTTTCCGCTCTTCCTGGTGAAGAGGGAGATTACACAGTGCGTATTGGTACAGACAGTTTTGAGACTACCGGAGTGATCATGGCAATGGCACCAGGTACCATTGATGATCTGAACCATATCAAAGACCTGAAAGAAGCGAAGGATACCTGGAAAGATGCAGGAGATGCCTTATATGACAGCCTGGAACAGATGGCAAAATCAGTAGAATCCATGCGTGACGGCATTAACCAGGTACAGTCCGGTGTTTCTTCCGCTGAAAGAGCAAGAGAAAAATGGAGCGCAAGTAAGGACAGTATTTTAGCAGGTAATGACCAGACCTTAGAGTCACTAACCGCATTGTCACAGCAGTTAGAAACTCTGGTCCCACATCTGCAGACAGCGAAAGATGCGGCAGAAACAGTACATAACAGCATGGGAGACATTGTAAATACCATGGGCGATATGCAGGAACCACTGCGTAAAATGTACGACCGCCTGCGCAATGTCAGTACTACATCCCAGTCTTTAGGAGGACAGTTGGAAGATGTAAGAGAAGATATGGCATGGCTGATCCAGAGTAATGCCCAGTTTCAGGTGCAGACAACAACGATCTTAGAAGCACTTCCGGAACTGATCTCAAGTCTGGAAGATTATGATGCGGCAGATCTGGATCTTGGTGATCTGACAGATGAGGACACAGGGACGAGTGTAGATGATCAGGATGCTGATACAGAAAGCAATGGCAGCAACACGGATGCAGAAGCTTCTGATACAACAGGCGAAACTTCCGATGCAGCAGAGGCAGACAACAGCTCTGATGCTGCAGACAGCGCAGCAGAAGCAGATAACAGTTCTGACGCAGCAGACAGTGCAAATGATACAGAAAGCGCTGATACAACAGACGGAGCCGATAACGGCGATACTCAGACATTAAGTCGGGCTCACATTGAAAAACATGATGTTCCGATGGTAGCTGCTTCTTCTAGCATAGACCTGGTTACTCTTTATAAAATGTTAACTAAGATCGACAAGGACAGCCGTGAATTTACCCAGGTTGCTTCCAATCTCATGGACAATGTGGGAGATGCAGCAGAATATGGCGCAGATCTCACGGACAGTATGGATCTGATGATCGAAGACCTGACAGCTCTTCATGATTCACTGGATATGTATTATCCGGACCTGCAGGATTCCTTAGATGACCTTTCTGAACTGGTAAACCGCACTACCGATGCTATGAACAAGGGAGTCAGCACCATGACCATTGTACAGAATACATTAAAGGCCACCAGCGGTGATATGGATGAGGCTGCAAAGAATAGCTTAAGAGGCAGTATGGAGCTCCTTGATAAGAGCCTCAGCATCTTAGACAGCACCACCGGTGTAAGAACCGCAGGCCGTACCATGAAAGATGTTATGGATGAGCAGCTGGATAAATTCGACACAGATAATAGGTTCCTGTTCATTGATCCGTCAGAGGATAAGGTTTCCTTTACTTCCGATAAGAACCCGACTCCAAAGACCTTACAGGTCGTTTTACGTACCGATGAGATCAGTCTGGATGATGAAAACCATAAGGAAACGGATGCAGAGACAGAAAAGACCAATGAAGGTCCGTTAAAACGAATGTGGAACGTTCTGGTACAGATGTGGCAGGCCATCATCTCCATTTTCAAAAACAGATAGTCATAGCCCAGTGTTTCTGGTATGATAGAAATGACGTTGGGGTTAGAAAAAACGCAGACCCTCGACATGTCAGATGGCATGTCGGGGGTCTTATGCTAAAAATATGCCGATTTACAGAAGGCTATAGCTTGGGAGGAAAACATGGAACCGGCAGGAAAGCAGGAAAAAACGAAATACAAACTGGCAGCATCCATGAAAGAATGTATGAAGCATATGCCGGTGGACAAGATAACAGTAAAAAATATCGTAGAAGGCTGTGGCGTTGCCAGACAGACTTTTTACCGGAACTTTTTAGATAAATATGATCTGATCAACTGGTACTTTGACAAGCTGGTGCTACAGTCTTTTGAGCAGATCGGCATGGGACATACAGTAGGAGAGAGCCTGACACAGAAATTTGAATTTATCGTCAATGAAAAGGTGTTCTTTACAGAGGCTTTCCGCAGTGACGACCGTAACTCCTTAAAAGAACATGATTTTGAGCTGATATTACAGTTTTATCAGGATTTGATCGGACGAAAGACCAGCAGACCTTTGGGAGAAGATCTGCAGTTCCTTCTGGAGATGTACTGCAGAGGTTCTGTATATATGACGGTTAAATGGGTTCTTACAGGAATGAAGGACTCGCCGGCGAAGATGTCAAAGAAGCTGGTAGAGGCTATGCCGCCAAGACTGGCTGCTGTGTTTGATGAGTTGAAATTGTTGTAGAACGTTCAATGTTTGTTATATATAACACAAATAATATTATCAATATATAGATAATATGATTATAAAAATAAAAAAAATTATCAAAAAGTGACAGACAGACGAGTTTGTCACTTTTATTTTTGAAGAAACGTTGTTATAATATTAACGAAACAAAGAAAAACAAAAAAGAACATAAAAAGCTGTTCTGGATTTCTCGGAACACATACACAATAAAAAGGAGAATGTATCATGGCAAACAGAATCGTATTAAATGAAACTTCTTATCATGGCGCTGGCGCTATCGCTGAGATTGCTAACGAAGCAAAAACAAGAGCTTTCAAGAAAGCTTTTGTTTGTTCAGATCCAGATCTGATCAAATTTGGTGTAACAAAGAAAGTTACAGATGTGCTGGACAACGCAGGTCTTGCATACGAGATTTACTCCAATATCAAACCAAATCCAACCATCGAAAATGTACAGACCGGTGTAGCAGCATTTAAGAAATCCGGAGCTGATTATCTGATCGCTATCGGCGGCGGTTCTTCTATGGATACAGCAAAGGCGATCGGTATTATCATTGCTAACCCTGAATTTGAAGATGTAAGAAGTCTGGAAGGTGTAGCGCCTACCAAGAAGCCATCGATCCCGATCATCGCAGTTCCAACTACAGCAGGAACAGCAGCAGAAGTTACTATCAACTATGTTATCACTGATGTAGAAAAGAAACGTAAATTTGTTTGCGTAGACACACATGATATCCCGGTGATCGCAGTTGTTGACCCGGATATGATGTCCTCTATGCCAAAGGGTCTGACCGCATCTACCGGTATGGATGCTTTAACACATGCAATTGAAGGATATATCACCAAGGGTGCTTGGGAGATGACTGATATGTTCCATTTAAAGGCAATCGAGCTGATTTCCAAGAACTTAAGAGGCGCTTGTGAGAATACAAAAGAAGGCCGTGAAGGAATGGCTTTAGGACAGTATGTTGCGGGCATGGGCTTTTCCAACGTAGGTTTAGGAATCGTTCATTCCATGGCACATGCTTTAGGTGCTGTTTATGATACTCCTCATGGTGTTGCAAATGCGATCCTGCTTCCGACTGTTATGGAATACAACGCACCTTGCACAGGAACCAAGTACAAAGACATCGCTATTGCAATGGGTGTGGAAGGTGTAGAGAACATGAGCCAGGAAGAATATCGCAAGGCAGCTGTAGATGCAGTTAAGAAGTTGTCCGCTGATGTTGGTATCCCGGCTGACTTAAAGGCAATTGTTAAGAAGGAGGATGTAGACTTCCTTGCACAGTCCGCAATGGATGATGCATGCCGCCCAGGCAATCCAAAAGATCCGACCTTTGAGGATATTAAGGCATTATATATGTCACTCATGTAATGTAAGGGCAGAGGAGAAAAACAAGCGACCGTCCCGTTCGGGGCGGTCATTTGTTTTTCTCCTCTGCCCTTAACGAATGGTCCGCCTGCGATAGCAGGCAGTAGAGCGCGTTAGCGCGGGGTCATGAGTGATAAACGTAACGAATGGTCCGCCTGCGATAGCAGGCAGTAGAGCGCGTTAGCGCGAGACCGTGAGTGGACCATATGCAACTGACTGGCCGTCCCATTCGGGGCGGTCTTTTTGCGTCTAAAAGCTCTAAAACCATATTGTCAATATATAGATAATACGGTGCAACTTTACAAATAATTTACCTGAACTTTACACAACCATCCAACAATCCATATTGACGATTGAGAAAATATCCCGTATAATGAGCTAATGTAAACGAAAAGTAAAACGCACGTAAAGAACAGGAAAAATCAACATTATCAATATATGGATAATGCAAAAAAGACTGTTCCAAGGAAAAAAGGAGTAAAAAATGGGAGTTGAATTGCTTTTGGGCCTTCTGGGAGGTCTGGCACTGTTTTTGTATGGAATGCAGATGATGAGCAATAATCTGGAAGCAGCAGCCGGAAACAAGATGAAGCAGATCTTAGAAAAGCTGACCACCAACCGTTTTATGGGAATCCTGGTAGGCGCAGGTATCACAGCATTGATCCAATCATCTTCAGCTACAACTGTTATGACGGTAGGTTTTGTAAACTCAGGGCTTATGTCTTTAAATCAGGCCGTATGGATCATCATGGGTGCAAATATCGGTACCACCATTACCGGTCAGTTGATCGCGCTGGATGTAGGAGCTTTAGCACCGTTAATCGCTTTTATCGGCGTTGTTCTGGTAGTTTTTGTAAAGAATAAAAAGTTGCAGCATGTTGGCGGAATTGTCGCCGGAATCGGTGTTATCTTCATCGGTATGGGGATGATGAGTGATGCAATGCTCCCTCTTCGTGATGAACCGGAATTTATCCAGCTGATGACCAGCTTTAAAAATCCGCTGCTGGGTGTTTTAGCAGGTGCACTGTTTACCGCCGTGATCCAGTCTTCTGCTGCTTCCATCGGTATTTTGCAGGCCCTGGCTGTAACCGGCGTTGTTAATCTTCACAGTGCTGTTTTCGTACTTTTCGGACAGAACATCGGTACCTGTATCACAGCTGTTCTTGCTTCTGTAGGAACCAACAGAAATGCAAAGAGGACTACAGTCATCCATCTGATGTTTAATGTGATCGGTACAGTTATCTTTATTGTACTTTGTATGGTAACTCCGTTTGTAGACTGGATGATCGCCACCAATCCGTCAAATCCGGCGGCACAGATCGCAAACGTGCATACTATTTTCAATATAGCCACGACCGTGCTCCTGTTTCCATTTGGGAATCTTCTGGTGAAGTTTGCAAAGAAGCTACTGCCGGATACGCAGGCTAAAAAAGTTATGGACGCAGACCAGTGGTTTGAGGGACTTATGGCTTCCAAGCATCATCTGGGTGTTTCTACGATTGCTATCAGTCAGATTAACGAAGAGATCCGGGATATGTTGGACATGGCAGCTACCAATGTTGCCGAAAGCTTTAAAGCAATGGAGCAGGGACCGGGAGAAGACGGTATCCAGGAGATCGCAGACAGAGAAGAAGAGATCGACCTTTCCAATGTACGTCTGTCAAAGAAGATATCCAAAGTCCTTGTTTTGGACCAGACGCCTCAGGATATTGATGCTTTAAATAAGATGTATACCATTCTGGGAAATATTGAGCGAATTGGCGATCATGCCATGAACCTGGCAGAATATGCCCAGACGATCCAGGAAAAGAACTTGAATTTTTCTGATTACGCAAAGAACGAATTTAAGGTTATGGATGAAAGCTGTGCTTTAGGTATGGAACTTCTGAGAAAAGCAGCAGCCGGAGAAAGCGGCTTTACCTTAGAGCAGATCCAGGAGATCGAGCAGAAGATCGATGATATTACAGATAATTTCCGTCAGAATCAGATCGACCGCATGCGTGAAGGCCACTGCAATGTAGAATCATCTATCCTGTATTCAGAAATGCTTACAGACTATGAGCGAATCGGAGATCATATGTTAAACATTGGAGAAGCTTACGATGCGATCCAGTGGAGCGGTGATAATGTTGCGGCTCTTACAGAAGAATAAAAAATACAACACAGGTTATGATCCATTATAATTCAAAGCTGTATTTACTGAACAACCAGTAGATACAGCTTTTTTAGTGCATTTTCAGCGCAGATCCACACCTGAACTGGACTGGTTAAAAATATGATAATTGGCTATTATAAAAAGTCCACACATACGTTATAATCTAGTCAATCCAAAACGTTTCGGGCCAATCAAGAAAAGATTTCAAGAATATATCAGATAAGACCAGGAGGTTTGAACGATGAATACAAATACAGAGAGATACGAATTAAATAAGCAGCTGGCACAGATGTTAAAGGGGGGCGTGATCATGGACGTTACCACACCGGAGCAGGCAAAGATTGCAGAAGAAGCAGGTGCATGTGCAGTCATGGCGTTAGAGCGTATTCCTGCAGATATCCGGGCAGCAGGCGGCGTATCCCGTATGAGTGATCCGAAGATGATCAAGGGCATTCAGGAAGCAGTTTCCATTCCGGTTATGGCAAAATGCCGTATCGGCCATTTCGTAGAGGCACAGATCCTGGAAGCCATTGAGATCGACTACATTGATGAAAGTGAAGTATTATCCCCTGCAGATGATGTGTTCCATATTGACAAGAGAAAATTCAAAGTGCCATTTGTATGCGGCGCAAAGGATTTGGGAGAAGCATTAAGAAGGATCAATGAAGGTGCTTCCATGATCCGTACAAAAGGCGAACCTGGAACTGGTGATGTTGTCCAGGCAGTGCGCCATATGCGTATGATGAACCAGGAGATCGCAAAGATCGTATCCATGAGAGAAGATGAACTGTTTGAAGAGGCAAAAGTATTAAGAGTACCTTATGATCTGGTAGAATATGTACATAAAAATGGCCGTCTTCCAGTTGTAAACTTTGCGGCAGGCGGTGTGGCAACACCTGCAGACGCGGCTCTTATGATGCAGTTAGGAGCAGAAGGCGTATTCGTAGGTTCCGGTATCTTTAAATCAGGAGATCCAAAGAAACGTGCAGCAGCCATTGTAAAGGCAGTTACCAATTATACAGACCAGAAGATGTTAGCAGAGCTTTCTGAGGACCTAGGAGAAGCAATGGTAGGTATCAATGAGCAGGAGATCCAGCTTTTAATGGCAGAAAGAGGAAAATAGATGAAAATAGCCGTTCTGGCAGTTCAGGGGGCGTTCATTGAACATGAAAAAAAGCTTGAAAAGCTGAGAGCCCAGTGTATCGAACTGCGCAAAAAAGAAAATCTGTCAGAAGACTTTGACGGTCTGGTTCTTCCCGGCGGTGAGAGCACCGTTCAGGGAAAGCTGTTAAAAGAGCTTGGCATGTTTGATGTATTAAAAGAAAAAATAGAAGCAGGAATGCCGGTTCTTGCCACCTGTGCAGGACTGATCCTTCTGGCAAAAGACCTTACCAATGATGACCACCGCTATTTTGCCACACTTCCTGTTTCTGTAAGAAGAAATGCCTATGGAAGACAGCTTGGCAGCTTTCACACAACAGAAGAATTTGAAGGTATTGGAAAAGTGCCTATGACCTTTATCCGGGCGCCTTTTGTGGAAAAAGCAGAGGAAGGTGTAAAAGTGCTTGCAAAAGCAGATGGAAATATTGTAGCGGTACAGTATAAAAATCAGTTTGGAATGTCTTTTCACCCGGAACTGGATGAAGATGACCGTATCCACCAGTTGTTTTTAGATATAGTAAAAAAGAATCAATAAGACGATGAAATAAAAATGTCCCCCACGATCGTGGGGGATATTTAAGTTAAAACTGGATCAGGACTGCTTTAATGCCCGTGGCAGGTTCCAGCAATAGTGAGTGGCTAAAAGCCGGATGGCAATGACCAGAGCAGCGCTGATGATCATGGCAATATCATTATTTACCGGGCTGGAAAGCAGGAAAGAATAGCAGATTCCACCTGCAATGGAAGCGCAGGCATATACATGTTTTTTTAAGATATAAGGGGTCTGCCCTGCCATAATATCCCTTAAAAGGCCGCCGCCTACGCCGGTAAGAACACCTAAGAAAACGGAAAGAAAATGATAATCTCCGTATCCTACCATGACAGCGGTATCAATACCTGTTACCGTAAATGCAGCCAGTCCAATGGCATCAAAGATATTCATCAGCTTTTCGTAGGTGACAATACAGTCGCTCTCTAAAAAATGTTGGTTCCTGCGGATAACTATAAAGAGGAAGATGACGGTTATAAACGCCATGATCGTGTAGAGCGGGTTGGTAAAGAGGCCGGGTGGGACGATTCCTAAAAGGATGTCCCTCATCATGCCGCCTCCAACAGCCGTTGTAACGCCTAATACAATGATCCCCAACAGATCAAGGTTCTGCCGGATGGCCACCATAGCGCCGGAAGAAGCGAAAGCAATGGTACCCACAGCCTCAATGAGAAAGAAGATCGAAATAGAATTTCCCATAACCAATCGGATCTCCTGTGACTACAGTAAGTAGATTTTGTGCTTCTTGCAGATATCACGCATTTCCTGTGGCCAGATACTTGCCTGAACTTCGCCGATATGGGCTCTGTCAAGCAACAGCATGCACAGACGGGACTGTCCGATACCGCCGCCGATGGTGTAAGGAAGCTCGCCGTTTAAGTTGTCGTTTAAACCGCTGCTTTTTTCTACAAATAAAGGTGCGGAAATACGCTCCAGATGCATCTCACGTCCCATTTCCTTCTGGAAGGTATCGCGGATATATTTAATGGCATCCTGAGTCTCACGTATATCCAGACGGGGATTATAATGTTCCGGTATGATCAGTTCCATTGGTATTATCCTCCTGAGAAATGTTATGTCCTCTCAAAACACAAAAGATCTTGAGTGTATATGATTATGTGCCTCCGAAATAAATTCTGAAGTACCTACAATATATACATGGTAACATTATTACAAAGATGCTTCAAGTGAAAATTAATAAGAAAGCCAAAGGGTTTTGAAAAAATAAGTTCTCGTAAAAAGTGACATATGGCATTTATTATTTCCTCTTTTTGTGTATACTGATGTTAGATATGGGAATAGGATAAAATATTAGCAATTAATATGGAAGGAAGCAAAAACGATGAAGAAGTTCAAACGTATTTTTGTGATCGTAATGGATTCTTTTGGCGCAGGACATGCAAAAGATGGTGCTGCTTACGGCGATGAAGGTGCAGATACCATGGGCCATATTGCACAAAGGCATGATAACTGGAAGATCACCAATCTTACAAAGCTGGGACTGGCAAATTTACATCCTTTAAAAGGAGTAACACCGGCCAAACATCCTTTAGGATATCAGCTGCTCCTGAATGAAAAAAGCTGCGGAAAAGATACCATGACCGGACACTGGGAAATGATGGGTATTTATACCACAAAGCCATTTGTCACCTTTACAGAACATGGTTTTCCTCCTGAACTGATCCATGAACTACAAGAGCGCACCGGGCATAAGATCATTGGAAATAAGAGCGCCAGCGGTACAGAAATCTTGGATGAACTGGCAGAAGAAGAGATCGCAACCGGTCACATGATCGTGTATACATCTGCTGACTCTGTGCTTCAGATCTGCGGAAATGAGGAAACCTTTGGATTGGATGAGCTTTACCGCTGCTGCAAGATTGCCCGAGAACTAACCTTAAAAGATGAGTGGAGAGTAGGACGCGTCATTGCAAGACCTTATGTAGGGAAGAAAAAGGGCGAATTTAAGCGTACCAGCAACCGTCATGATTATGCCTTAAAGCCAACCGGAAAGACTGCATTAGATGCATTGAAGGAAAATGGCTATGATGTGATTTCTGTAGGAAAGATCCGTGATATTTTTGACGGCGAAGGTATTACAGAAGCTTATAAATCCAAAAGTTCCGTTCATGGTATGGAGCAGACCATCGATATTGCACAGAATAATGATTTTACAGGTCTCTGCTTTGTGAATCTGGTTGATTTTGACGCGCTTTGGGGCCACAGAAGAAATCCGGAAGGCTACGCAAAAGAAGTGGAAAACTTTGATGTGAAACTGGGTGAATTATTAAAAGATCTGAAAGAAGATGACCTGTTAATGATCACTGCAGACCATGGAAATGATCCGACCTGGACCGGTACAGACCATACAAGAGAGCAGGTACCTCTGTTGGTGTATTCTCCATCTTTAAAAGAAGGCGGAAAATTGGAAGAAACAGATACCTTTGGTGTCATCGGAGCCACCATCGCAGATAATTTTGATGTGAAAATGCCGGATAATGCCATTGGTAGCTCTGTTTTAGAACAGTTTAAGTAAAAATAGCATGAATATCGTTAAAGCAGACAGGAAAACATCCCATGTCTGCTTTTCTTTATTTCATAGAAAATTGCGTCCTATGAAATCGGATTCTTTTTTAAAACAGTGTTTAAGTGGGTTTATAAAGTGTTTCATTGAAATGAAGGGCTGTCTGTGGTATTATGTTGATTGACATAATTTGCAGGAAGGCAGAAAGATCTATGGAAAGCAGAAAGACAGAGGTCGTAGAAAAGATAAAAGAAGCCCAGAAAATTCTGATCGGAATTGGAAAAGAATGGGCGCTGCGGGAGGATGAAAAGGAGATCCGCTTCCGTCATTTAAGTGATCCGGCCCAGACTGAGCTGAAAGAAGCTTATGAGGCGCTTTATAAACTGATAAAAGACAAAGATTATTATATTGTTACAACTTTAACGGATGGGGGTGTTTATGAAATACCTTTTGATAGAAACAGGATCGTAGCTCCCTGCGGAAATATCCATTGGAGACAATGCTCTAAAGCCTGTACCAAGGATATCTGGGAAGAGAGTGAAGTGCCCGATGATGTCTGTCCGCATTGCAAAGCTCCGCTTACAGGAAATACTATAAAAGCAGAAACATATATTGAAGAGGGCTATCTTCCAAGGTGGAGTGATTATATGAAATGGCAGAAGGACACCATTAACCGTTTTCTGGTAATCCTGGAGCTGGGAGAAGGTTTTGCCACTCCTACTGTTATGCGGTGGCCTTTTGAAAAGATCATTTATTTCAATCAGAAATCCAGATTATACCGTATAAATGAAAGTTTCTATCAGCTTCCAAAGGAGGCAGAGGAACGAGGCATATCCGTTCACGAAAATTCTGTCCGTTGGATGCTTGGAAAGTAAAGGAACATATCACCTGATGATGTTGTTACGATAAATGAAAGTGAGGAATGACCATGATCGCTGTAATAGATTATGATGCAGGAAATTTAAAAAGCGTAGAAAAAGCATTAGCTTATCTGGGAGAAACTCCGGTTATCACCAGAAACAGAGAGGAACTTCTGGCAGCTGACAAAGTGATCCTTCCGGGCGTAGGTGCCTTTGGAGATGCCATGGAGCGTCTGCATCAGTATGGACTGGTGGATGTGATAAAAGAGGTGGTTAAAAAAGGCACGCCTTTTCTGGGGATTTGTCTGGGATTGCAGCTGATGTTTGAAAGCAGCGAAGAAAGTCCGGGTGCAGAAGGCCTTGGTTTGCTTTCCGGAAAAATCCTTAAAATACCGGAAACACCGGGAATGAAAGTTCCTCATATGGGGTGGAATTCCTTAAAGATCCGTCCTGATTCCAGACTGTTTCAGGGAGTTCCTGACGGAAGCTATGTATATTTTGTCCATTCCTATTATCTGAAAGCAGACACAGAAGATATTGTGGCAGCAACGACGGAATATGGAACCCACATCCATGCAGCAGTGGAAAAGGGCAATCTGTTTGCCTGCCAATTCCATCCGGAAAAAAGCAGTCAGACAGGCCTTAAGATCCTCGGAAATTTTATTAAACTGTAATAAGGATCTCAGGCAAACTTGTATTCGGTACAGTTCAAAGAAAGGAAAATAAAACATGTTTACAAAAAGGATCATTCCATGTTTAGATGTGAATAACGGCCGCGTTGTAAAGGGCGTTAATTTTGTAAATTTAAAGGATGCCGGTGATCCGGTGGAGATTGCAGCAGCTTATGATAAAGCCGGAGCAGATGAACTGGTATTTCTGGACATTACAGCTTCTTCTGACCATAGAAAAACAGTGGTAGATATGGTGCGAAAGGTGGCAGAAAAGGTGTTTATCCCATTTACTGTAGGCGGCGGCATCCGTACAGTGGAAGATTTCCGTATGCTTCTTCGGGAAGGCGCTGACAAAATCTCCATTAACTCATCTGCCATTGACAATCCGCAGCTGATCCATGACGCAGCCCAGAAGTTTGGCAGACAGTGTGTGGTAGTTGCTATTGATGCAAAGCGCAGGGCAGATGGTTCCGGCTGGAATGTATACAAACACGGCGGACGTTTAGATACAGGTTTAGATGTGCTGGAATGGGCGAAAAAGGCAGATTCCTTAGGTGCAGGTGAGATCCTTCTTACCAGCATGGACTGTGATGGTACAAAAGCAGGCTATGACAATGACCTGACAGCAGCGGTGGCAGATTTAGTAAGCATTCCTGTGATCGCATCCGGCGGAGCAGGCACAAAAGAGCATTTTTATGATGCACTGACTAAAGGAAAGGCAGATGCAGTTTTGGCGGCTTCCCTGTTTCACTATAAGGAGCTTGAGATCTGTGACCTGAAGGATTATCTGGCCGGCAGAGGCATTTCTGTGCGAAGGTAATAGTGCCTGCTGCAAGCAGACAGAAATATTATTAGCATCAGCAGATAAAAGTACTGCGAACTGTGAAAAACATTGCAGAAGAAAAGGAGCATGAAAATGGCTGCAATATCCAATGACTGGCTGGCTCCGTTAAGCGGAGAATTTAAAAAGCCATATTACAGAAAATTATATGATACTGTAAAGCATGAATACGAGACAAGGGAGATCTTTCCGGCACCAGATGACATTTTCAATGCTTTTGTATTTACACCACTGGAAAAGGTAAAAGTGGTCATTTTAGGTCAGGACCCTTATCATAATAATGGTCAGGCTCATGGTCTTAGCTTTTCTGTAAAGCCGGATATAGATATTCCACCTTCGCTGGTAAATATTTATCAGGAACTTCATGATGATCTGGGCTGCTACATACCAAATAACGGATATCTGAAAAAATGGGCTGATCAGGGCGTTATGCTTTTAAACACCGTTCTGACTGTGCGGGCTCATCAGGCAAATTCCCACCACGATATTGGCTGGGAACAGTTTACAGATGCTGCGATCCGTATACTAAATGAACAGGACCGACCGATGGTATTTATTCTTTGGGGCAGACCGGCCCAGGCAAAGAAAGCTATGTTAAACAATCCAAAGCACATGATCTTAGAGGCGCCGCATCCAAGTCCATTGTCCGCATACAGAGGATTTTTCGGCAGCCGTCCGTTCAGTAAGACCAACGAATTCTTAAGAGAACATGGGATAGAGCCTGTTGACTGGCAGATTGAGAATGTGGAAAAGTAGAAAAGCAGGTGCAGCAGGCCAAACAAGCTGATATGATCAATAAAATGATTCGATAAACAGACAAGGAGTAACTATGAGTATAGTAGAGATTTTAAAGGTGATCGTTCTGGGGATTGTAGAAGGTTTTACAGAATGGCTGCCCATCAGCAGCACCGGCCATATGATACTGGTAGATGAGATCATCCATTTAAACCAGCCGGATGCATTTAAGGAGATGTTTCTGGTAGTGATCCAGTTAGGCGCTATCCTGGCGGTTGCAGTGATGTATTTCCACAAATTAAATCCGTTCAGCTCTGCAAAGTCTTCCAGACAGAAGAAGGCTACCTGGGCACTGTGGATTAAGATCGTGATCGCATGTATCCCGGCAGCAGTATTTGGACTTTTATTAGATGACTGGATGGAAGCCCATTTATACAATGCCTATGTAGTAGCTGCCACATTGATCATTTACGGTGTGCTGTTTATTGTTCTGGAAAACAGCTCTATTACAGCCAATCCGTCCATTACAAAGGTAGGTCATATTTCCGCAAAAACAGGCCTTTTTATCGGCCTGTTCCAGCTTCTGTCCCTGATCCCCGGTACATCCCGCTCCGGTTCTACTATTTTAGGAGCCATGGTACTGGGGTGCTCCAGAGGTGCAGCAGCGGAATTTTCCTTCTTTTTAGGAATTCCGGTCATGTTTGGCGCAAGCTTCTTAAAGCTTGTAAAGTTTTTTATAAAGGGCAATGTTCTTACCGGCCCGCAGATCTTTTACACTATCTTGGGAATGCTCGTTGCTTTTGGCGTATCTGTGTACTCCATTCAGTTCTTAATGGGATATGTACGCAGACATGATTTTAAGTTCTTTGGTTATTACCGTATTATACTGGGTATTGTGGTGCTGGCATATTTTGGAATTACGGCACTGGCGTCATAATAGAGGTGGTAAAAAAACTCCGTCCTGTTTATATAGTAGGAACGGAGTTTTTTACGCTCATTTTCAGATTATTTTAGTCTGCCATATCAGCAATATCATACAGCAGCTTTTCAGACTCATCCCATCCCAGACATGGGTCAGTGATAGACTGCCCGTAGCAGTGTTCGCCGATCTTGTGATTTCCTGGCTCGATATAGCTTTCGATCATCAGACCTTTTACCAGATGACGGATATCATCAGAATGACGGCGGCTATGAAGGATCTCTTTTGCAATACGGATCTGTTCTGCATATTTCTTGTTGGAGTTGGAGTGGTTGGTATCCACGATGCAGGCCGGGTTCTTTAAATTTCTCTTGGAGTAAAGTTCAAAGAGCAGGTGCAGGTCCTCGTAATGGTAGTTCGGGATGCACTGGCCATGCTTGTTTACAGCACCACGCAGTATGGTATGGGCTAATGGGTTTCCAGGGCAGGAAACTTCATCACCACGGAAGATAAAGTCGTGAGGCAGCTGAGCTGCGACAACAGAGTTTAACATAACGCTGAGGTCACCGCTGGTGGGATTTTTCATGCCAACCGGCACGTCGCAGCCGCTGGCTACCAGACGGTGATACTGGTTCTCTACAGAGCGGGCACCAACTGCGATATAAGACATGATATCGGACAGATACTGCAGGTTATCCGGATACAGCATTTCGTCAGCAGTAGACATTCCGGTCTCACGGAATACCTTCATGTGCATATGACGGATGGATAAGATGCCCTGAAGCATATCAGGCTTTTTCTCAGGATCAGGCTGGTGGAGCATACCCATATAGCCTTCACCTGTGGTTCTTGGCTTATTGGTGTAAACTCTTGGAACAATGAGAAGTCTGTCTTTTGTCTTCTCCTGAACCTTTGCAAGACGGTTTGCATAGTCGCAGACAGCATCTTCATTATCAGCAGAGCAAGGTCCGATGATAACAAGGAATTTATTGCTTTGTCCGGTAATTACTTTTTTGATCTCTTCATCTCTTTCTGCTTTTAAAACTGCCAGCTTTTCAGGCAGAGGAAACTGTTTTAGTATCTCTGCAGGGCTTGGAAGTTCATTTACAAGTGTGAAACCCATATCTCCTTTATCCTCCCGATGTAACTTTAGTATGGCTTATTTTTCTTTAGGACACATTATAGTATAACTTTCAGGAAGTTGCAACGCAAAAAATCCCATTGACAAAAATAGGATAACTGCCTATAATAGCCTTAATTTCATGACTTGGCAATGATGGGAACAAGTAATTTTCTGCAAAAGCATACAGAAAACAGCCGGCTGATGAGAGGCGCATGGAAAGCGGAATATGAATACATCCCTGAGCTTTGCACCGAATGATGACAAAAGCGTTTAGTAGGCTGCAACGGAGACGGTACACGTTATAGTACCAGGGTATCCTCGAAAGAGCGTACCTTTTAAGGCGGACAGTGTGAGCTGTCTGTAAATTAAGGTGGTAACACGGATCTTTTAGCTTCGTCCTTTAAATAGGGCGGAGCTTTTTTTATTTCCCCCGTTCCTTGTACATGAAAGAAAAAATTGCTATAATTAGAACCAGATAAAGGTAAATGAAAGGAAAGAAAAAATGCAGATCTACGAAGAGTTAGTTGCCAGAGGTCTGATTGCCCAGGTAACAAATGAAGAAGAAATCCGTAAAATGGTAAACGAAGGAAAGGCAGTTTTCTACATCGGTTTTGACCCAACTGCGGACAGCCTTCATGTAGGACATTTCATGGCATTGTGCCTGATGAAACGTCTTCAAATGGCAGGAAACAAGCCAATCGCCCTGATCGGCGGCGGTACCGGTATGGTAGGTGATCCATCCGGACGTACAGATATGCGTAAGATGATGACTCCTGAGATCATCCAGCATAACTGTGACTGCTTTAAGAAACAGATGAGCCGTTTCATCGATTTCTCTGATGGAAAAGCCATGATGGTAAACAACGCTGAGTGGCTGATGAACTTAAACTACATCGAGTTCTTAAGAGAAGTAGGACCTCATTTCTCTGTAAATAACATGCTCCGCGCAGAGTGCTACAAGCAGAGAATGGAAAAAGGATTAAGCTTCTTAGAATTTAACTACATGCTGATGCAGAGCTACGATTTCTATGAGCTGTTCCAGCGCTACGGCTGCAACATGCAGTTTGGCGGCGATGACCAGTGGAGCAATATGTTAGGCGGTACAGAGCTGATCCGCCGCAAACTGGGAAAAGACGCACATGCAATGACCATTACCCTGTTATTAAACTCCGAAGGCAAGAAGATGGGTAAGACCCAGTCTGGCGCTGTATGGCTGGATCCGGAAAAGACGTCTCCATTTGATTTCTACCAGTACTGGAGAAACGTAGGTGACGCTGACGTTCTTAAGTGTTTGCGTATGCTTACTTTCCTGCCGTTAGAGCAGATCGATGAGATGGACAAGTGGGAAGGAAGCCAGTTAAATAAGGCAAAAGAAATCCTTGCATTTGAGCTGACCAAGCTGGTGCATGGTGAAGAAGAGGCAGCAAAAGCCCAGGAAGGTGCAAGAGCTTTATTTGCAGGCGGTGCCAACACTGACAATATGCCAACCTGCGAGCTGAGCGAAGAAGATTTCACAGATGGAAATATTGATATTTTAACCGTTCTTACAAAATCCGGACTGGCTGCATCTCGTTCTGAGGCAAGAAGAAACGTAGAGCAGGGCGGTGTATCCGTTGACGGAACTCAGATCAAGGATATTAAGGCAGTATTTGCAAAAGACCAGTTTGCCGGTGATGGCGTTGTAGTTAAGCGCGGAAAGAAGAACTTTAAAAAAGTTATTTTAAAGTAAGATAAACGAGGGGAGGATGTTGGGTGAAAAAATGTATAACACTGCTTCTTACAGCAGCTCTTGCTGTAGGAAGTACTTTCTCTTCTCAGGCTGGTTCTGCCATTAAAAAAGAAGTTCCACTTACGCTTCATATGGATATCAATAGCCGTCAGACTCCGATTTATGACGGCTACACTTCTTATGTGATGGGAAACCGTGTATCGGAAAAAGATACCTTTACGATCACGAAGGATACTTTAAAAAAAGATGGAAATAATTTAAATCTGGCAGATGTAACCTTAAGCTATTATTTGATCACATATGACGGTAACACAGAGAAAAATCTGGAATGTCGGGTTTATGGACTGAAAGAAGGAGAACATTATCCGGTTATCCGTTCGGAGACATTTAACCGGGAAAATGCTGCAGGAAAGGTTTATGATAATCTGGAACGGTGCTATATGGTAGAATTTTCCATAGATGACGAGAGAAAAGAATACTATTTTACAGCAGTACCGGAAACAGATATGGCCGGCTACCGGAATTTCCATCTGGGAAACTGGGAAAAGGATGTAAAGGGCTGGCGTTACAAATATCAGGATGAATATCTTACTGCCTGGGCAAAGATCAATGACAAGTGGTATCTGTTTGGAAGTGATGGATATATGCTGACAGGCTGGCAGGAGTTCCGGGAACATACTTATTACCTGAATCCTTCCGACGGTGTAATGAGAAGTAATTGTACCATAGACGGCCGAAATCTGGATGGAAGCGGAGCATGCATACAATGAAAAAATCCTATGAAATAGATATGTGTAACGGCCCACTTCTGGGCAAGATCCTTATTTTCTCGATTCCACTGATGCTTTCAGGTATCCTTCAGCTGCTTTTTAACGCAGCAGATATCATTGTGGTAGGACGGTTTGCAGGCAGTACGGCTCTGGCAGCCGTTGGTTCTACTACATCCCTGATCAATCTTATGATTAATGTATTTGTGGGACTTTCTGTTGGTGTAAATGTACTGGCGGCAAGGTATTATGGGGCGCAGAAGGAAAAAGATATCCAGGATACAGTCCATACAGCCATTATGATGGCCATATTAAGCGGACTGTTCCTGGTATTACTGGGAGAGACCGCCTCAAAGCCCATGCTTACCCTTATGGGAACGCCGGATGATGTACTGGATCAGGCGGCGCTGTACCTTCGGATCTATTTCGTTGGCATGCCGGTGCTTATGATTTATAACTTTGGCGCGGCACTTTTAAGGGCAATCGGAGATACCAGGCGTCCGCTGTACTTCTTATTTGCAGCCGGAGCTGTGAACGTCGTCTTAAATCTGTTCTTTGTAATACAGCTGGGAATGGGAGTAGACGGAGTTGGCTGGGCAACGGTTATCTCTGAATGTGTATCAGCAGGACTGATCATGAACAGCCTGATGAGAGAATCTGGTGCTATGAAGCTTCATCTTACGAAGCTTCGCATTGTGCCCGGAAAACTGACACAGATCGTACGTGTAGGTCTGCCTGCAGGTATGCAGGGGGCGATCTTCTCTGTATCCAATGTACTGATCCAGTCATCTGTAAATTCCTTTGGTTCCATTGCTATGGCCGGAAATACGGCGTCTGCCAATATTGAAGGCTTTGTATACACGGCCATGAATGCCGTGTACCAGACCAGTTTAAGCTTTACCAGCCAGAACCTGGGCGGTGAGAAATACAGTCGCATTGATAAGATCAAAAATATTTGTCTGGGAGTTGTAACAGTGATAGGTCTGGTCCTGGGACTGGGAGCAGTCTTTGGTGGAAAAGGACTTTTAAGCATCTATTCCTCAGATCCGGAGGTGCTTGCCTTTGGCATGCGCAGACTGCGTATTATCTGCGGTACTTATTTCCTGTGCGGTCTCATGGATTGTATGGTAGGAAGCTTAAGAGGAATGGGATATTCTGTGATCCCGATGATTGTATCCTTGACCGGTGCCTGCGGATTTCGTGTGTTCTGGATCTTTACAGTTTTTTCTTCCTGTCGGACACTGGAAGTACTGTATCTATCCTACCCGGTATCATGGACCATAACAGCGGCGGCCCATGTATTTACATATTATAAAATACGAAAAAGATTCCCGAAAGAAGATGCTGTGTAATAAAAATGCAAAAGATCTTTTCGGGGGTCTTTTTTTAGTTGCCTAAGATAATTGAAAGAATATTCTGGTAATAATGTTTAGAAATGCGATTATAAAGGTTAAAATATATGAAAAATACAAATAATTACAATCAATAAATACAAATTCAAAATACACTAAAAATATAAAATAAATACAGAAATAGTATTGACAAAATAATTTATATCTGGTATATTAAAGACAACAAAAGAAACAGAGAAAAAAAGAAAAGAAATTGTAGACAATCAGTTTCGAAAAAATCTAAGTAAAGGAGGTACGGACCACCAGAAAGATAACATTGTTTCATTTATAAAAGACGTAATTTATAAATGAGACCAGGACAAACCTCAAATCTTTTAAAACCGCTTACTTAAAACCTATCCGTAAGAGTATCAAAAGAGAAGAGTACAGAATTGGAAAATCCAGTTTCGGTTTGGTCATATGACGAGAAAGTAGGATCAGGACGAAAAAGATCACCAGATAGAAAGAAATATGATAAGAAAGAGTAAGAAAAAAAGCGGAAGAAAAAGAAAATGAGGCGCACAACTGAATATAGAGAAAAGAAACAAAAAACGAATGTTTCAGAAAAGTGAGGCTTGGTCCAATGGACGAGATAGTCAGGAGACGGGTATCGTAATCGAGAAGTGGTTAATCAAAGATTTCGATATCCGTCTTATTTCGTTGTGAGAATATTGCCAGGCAGCTATGCGAACTGCGTGCCTGCACGCAAGGAAGTATAGACATTTGTCAACTTTCGTTTTACAGACCTTCCAGATTGAAAGGCGGTGTGTATTCTTCTTTCGCACTGCTTTTTTGCTGCATAAAACCGTCTGTCATGCCCAGTTCCAGGGCGGTATCCACTACTTTGTTATATTCGTAGGAAGTGATCCGGCGGTTTAGCTGGGGATAATCCGGATTTTTCGTATAGGGAGTATACTGGCTTAACAGACTGACCAGATAGTGATGCTCCGGAAAATGGTCATGGATCCAGTAAAGCAGCCTGATGGAGTCATCTTTATGTCCTGGAAGGACCATGTGGCGGATGATGACGCCTTTGGTCATTAAGGTGAAATCTGGTCTGTCGGGAATAGAGGATGGATGAAGTGCATATTCCGGAGTGCCGGTCTGGGCAATCATCTGGGCGATAGAAGCAGAGGCCTGTTCAAAATAGTCTTTTGCTTTTGAATAGTGAGAGGCCAGTTCATTGTCAAAATATTTAAAGTCAGGAAGCCAGATATCAATATAATCTTTTAATTGGGAAATGATCTCCGGACGTTCATAGCCGCCGCAGTTACAGACTACAGGGATATGCAGCCTGTGGCGTGTAAGATCCAGGGCTTTTATGATATCCGGGAAAAACTGGGTGGGTGTTACCAGATTGATATTGTAAGCCCCTTTGTCCTGAAGCCGCAAAAAAGCATCCCCCAGTTCATTTACAGTCAGCTCTTTGCCAAAATGGTCTTTGCTGAGTACAGAGTTCTGGCAGAAGCAGCAGTGCAAAGTGCAGCCGGAGAAAAAGACAGCGCCGCTTCCGCCTGGTTCTTCTTCCGGCCCGCTAAGTACTGGCTCTTCCCATTTGTGAAGGGCGGCTCTGGCTGCTAAAATGTGGCTGGAGCAGCCGCAGTAGCCGGTGGTCTTGCTGCGGTCTACGTGGCACATTCTGGGACAGAGTGTACAGTTTGTATAGTCAGGTAAGTTCATATAGAAACTCCTTTTTTGTATGTATGTCCTCTCGTGATCTTTTCGTAAAATCAAGTACAAAAAGATTTCGAGAGGGAAATTTTGCAGTGCTCTTTGAGAGAGCATTTGTGCCTGTTTAGTTTTCTGTTTTGATCAGCCGGTGCTGCTCTCTGTATTCTTTGGGTGAGATCCCGTATTCCTTTTTAAAAGCGCGGAAAAAGCTGGTGTAATCTTTAAAACCATATTGCTGGAAGATGTGGCTGATGGGCTCGCCGGACAGGATCGCCTGGCGGCTGGCATGAAGCCGTTTTTTAAGTATATACTGATGAAGGGGAATTCCCATGTTGTCTTTGAAAATGTGGGCAATATGATATTTGCTTACATAAAAATTGGCTGCAATCTGTTCTAAGCTTAAGTCATCTTCTAGGTTCTGGTGGATATAGTCACATATTTTCAGGTAGAGGGCATTTTCAAATACCTGAGAATGTTCATGGAGACTGCTGTAAAGGAGCCGGTTTATGTATACAAGGAAAGAAACTGCCATTAATTCACTTGCCTGGGCGTGAAAAATACGTTCAGAACCGTTTTCTTCTAACAGATCCAACAACTTTCCCTGTATATCTTGGGCTGTAATGCGGTCTGTGGAAATGTGGTAGGATTGGCTGGAAGCTGCAGTATCAAAGCAGTAGGTCAGAGACTCATCCTGTTTATGGAGCTTTTCATAATAAGACCGGTTCAGCCAGAATACAAAGCGGCGATATGGCTGCTCAAAGGAAAGAAATTCCGGAAAATGAGGGATTCCAGGCGGAATCAGCAGGCAGTCGCCGTAGGAAAGTTTGTAAACGGAGTCACCGATATGGTACTTTACATTCCCTTCCAGAAAAAAGTAAAATTCGCAGTAATCGTGGTGATGTGGGGCAACAGAGCGCAGCTCACTGTCATTGTAATAGAACAGCTCAAAATCTACCGGGCGCATATATTGCCGTTTATTAAAATCCATGGAAATCTGTTTCATAATAGAACCTCCCATGCAAGTATAGCATAAACAACAATTTTTGCAATATGCACAACAATTATGACTATGGACGAAGGGGGAAGTTCTGGTATAATTCATAGTATAGATGATACCTTTGAAGTGTCTGGGATTGTCTTTGCAATCGATTTAGATAATGTTTTTTTTAACAAGCTTAAACTATATGATGAATATTTAAAGGAGGAAGTTTCAATGAAATTATCATTCAGATGGTACGGGGAAGATGACAAAGTGACTCTGGAGAATATCCGCCAGATCCCGGGTATGCAGTCTATCGTAACTGCAGTTTACGATGTTCCGGTTGGTGAGGTATGGAGCCGCGAGAGCATTGCAAAGTTAAAGAAGCAGGTTGAGGACGCTGGTCTTGGTTTCGATGTAATTGAAAGTATCCCGGTTCATGAGGATATCAAGTTAGGCAAGCCAACCAGAGATAAATACATTGAAAATTACTGCGAGAATATCCGCCGCGTTGCTGAAGCTGGTGTTAAATGCATCTGCTATAACTTCATGCCGGTATTTGACTGGACCAGAACCCAGTTAGACCATGTACTGGCTGACGGATCTACTTCCCTGGTTTATTATCAGGAACAGGTAGACGCTGTAAACCCTTTAAATAGTGACAGCGATTTGACTCTGCCGGGATGGGATTCCAGCTATACAAGAGAAGGCTTAAAGGCAGTCGTTGCTGAATACAACAATTTAAGCGAAGAAGATTTATGGAACAACTTACAGTATTTCCTGGAGAAAGTGATCCCGGTAGCTGCTGAGTGTGACGTAAATATGGCGATCCATGAGGATGATCCATGCTGGAGCATTTTCGGACTTCCAAGGATCATTACCTGTGAAGAGAACCTGGACCGTTTCTTAAAACTGGTTGATGACAAACACAATGGTATTACACTGTGTACCGGTTCTTTAGGATGCTCCGGAAAGAACGATGTAGTAAAGATGGCAGCTAAGTATGCAGCAATGGGACGTATCCATTTTGCACACTTAAGAAACGTAGCTGTTCTGGATAATGGTTTCGAGGAGAGAGCACATCTTTCCGGCTGCGGTTCCCTTGATATGTTCGGAATCGTTAAGGCACTGGTAGACAACGGCTTTGACGGCTATGTAAGACCTGATCACGGACGTATGATCTGGGGTGAGACAGGACGCGCAGGATATGGTCTGTACGACAGAGCACTGGGCGCAACTTACCTGAACGGTTTATTCGAGGCTGTTGAGAAGATGAGTAAGTAATTAACGAGCGGACAGTCTGCGAAAGCAGACAGTAGAGTGCGTAAGCACGGGTCCGTGAGTCTAAGTCCCCTTTACGGGGGTGGAAATGGAAGCATAAAAGAAGTCTGTTTCCCGCCAGTTGGCGGGACAGAAGAATGGCATTGAAAATATGGCAGATAGAAATACCGCAGTCTTTGGCGAGATGCTGAAAACTGCGGTATTTTGCATACTGTAAAAGCACCAGACCTCCGTCTTTAGGGCGGAGATGGTAGTTCATATCAAAAATCCCCGCTCATCCGAGCGGGGAAATATTCACAGGCCTGTTATTTTCTATACAGATATTTCGGCACACCGTCTTCCAATACATGCTCCGGCACACCCTTGATCAGAGGCAGTGCATATTTTGCAAATTCCGGGGAAATATCATTATTGTTGCCGGTAATCCATTCTTTCGGGAATGGCTTTTCTTTGTTGCACACGTCGCAAACATCTACCAGGCCATATTTCAGGCTGTATTCATCACCATCCACACGGTTAAAGGTGATCATCTTTCCAGTAACGCCTTCTAAGGCACATTTTACAGCGGTGCGTCCTGCCATATCTGCTTCATTGATATCGGTGAGAGAGGACAGCAGGCTGCTGCAGCGCTGGTTTACATTTAATTCTACCGAGCGTACCTTTACTCCAAAGCGGTTGCGTACATAACTTTCCAGAAGCTTTGCGCAACCGGTGAGCATCTTGTGGCCAAAAGTGTCTAACTGGGCTTCGTTGGAGTACTCGCAGATGAACTTTCCGGAAGCATCGCGGATGCCTTCCGATACGCATACTACAACGGCAGTGCTCTTGCTTAAAGCGTTTTCCAGGTCTGCAAAGAAGCTTTCCATCTCAAATGGTGCTTCCGGCATGTAAATAAGAAGAGGATTATCTCCTGTAAATTTGCGGGCAAGGCAGCTGGCTGCAGTAACCCAGCCTGCGTGACGGCCCATAAGCTCTACAATGGTAACGGCCGGCTGCTGGTAAACAGAAGCATCCAGTACGATCTCGCGGACCGTGGAAGCAACGTAGCGGGCTGCGCTGCCGTATCCAGGTGTATGGTCAGTAACAGGAAGATCATTGTCAATCGTCTTTGGAACACCGATAAAGGAAATTTCCCTATGATTTTGAGCTGCCCAGCGGGAAAGTTTGTCAGCGGTATCCATGGAATCATTTCCGCCGATATAGAAAACGGCACCGATATTTAACTGTTCAAATTTTTCAAAAAGAAGAGTGTATACAGAAGCATCCAGGTTTTCCGGAAGTTTATAACGGCAGGAACCAAGGTAGGCAGCCGGTGTAAGGCGCAAAAGCGCTAGATCTTCTTCTGATAATTCTGCAGAAAGGTCCATTACATGTCCGGAAAGGAAACCTTCGATCCCGTTGATCATGCCATAAACATGTCCGATTTTTTCAGAATATGCAGCCGCTTCTTTAATAACGCCGTAAAGGCTGGCGTTGATCACTGCGGTAGGTCCGCCGGACTGGCCTACAAGAATATTTTTACTCAAAGAAAAATCCTCCTTCACTTATAACAACTTCTCTCAGTATAGCGAAAAGAACAGTTAAATGCAACTTGAATTGTAAAAGTGCATAGAAAACGTTGAACTTTTTTGTAAACTATTCCTATTGTTTTTCGGAATTACATTTGCTAACATGTATACAGATATACAGACTTGTATACAAACTTGCAACGATGAATGCAAGTAAATAAAAAACAGGAGGAATTGGGAAATGGCAGACTATTTAAACAACTTTTCACTGGAAGGTAAAGTGGCACTGATTACCGGTGCATCTTACGGAATCGGTTTTGCGATTGCAAAGGCAATGGCAGGCGCGGGTGCAACCATCGTATTTAATGATATCAAGCAGGAGCTGGTAGACAAGGGACTGGCTGCATACGAGGCAGAAGGCATCAAGGCTCATGGTTATGTATGCGATGTTACCAATGAAGAGGCTGTAAATGCTTTAGTAGCACAGATTGAAGAAGAAGTAGGCGTGATCGATATTCTGGTAAACAACGCAGGTATCATCAAGCGTATCCCGATGTGCGAGATGAGCGCAGCTGAGTTCAGACAGGTGATCGATGTAGACTTAAATGCTCCATTTATCGTATCCAAGGCTGTTATCCCAAGCATGATCAAGAAGGGTCACGGAAAGATCATCAACATCTGCTCCATGATGAGTGAGCTGGGCCGTGAGACTGTATCTGCTTACGCAGCTGCAAAGGGTGGTTTAAAGATGCTGACCAAGAACATTGCTTCTGAGTACGGCGAGTACAACATCCAGTGTAATGGTATTGGACCTGGTTATATTGCAACTCCTCAGACTGCACCTCTTCGTGAGATCCAGCCAGATGGTTCCAGACATCCGTTTGACCAGTTTATCGTAAGCAAAACTCCGGCAGGACGCTGGGGTGAGGCAGAAGATCTTGGCGGACCGGCAGTATTCCTGGCTTCTGATGCTTCTAACTTTGTAAACGGTCTGGTACTGTATGTAGATGGCGGTATTCTGGCTTATATTGGTAAGCAGCCTAAATAAGACAGGCAGGATATTGGCTGAATGAGTGCGACAACTTTCAAAAATCTGGGTGAGCAGATATTTGAAACATTAAAAAGAGAAATCTTAGACTTAAAACTGGAGCCGGGGCGCATGGTCAGTGAAAATGAGATCTGCGAGCGCTTCGGGGTCTCCAGAACCCCGGTACGTGACGCACTGCGTCTGCTTCAGGAGCAGGGATTTGTGGAGACGATCCCCTATCGAGGGACCTATGTGACCCTGTTGAGCCTGGACAATATCAAGCAGATGATCTACATGCGTGTGGCAGTAGAAACTATGGTGCTTCGAGACTTCCTGAAGGTACAGAGTCCTATGGTTATGGAAGAAATACGCCATGCCATTGCCATGCAGAAGGCACTGATCCAGACACCGGGCTTTGAGCCTGAACGCTTTTATCATATGGATGCAGAGCTTCATTCCATTTGGTTTGGGGCTGTAGGCAGACAGACACTGTGGGAAATGCTGCAGGCACAGCAGCTGCATTATACCCGATTCCGTATGCTGGATTTTACAACAGAGACGGATTTTAACCGTATTACAGAGGAACATGAAGAACTGTTCAGGCTGATCAGTGAAAAAAATGAAAAACACCTGGAAAAAGCATTAAAAGATCACCTTTATTACAGTATGAAGCGTATGCGCTATGCGATTGAGGTGGATTACAAGGATTATTTTAAAGAAGAACCAGAAGAGGGACGGTTTGTCATCTGACAGACCGTCTTTTGTCATTTAAATACGGCAGATTTTTGCAACATCCACGTTATCTTACGATACTTTCGATTCCCCAAGTGCCTGCATATGTATCGTAACTTTTACGCTTTCCTATCTTTTAAAATCTTTCAAAGTAATATAAAATGATGTTGAGGTCAAAAGGTATTTTGACACATGTATGAAAGAAGGGAAAAGGGATGAAAAAATGGTTTCGGATCCCATTGCAGGACAAGCTAAGATATCTTACCTTTTCGGCTGGTGTGGTGATTTTTCTATCTATTGCAGCCAATATGCTGGTAGCTTTTTTTGGATTGGGCGGATTTGGCAGTATCTTAAAGGATAATTCCCAGAGCCTTGCTTTCTGGAGCGCCATGAACGGAGAAAGTGCAGCTTTTGATAAATATATTCAGGAGCGTTCCAAAGAGAGTCTGGGGGAGTTAAAAGAAAACAAAAAGAATACCGGGAGTCTGTTAAAGGAGCTGCCTTTTGAATACAGAAAGGTAGGAAAAGAGCGGTATGCCAGGACATGGACTCTGCGAAATCTTTATGAAAATTATGAGGTTCTTTTAAATGAACTTCTTGAAAAAGAGCATTTGACAGAAAAAGATATGCCGCAAGTTTATAAAATACGGCGGCTCCAGGAATATCTTATCTCTCAGGCCGGGCTGTTAGAACAGCTGACGGTACAGGGCGGCAGCTATGAATATGAGCAGCAGAGGTATATGCTGACGGTGATTCCCATATGCAGCCTGATGGGGGGAATGGCGGCATTCTGGATGGTATATCAGCTTAACCGTACAGCCAGACGCTACATCGTAAAGCCTATTGTTGAGCTGGCCGCAGACTCTGTGCGCATCGGTGAAAATGATTTTACAGGTCCGGATGTAGTTGCGGAGAGTGAAGATGAGATTAGCCGTCTGGTCCATGAATTTTGCCGGATGAAGGCATCTACCAGGGAAAATATCCGCAACATGGAAGAAAAACATGCCATGGAGCAGAAATTAAATGACATGCGCCTTCAGATGTTAAAAAGCCAGATCAACCCCCATTTTTTATTTAATACATTAAACATGATCGCAAGCACAGCCCAGATCGAGGATGCAGCGGCAACAGAAAAGATGATCACGGCTTTAAGCCGCCTGTTCCGCTATAACTTAAAGTCTGCGGGAGCGGTGATGCCTTTAGAGCGGGAACTTAAGATCATCCAGGATTATATGTATCTTCAGAAAATGCGTTTCGGTCAGAGAGTTCATTATGACACAGACTGTGCACCGGAAACATTGGAAGTGTTAGTTCCTTCCTTTGTTTTGCAGCCTTTGGTGGAAAACTCTATCAAACATGGCATTTCCAAAGAAAGTAAAGGCGGCCGGATCTTTATAAGGACCTGGATGAAGAGTGGACGGCTGTGGATCTCTGTTGCGGATACGGGTGTTGGTATGGAAAAAGAGCGGTTAGAGCAGATCAGAGCCGCGTTAAATGACGGCACGGAAAATGAGATCGGCATTGGCGTGGGAAATATTTACCGCAGAGTCCAGAGAATGTACGAAGATGGGGAAATGCATATTTACAGCCATAAAGGGTGCGGAACAGCTGTGCAGCTGTCCTTTACACCTAAAAAAGATATCAGAGGGTAGACGGGAGGAAAAGGTATGTATCGCGTGCTTTTAGCAGATGATGAGCAGATTGAGCGCATGGCACTGGCAAGACGTCTTATGCGCCGTTTTGGGGATGTTTTACAGATCAGTGAAGCGACTAACGGAAAAGAGGCTGTGGAAATATATCAGAAGGAACACAGCCAGATTATGATCATGGACATTTCCATGCCGGAATTAAATGGAGTGGAAGCGGCAGAACAGATCCGAAGTATGGATGAAGATTGTGTTATCGTATTTTTAACGGCTTATGATGAGTTTTCCTATGCAAAACGTGCGATTGTAATACGGGCACTGGATTATCTGTTAAAACCTTGTGATGAGGAAGAGTTGACGGCAGTCATGGAAGAGGCCATGCGGCTGACAGATAAGGCAGTTAAAATGAAGGAAAATCCCTCTGGAAGCCGGGAGAAAAAAACAAATGCACAAAAAGAAGAGGAAAAAAGGAGAGAACAGTGGCCGTGGAATCCGGATGCAGAGCCACCTAAGGATCCGGAAACAGAGCGGATGAATCAGGTAGCGGAAAAGATACGTACCTATATCCGGGAAAATTATATGAACGAGATTTCCATGCAGGATGCCGCAAGACGATTTAATTATTCAGATGCTTACTTCTGTAAGCTGTTTAAGCAGTGTTTTGATCAGAATTTTACAACGTATCTTACCAATTTCCGCATCAGCGAGGCAAAAAATCTGTTAAAAGATAAAAATATCAGTGTGAAGGATGCAGGGATGAAAGTGGGATATTATGACTCAAATTATTTTGCCAAAGTCTTTAAAAGGGTGACGGGCATGATCCCTTCGGAATACAGGGAAGAAAAATAGAACAGGATATATTTGTTATTGTATGTATTTTTGGACAATATTTTACGGCCGGATGACAAGTATTTACGGTACAAAGGAAGACCCTCAGGTTATATAATGTGGAAGGTGTTAATGAAATGTTAATAAACAACACCTGACTCAGAGACCTGGGGGATTTGTGTTTCTGGGAAAGGAAAAAATAACATCTTGTGTATAAAGAAAGGAAAAATGATGGTGAGGAAATTAGTGAAAAAAATGTCAGCCTGTGTGCTGGCGGCAGCCGTTGCTGCGGGTCTTACCGGCTGCGGTTCTGTAACTTCCGGAAAGCGTATTGTCCGCATTTCACATGCCCAGTCAGAAACACACCCGGAGCATCTGGGACTTCTGGCATTTAAGGAGTATGTTGAGGAACGCTTAGGAGACAAGTATGAAGTTCAGATTTTCCCGAACGAACTGCTTGGTTCTGCACAGAAAGCAATCGAGCTGACTCAGACTGGTGCCATTGACTTCGTAGTAGCAGGTACTGCAAACCTGGAGACTTTTGCAAGTGTTTACGAGATCTTCAGTATGCCATATCTGTTTGACTCTGAGGACGTTTACAAGTCTGTAATGCAGGATACGGATTACATGGAAAAGATCTATGAGTCTACTGATGAAGCAGGTTTCCGTGTAGTTACCTGGTACAATGCAGGTACCAGAAACTTCTATGGAAAGAAACCAATCAACACTCCGGATGATTTAAAGGGTATGAAGATCCGTGTACAGCAGAGTCCGGCCAGTGTTGCCATGGTAAATGCATTTGGTGCAGCTGCAGCTCCTATGAGCTTCGGTGAGGTTTATACTGCTATCCAGCAGGGCGTTATTGACGGTGCAGAGAACAACGAGCTGGCACTGACCAATAACAAGCACGGTGAAGTAGCTAAATATTACTCTTACAATAAACATCAGATGGTACCGGATATGCTGGTTGCCAATTTAAAATTCTTAAACGGCTTAAGCCCGGAAGAATACCAGGTATTCAAAGAGGCAGCTGCTGTTTCCACAGAAGTTGAAATGGCTGAGTGGGACAAGAGCATCGAAGAGGCAAAGGATATTGCCATTAACCAGATGGGCGTTGAGTTTATCGATGTAGATGTAAATGCGTTTAAGCAGAAGGTGCTTCCTCTTCATGAGAAGATGTTACAGGAAAATCCAAAGATCGTGGATTTCTACAACCACATCCAGGAAGCAAACGAAAAAGCAAAGGGAGGACAGTAGAATGGAAACAATGCTGAAAATCAAAGCAGGGATTATGCGCGTTCTTAGTATCGTTATCATTTTCCTGTTTGCCTTTATGACCGTTATCGGTACTTACCAGATCGTGACCCGTTATTTCTTCAATAAGCCAAGTACTGTATCAGAGGAACTTTTAACATACAGTTTTACATGGATGGCTCTTCTGGCTTCTGCTTATGTGTTTGGAAAGAGAGACCACATGAGAATGGGCTTTTTAGCAGATAAGATCACCGGTTCTGCGAGAAAAGTATTAGAACTTTGCATTGACGCTTTAACCTTTGCTCTGGCAGCTGTTGTGCTGGTATATGGCGGTATTTCCATTACCAAGCTGACTATGATCCAGACTACCGCTTCCCTGCGCGTTCCTATGGGCTATATTTATGTGATCGTACCGGTTACCGGTGCTCTGATCATGATCTTCAGTGCCATGAATGCGATCCAGGTTTCAAAGAAAAACTTTGATGAGAAGGGGGAAGTTAGATTATGAGTATAGCAGTTACCTGTGGCCTTATTATTCTGGTGCTCCTTGTGATCATGCTTCTTGCAGGAGTTCCTATTGCAGTTGCTCTGGCAGTTTCCTCCATTGCAGCGATTCTCCCTGTTTTAAATACAGGCGCAGCCGTACTGACCGGCGCTCAGAGAATTTTCTCCGGTATTTCCGTATTCAGCTTACTGGCGATTCCGTTCTTTATTCTTGCCGGAAACCTGATGAATAAGGGTGGTATCGCCATCCGCCTGATCAACTTTGCTAAGCTGTTTACAGGAAGAATTCCCGGAGCTTTAGCACATACAAACGCAGTGGCAAACATGCTGTTCGGCGCTATTTCCGGTTCCGGTACAGCAGCAGCTTCCGCTATGGGTTCCATTATCGGACCGATCGAGGAAGAAGAAGGTTATGACCGTGATTTCTCTGCAGCAGCCAATATTGCAACTGCACCTACAGGACTTCTGATCCCGCCAAGCAACGTTATGATCACTTATTCTCTGGTCAGCGGCGGTACATCTGTAGCAGCCTTATTCATGGCCGGTTATATCCCTGGTATTCTGTGGGGGCTTGCCTGCATGGTGGTCATCTATATCTTTGCTAAGAAGAAGGGCTATGCAAGCACAAAAACATTTACAAATAGTGAAAAGATCAAAGTATTTTTCCAGGCGATTCCTTGTCTGTTAATGATCATCATCGTAATCGGCGGTATTATTTCCGGTATCTTTACCGCAACAGAAGGAAGCGTTGTAGCCGTTGTATACAGCTTGATCCTTGCTCTGTTCTTCTACCGCTCTATTAAGGTTTCTGAGCTGCCAAAGATCTTCCTTGACAGTGCGGAAATGACTGGTATCATCATCTTCCTGATCGGTGTTTCCAGTATCATGAGCTGGGTAATGGCATTTACAGAGATCCCGAAAGCAGTTTCCACTGCTATGTTAAACATCAGCGATAACCGTTATGTGATCCTTTTCATCATCAATATTCTGCTTTTGATCATCGGTACCTTTATGGATATGACACCGGCGTGTCTGATCTTCACTCCAATCTTCCTGCCGATTTGTCAGCAGCTTGGAATGAATACCGTTCACTTTGGTATCATGATGATCTTTAACCTGTGTATCGGTACCATTACGCCACCGGTAGGAACTACTCTGTTCGTTGGTGTTAAGGTTGGCCAGACCAAGATAGAGAATGTTATGAAACAGTTGTTGGTTTACTTTGCCGCAATCTTTATTGTATTGCTGTTAGTAACCTATATTCCGATCCTGTCTATGTGGCTGCCGGGACTGTTAGGATATGTCTAAAATGGAATAGACGCATAAGAAAAACAAGCACCGCCCTTCGGGGCGGTATTTGTTTTTCTTGCGTCATTCACGAATGGACCGTCTGCGTAGCAGACAGTAGAGCACGTTCAGTGCGGAGGCCATGAGTATGGTTTGGAAACAAGCACCGCCTCGAAGGACGGTATTTTTTAAATCTGCTATGAAATCGGTGGAGTTTGTGCTACTATTAAATGTAAATGCAAGCATAAATTTATATGGGCGTTTATTATGGAGGAGAGAAAAATGGAAGCAATCCTGATGAAAGCAACCTCTTTTATTGCAGTCATTATCTTAGGATATGTTCTGCGGAAAGCAGGCTTTTTTAAAGAAGAAGATTTTTACGTATTATCAAAGATTGTGCTTAAAATCACGCTTCCGGCATCAATTATTGCGAATTTTTCGCAGACACAGATACAGCCGGTCATGCTGATTTTATGTCTGGTAGGATTTGCGGGCGGCGTGATCTATATGACACTGGGATGGATATTTGGAGGTAAAGATAGGGATGATAAAAGTTTTCATATCCTGAATATGTCCGGTTACAATATCGGCAACTTTACCATGCCGTTTACAAGCAGCTTCTTTGGACCTACAGGCGTAGTTATTACAAGCCTGTTTGATACAGGAAATGCTTTTATCTGTTTGGGAGGTGCGTACAGTGTGGCATCCATGGCGAAAAATAAAAACAGTAAGATTTCCGTTCTGCCTATTTTAAAAACACTGATAAAATCAGCACCATTTGATGCATATATTGGTATGCTTATCCTTTCTCTGATCCGTGTTTCACTGCCGGCACCTGTTGTCAGCATCGCACAGCTGATCGGAAATGCCAATGCATTTATGGCAATGTTGATGCTTGGAGTTGGATTTAAGCTCTCGGGTGACAGAAAACAGATCGGTAAGATCATAAAGATCCTTTCCATACGTTATGGTGTAGCGGTGCTCGCAGCATTTCTGTTTTATTTTGTGTTTCCGCTTCCGTTAGAGTATCGTCAGACACTGGCAGTGCTGGTATTCAGCCCCATCGCAGCAGCAGCCCCTGCTTTTACCGGTGACCTGAAAGGAGATATCGGCCTGGCAAGCGCAGTAAATTCTATTTCCATCATCATCAGTATGGTGATGATCACAACCGTGCTGATCGCTGTTTTATAGTTTTTTCATTTAACAGGGAAAGACTCCGAGAGGACATGGCTTATAAAATGGAGGGAGCCGACAGAAAAAGGGGGGAATCTGCCGGCTTAGGTATGAAAAAGTGTCTTCCTGTATGCTAAAAGGTCTCATCAACCTTACAAGTAATAATATACAGGTAAATTGTCGACAAAGTTTGAGCAGACGCTAAAGAAAAAATAAAATTCCTGAAGGGAAAATAAAGAAATTATGAAAGACTAACTACAAACATTAACTGAGAACAGGAACAAAACAACAGGAGATACAGATCATGTTTGACAATCTGACACAAAGTGATATAAAAAAAATGCAGGAAGAGATAGAGTACCGTAAGCTGGTAGTGAGAAAAGAAGCTTTAGAGGCAGTAAAAGAAGCCAGAGCTCAAGGGGATCTAAGTGAAAATTTTGAATACAAGGCTGCAAAGCAGGACAAGAACCGGAACGAGAGCCGTATCCGTTATCTGGAAAAAATGATCAAAACAGCCCGTATTGTTTCAGATGAATCGAAGTCAGATGAAGTGGGACTGGGAGACCGGGTGGAATTATATATTCCGGAGGATGATGAAACAGAAATCTATAAATTAGTGACCACAGTCCGTGGAAACTCCATGAAAGGACTGATCAGTATTGATTCTCCTTTAGGAAAGGCGATTAAAGGCCATAAGACAGGAGATAAGGTATATATTAAGGTAAATGATACCTACGGATACGAAGCAGAGATACGTATGATCGATAAAACTGCCAAAGAGGAAGAAGACCAGCTGCGCAGTTATTAAGTGAAATTTGAGCACAACTGATCAAAAATCTTTTCGCAAAAAACCTTTTTCATCACAGGAGGGCTGAAATAAGCTATGGATCAGGAAAAAGATATGAGCCGGGAATCAGACAAGAAAGAGATATTGACCGTACGGATGATGGGTACTGTATCGATCAGATACAAAGGAAGATTTTTTCCTATCGGCACAGCTCTTACCGGAAAGGTATTGCTGCTTTTTCTGATTTTACTCTATGCAGGTTCAAGAGGTATAAGCCGGGAAGAACTTTTAGATGCACTATACGGAAACGGGGAATATGTCAATCCGTCAGGAAGTCTGCGAACAGCAGTTTTCAGATTGCGAAAAGTGATAAAGGAAATATTGCCGCCTCATGAGTATATACGTACAGATAACGGGATCTATCGTTTTGATGAGGGAAGGATATTGCTTTTCATGGATGCCCGTGAGTTTGAACGGGCTGCGGAATACGGGCTTGGAACAGGTGGAAAAGAAGACCTGTGTCGTGCCTGCGATCTGTATCACGGAGAATTTCTTGTCCAGATGACGGGAGAAAAATGTGTTAATGTAATCGGGGTTAAGTATCAGAGATTGTATTTTAAATGTCTGCGGGAGGCAAGCAAATGTTTGAAAGAAGACAGAGAGTATGAACGACTTTTAGAGTTAAGTACAGCTGCCTGCAGGTTATATCCCTATGAGGAGTGTCAGATGTTGAAACTGGACTGTCTCATTGCTTTAAAGCGTTATCAGGAAGCAATGGAGGTTTACAGACAGGTGGTAGCTCGGTATTTTGAAGAACAGGGACTTCCACCTTCTGAGACTATGCTCCAGCGTTTCCGGCTGATGAGCGGGCAGATCCGTTATACTTCCGATATGTTAAAGGATATTGAAAACACCTTAAAAGAGAGGGAAGAAAGTCAGGGACCTTATTACAGTACCTATCCTTCTTTTATTGACAGCTACCGTCTGATAAGTCGTATGGCAGAACGTTTTTCCTTTGAATGTACATTGTTCTGCATTACTATTTTAGATGAAAAAGGGGCGTTGCTAGAAGGAGAACAGGTTCAGACAGCTTCCAAGATGTTAAAGAAGGTCATAGGAGGCAATTTGCGAAAAGGGGATCTGTATACCTGCTACAGCCCTGTTCAGTATCTGATCTTGTTAAATGGAGCAGGCCAGAAACATGTTCTGGCCGTGTGTGAGCGCGTTCAACGCAGTTTAAAACAGTGGGAGATGGGAAAAAAGATCCGGATTAACTATCAGATCTTAGGGTTGGCACCGTAACGTCCTTCCAGATATTGTTTACCATAGGCTTCATCATTTCGGGGGATGAGGCCATTTTCTTTTTTATAAGAAGAAAGTGGATAGAGAACAGCATCCGTTTCTTCCGGGCGGCAGCACAGGCAGATTTCATCTCTTCGCATGATGGATGGAGTCAGGATGGCTGTATTGTGGCTGGTAAATACCAGCTGTGCCTGGTGAGGATTGGTCTCGTGGTTCTGATACAGAGACAGGATAAAGCGCAGCAGATGAGGGTGAAGCACATTGTCTAAGTCATCCGCTAAGAGAAGACTTCCCTGGGCAAGACTTTTAACTATTAATGGGATCAGTGTAAGCAGTTTTCTGATGCCTGTAGATTCTTCATCGTAAGAAATAAAAAAGGTATTTCCGTTTGCTTTTCCATGAGTCAGGATCAGGGATGAGGTACCAGATCCTGACTCTTTTGTAATGGAGTAATCTAAAATATCAATGTCCATATTTTGGAGCAGGCGGCAGATGATC
>CAVFER010000010.1:46952-55167 GCA_963621525.1 bacterium | reverse complement strand
ATGCTAAACTCATATCAACATCTCCTTCCTTCGCTTTCTTATTAGTATTATACTCCCTAAAAGTATTTTATACAATATTTAAATTAAGATTTAAACTAATATTTTACCATAACAAAAGGATTATTCAGGTGCATTGACTTTTAAATAGAAATAGGGCAATATATAGGTATAAATTTATCAGATAAAAAGGAGGCCGCATTATGCCATTTCCAAAAGAAAAGCATTACACTTCAGAGGATTATTGGAATCTTCCGGAAGAAACCCGGGCAGAACTTATTAATGGAACACTCTATAATATGGCTCCCCCAAGTAGAATACATCAAAAATTGGTTTCTGAGTTCACTCAGGTGTTAGGACAATATATTAAATCACACCATGGTAATTGTGAAGTTTACCCTGCTCCGTTCGCTGTTAATCTTGATGCAGACGATAAAGACTGGGTAGAACCAGATATTTCTGTAATCTGCGATCCAAGTAAATTTACGGATCGGGGATGCTCTGGTGCGCCAGATTTAATTATGGAAATCGTATCTCCGGCAAGCCGCCGCATGGACTATATAAAAAAGACTGCCCTTTATTTGGACAGTGGTGTTCGTGAATACTGGGTTGTTGATCCTACCAAGAAATATACAACCGTTTACTCTTTTGAACAAGACAAGGATGCTACACCAGTAATCTTTCCATTTGATGCAAGCATCCCTGTTGGGATTTACCCCGGACTGACAATTTGCGTCAATGATTTATTATAAATAAAGCTATTAAAATACTGCACCGAATATGAAAGGCGTTCAATAATAATCCCATTGAACGGCCTTTTCTCTACTTCTATTTTGATAAAAAGAAATAGCATCCCACTCCGCCCAAGGTCTAGGATGCTATTCTTCGTAGTTTAACTTTACTGAGGGCAAATCGGACTTTGTATCCGATTCACTTCTGTCTTGATTATGCACTAGGGTGTTTGAGAAATCAAGCGCCCTTTTTACGCCTCTCTTCTTCTGCGCTTTGCTACAAGCAGAACTAAGAGAGCTGCACTCATTACTGTCACACCTAACATGATCTGGATGGATGTGGAATTGTCACCGGTTTTTGGAAGAAGACCAAGAGGAACTAATACATCCTCAATCGCCTTGATCACCGGGTTTTCGGCATCAGCTAAAGGTACATCACTATCCGGCACTGTCACTGTGGTGCTGCCGTTCGTATTGATCTTGCCGCTGCTGGAGCTGCCACCGCCGCCTCCGCCGCTGCCGCCGCCACCATTATTATTGGTGCGGTCAGCTTCGTACTTTGGAAGTGATCTTACATCGTATTCCCATCCGTGAGTCTCCTCGTTATATACAGGAAGAGTGGTCAGATATGGGCTTACGGTTACATTATCGGCAGATGTTCTGGACTGGCAGACCAGATACAGACCGGTGGAAAGTCCGCTAAACTGCAGCTTTCCGGACTGGGTAGACTGTGTGCCAAGAGCACTGATCTGATTGTCGCTTATAAACTGTACCAGAGTCTTTGAAGCGGTCAGCACACCGTCTGCCGTATAATCCGTCACATTGGCACCGGAAGCGGCAAACGTCTGGGACAGTGTGTATGCACCCGCAGCCCCATCCCACTGTCCAACCTGATAGATGGAAATGGTGGCATTTTTATTCTCGGCTTCCAGATCAACGGTCAGAGATACCGGTCTGGCGGTATCAATATTGGCTGATTCACCGGCAAATGCCCCCTGGCATAAGCTCATGGTCATTACTATCACTGCCGCCAGAAAAGCTGCCATCTTATTCATCTTTTTCATTCTTTTCATGGCTTCCTTCTTTCTTCTCTGCTTTACTGTCCTGAGAGAGTTTCCTGTTTCTTTGGTCAGCGTTTTCTTCCGCTTTACTGCTGGCTTTTCCCTTCTTTCCTTTTCCGGAAGGTGCCAGGATTCCAAGTAAGATTGCCACACCAAAAGCTGCTATGGCAAAAAGAATCCATTGTCTTGTACTCAGCTTGCGTCCCTGTTCCTCGGCCGGTCTGTCACTGACTGCCGGTGCCGGTTTTAACGGAACTTTCTCAGCGTATTTACCGTCATAGGCCACCCGTGTTCCACGGATCAAAAGCCGGTGAGTGTTAATACCATAAGGAGTACAGGTGACTAATGTCACATAATCCTTTCCCGGTTCGATAGACAAACCATCTACTTCAGAGGGAAGTACGGTAACAATCTGATCGATCTGATATTCCAGGATATCTCCTAATGTTTTCAGATAGAAGATATCACCGACTTCCAGACGATCCAGATCCGTAAACAGCTTCGCCGAGGGAAGTCCTCTGTGCCCGGTGATGACCGCATGGGTGCTTTCTCCGCCGATCGGGAGGGAAGATCCCTGATAATGGCCAGCTGCCACCTGAAGAACTCCTTCATCTGTTCCGTGATAAACAGGGATCTCAACTGCAATACCGGGGATATTGATGACACTCATGATACCATTTCCGCCGATATTAAGAAGATCTTCGTAAGGACTGTCTTCCCGATTTTTTTCTGCGTTTGCCGCTGCGCTGAGATTGCCAAACTGAGCAAGATACTGGTTGTAAGCCTGTGCGTCCTGCAGTTCCTTGGAATAATCCGCCTCCGGAAGTCCCTCTACGGAATTGTTGTAAGAAGCAATTGCCCGAGAGGAATGTCTCTCATTCACATACTCACTGACCGCAGGATACAGGAGAATCGAAAGACCGATCAGGAAAATGATCACAAATAGGATAGTTGAAATCTTCTTTCTCATCTGGTCTTTCTCGTCCTCCTGATTATAAATCTAAACTAACAACATTATAAAGCTTTGAATCTGTTCTGTCAATTATTCGTGCTTCTTGCTGCGTACTACGAAGAATACAGCGCCAGCCATCACTACGATACCTGTTGCATAGAATACTGTGGTACCGATGCCACCGGTGGATGGAAGGAGTGCTCCATGGTTATTCTTTACAATAACACCACTGTCCTCACTATAAACACCATTTACAGGATCAGCAGCTACCAAGCTGTCATTAAAAATGGTTACTGGCTGTCTTACAGTCAAAGGATTATAACCAGCAGGTGCTACAGTTTCTTCCAAATAATAAGTTTCGCTTCCAAGTCCTTCTACAGTAGCCTTACCAGCTTTAATTGCAACAGCTTCCTTTTCTTCATCATCATTTGCAACGACACGGTATAGACCATCGGATACTTTAATCACTTTGACTTCATCAGTACCATTTTCAGACTTAAACAGTTTAAATTCAGCACCTGTCAGTCCTTTTAAACTCATATCTGTCTTTACCAGGTCAAACTTATATGTTGCAACTCCTACGGTATTTCCTGGAATTTCATGATTATAGTATGTCAAGTTTACAGTGTTATCATTTGTTTTGCTTTCATCTAAGGAATAATAGATTTCAGCATCTCCATTCAGCTTAGCAGTATAAGTAATCACAACCTTATCATTATCAGCATCTTTCCGCGCATCCAATTCTTCAACAAGTTCCTTTGATAAGGTCACTTTAAATGTATAGTCATCATCTGTAGAAGTTGAATAAGTATCATCAGCAGCAGTAATAGTGCTTTCAACTCCATTAACAATCTTCTTCACTTCTATACTATTTACATCAACGTCCAGTCCAGCTTCAGCTATATCACGAACGACAATCGGAGTTTCCGTACCTTCTCCGTCAGTCACTGTAATGGTATAGGTAATAGTGTCACCTATTGAAGCTGTTGATTTATCAGCAGTCTTATCTACCTCTGGCAAACTATTCTTTTCTTTTAAAGTCTGCTCAGAATCGCTATTCACCAAAGAGCATAAAGAACCAGTTGTGGTATTTACAAAATAATATCCTCTATCCAAGTTGCCAAACTGTTTATCTTCCGCCTCAATATAACTTGCATCATCTGGAACTCGATCTGACAAGTACTTAGCAAAAGCAGCTGCAAAAGTATCATCGTACGTTATTTCAGTATTTGTTTCAACAACATAAACGTTTGGATCGTTTTTGCTTGCTGTCAGCGTAAATGCATTTTTACTATTGTATGTATATTCTTCTACAATTGACTTCCACGCACTATCTCTAGATATGGTGTATGCTACCTTGCTATTATCTGTAGCACTTTCGTCTTCACTCGTATAATCAAAAATTTTGTAAGCCCTATAAGCCTCGCCATCATGCAACTGTTTGTCAGTGTCTACAGTAATACTTGCTGCCATTGCTGTCATAGGCATTGCTGCTGCTACTGTTGCAGCCATTAACATTGCTGCTGCTTTTTTCATCTTTTTCATAATCACATTTTCCTTTCTTTTTTAGGATTTCCACCCAATTAATTATTTTTGAAATTCTATGTATACACTGCGGAGCGGTGTGCTCCGCAGGTTACTACTGTTTTGTGTGAAGGTTATTCTTCACGTTTGCGTTTGATCGTCTGGCTTAACTGGAAGCCTGCAAATATTACAGATGTAAGGATCACTGACCAGCCAAGGCGATGGATACTGTCAAGACCTTGTCCGCCAGTGTCTGGTAGGATGGCACCTGCCTTGTTGTAGATGATCATTTTACCCTCTTTCATCTCAACAGCGTTGCCATAGTATTTACCATTCTGTATTATCTCAGTTCCTTCAGAATCGCAGAATTTGCAAACCACATTTTTATTATCATCTAATGTAATCTGTAAACGGATTCCAAAAGTTAATGCATTATAACCTGGAGCAGTTTGTGTTTCTTCCAGAATGTAATAGCCACCTGGAATCTTGGTGAAATCAACGGTACCGGTAGTAACATCTACACTCTGTACCGCATTAACAGGATTTCCATATAATTCTGAAGCGGACCAACTAGCATCAGATTTATACAATTGGAATTGAACATTGCTAACGACATTAGATTGAGTATTTCCTTGGAGAACTTTAGTAATCTGGAAATCTCCATACTTTTTGGTGTAAACAACTTTAATCACATTGGTATCTTTCGTAATTTCTGCTGTTCCATCTTTTACAAAACCATCATCATACCAGTCTCTTTCAGTTTCAGTCAGCCAAGTATTTTTTCCATATTCTTTATAAACTGCATCTTCATACTTCCATCCTAATGGAAACTGTTGCTCTTGTAATACACCTAATAGAGTCCAGTTGTCTTCTTGGATAGACTCATTATCTCTGGCATAATATTTAACCTTTACAGGCTGTTTTTGTGTTACATAAAGCACGTTAATAACACCTGCTTCTTCTTTTACAATGTAAGGAAGAGGACTTTGAGCTCCATCTAAATAATTTCCGGTGTTTGGTTTGTACTCATTTAAGTATGAACCATCTCCATAAGAACTTAAATCAATTTCTTGTCCGAGCATCAAGCCTTTAATTGTTTCCGTACCAAGAAAATGAGTATTGTCATCCGGAGTTGTAATCTGATCTTTATAATAGTGGATTGTAACAGGTGAACCTGTAGTCTTTACAAATTCCAGTTCTAATGGATCCATACCGCCACCAGTTGAATAATCACCAACAAATACATCTAACACAAATTGGTCACCGGCCATTCCGTTAGGATAATTCTTAAATAGCATAGAGCCTACATTATCCAGATCAGCTTCACAGTACCAGCCATCTGTATACTTTTGAAAAGGTGTATTCACTTTATCCTGATAAGGTGTTGTTCCTTCTACACCATGAAACTTTGCATTATTATCTTGAGATATAGTACCTGTCCAAAACGCAAGATACTTCATGTAGTTATCGTTTGTGATTTTGTCTTTATCATTTACACTGTAGATAAATATAAAAATATCATCATTAATAGGGATAATATTTCCATCATTATAATCCCCGTACTTATCAGCATGAACTGATTTTAAACGAACATAATCAGCCGTAGAACACCCCTCTGGTATTGTGAATGTCGTCTGAAATCTTCGAAGTTCATAATTTCCATCCCCAGAAAGATATCGCCATGTAGCATAGGGTTCAACATCTTGCGCCCCTTTGTATGGTGAGTAAAAATCTCCATTATCCCACACATTTTGTGTATTAGTTAAAGTCAACTTATTCAAATCTGACCATGTAAAATTCAAGTTCTTATTGCCTTTTAAAACGTGTGTAGTATCTGTACTCGACCCACTAGCATTATGAGAGCTAGAGTCCGATCGTTTCCAGTTCATATTACCAGGTTTACTAATCGGTGAAAATATCACTCTGATATCTTGCATACCTGTTATACCTGAAACCTCATACGTATTATTTTTTATGTTGCTTAACGGCAATGCCTGATTATTCACATATACAGCAGCAACTGCTTGATCAGTACCAGGAGTAAATTTCAAGGTATAGCCATTTTCTGTAAGCATAATTCCTTCGAGTTTTTGTTCTGATGTTGCAATTCCCTTTGAAGCATCACCTACAAAAGCCTCTACCGTTCCGTCACCGCTTACTGTAATAGAAGCGTCTACGTATCTAAACTTTTCAAAGATGAATTTAACTTTGGTAACAGATTCCCAATTACTTGTAGAATTAACTTTAATATTAATATTAGCACTCCACCACTCGCTTTTAACAATCTCGTATTTGATTGTATCAAAAGAAAGATTATTTTGAGTTTTGGCTTCCTTAAAGACATACGTACCAGAAAGTCCATTAGCAGTGAGTATGTTTTTAGCTAATTCTTTAACAGAACGAGTTCCATTTTCTGTAATTGAAAATGATTCTTTATTATTTTCTCCTATAGAATTGCCATCCGTATCAATTATTTCTATTTCTAAGTTTCCCGAAGTTCTGCTATACTTAAACGTCACCGTATAAGTAGAAAAATGCTTCGCCTCAAACTCAACGCTCTCCACACTTGCTTCATCAGCAACCACCACTTCATCAGCAACCTGTTCCAGGCCTTTGATCTCGTTGGCTGTTACAACGCCTTCTGTGGTATCTGCATCTGTATCCAGATGGGAGATCTCGATTACTGCGGCTTCTTTGCTCTTTTCTTCGATGGGGGCACCGGAGAAGCTTACTTTTACGTAGCCATTTCTGCTCCAGCTGTCGTTTAATACATTGCCCTGTGCATCGTAAAGAGTGATATCGTAAGCAAGTACAGATTTAACTTCTACTGCATCAGTTTCTGCTGCTTCGCTTTCTACTTTCTCTTTTACAGCGTTTTCTACATTTTCGGTTACTTCAGCTATCTTTGCTGTAGTTCCTTCTGGAAGGATACCTTCTGCTGCAGAAATATTGATTTTAACACCGTTTAAAGTTTCTGCGTATTCAAATGCCGGATGACTGCCCGGTACTTCTTCCTCTAAGAAAATCTCTACTTCCTGATCTTCTAATACTTCCGGGATTACATAATATACAGCATCATCGGCTCTTTCTGCATTGGATGGGCTGGCAACGTCTTCTAACTCAGTCTCTTCTAACTCAGTACCGTTAGCTGTGACCTCTGCAATCTTGTAGCCGGTCTGAGGAATGACACCGAAGGTTACTTCTGCGCCGTCTCTTGCAAGCTTTGGTGCTTTTACAAGTTCTGCACTGCCGGTTGGATCGATCATGTAATCGATCATATGTCCCTGACTTTCCAGTTCTTCTTTGTCAAGTCCCATATCAGACAGTTTTGCCGTAAAGGCTCTGATGGTTACTGTCTGATCTAAGGAAGCCAGATTGTAGGTTTCGCCTTTCAGTGCGCCTATACGTTTAAAATCAGGTTCATCCTCTTCTTCTGCCGGATTTGCATCATCCGGAAGATCAGAGATCTGGGCCTCTGTGGTGGTTTCTTCCTCGGAAGCCTCTGTTTCCTGTGCAGCTGCAGTTGTTTCTTCCTGAGCTGCTGTTTCCTTTGTCTCTTCTGTGCCGGCATCTACGGCCGTGGTTTCTTCTGCCGTTGCCTCTTCAGCCTCTGTAACAGTTTCCGTTACAGGTGCCTCTGTTTCCTTTGCCGGTTTTGTAACTGTAATCTCTTCTTCTTTTTCTACTGCCTTAGGCTTTTCTTCTTCTTTGGTTTCTTTCAAATCTATAGAAGAATCATCACCGGCAACCTCTGTAAGAAGGAATCTGGGATGAGAAGAAATAGAAGCAACCACATCGCTGCTGTCAGCTTCCTGATTGGAAGATGCGCTATCTTCGCTGTCGCTGCCGTCTGCGCTGTCGGTGTCAGCAGAATCTGCTGTATCAGATCCCTGATCAGAGGTATCTGTATCAGAAGAGGTATCGCTGGCATCAGCGGTATCTTCCTGATC
>CAVFER010000010.1:43305-46942 GCA_963621525.1 bacterium | reverse complement strand
TTCCTGATCTGAGTCTGCGGTATCGGCAGTATCGGTATCGGTGCTATTGTCCTGAGATTTATTCTCGTCTGCAGTATCGTTCTTATCAGACTGACCAGTTGTATCTTTTCCTGCTGTGTCGTGAGATTTTTTCTCTTCTGTCTGTGTGCCGGTATTTTCTTTCTGCTCAGAAGTTTCTTTTTCTTCCTGTGCCTGTTCGGTCTCATCTTCCTTCTGTGTACTGTCTTCTGTGTCGGAATGGATGATAATATCTTTTCCGTCTTTATCGAAAACAGCTGCGTAAGATTTCAGACTGCACACACCTGAGATATAGCCGTCGATATTTACACGACCTGCTACTGTCTCATCACCGCCGTTGACATACAGGAAGATAAATGTTTCTTCTCCTGTTAAGACATAGGACTTAGGATCTGCTTCTTCACTTAAGCGAAGGAAGATGCGAAGATCGATCTCGTCCAAATCGTTTTCCCGTTCATATTCTGGAAAAACCTCATAGAGAGTACCGTCTGCTGCAAGCAGCTCATCATACTCTTTCTGTAAAGAGGCGTCCTTTGTGTAGATCTCTAATGGTTCTTCTACAACATTCTCCTCTTCCAGTGCTTCTTCCGCAGCTCTTTGCAGTTCATCTGCATGAATACGGAATTCTTCTTTTTTCTGACCTGCGAATACGTTTATCAGCGGATTGCTCATATTGCTGAATATTACGGCGATCAGCAGCAGATATGTCACTGCCACTTTCATATATCTTTGAAGCGGCACCGCCTGTTTTCTGCGGCTTGCACCTTTCGCTTTTCGTATCTGGCCCATACAACTCCCTCCTCTATTTTTTGATCCAGATTCCTGGAAATCTTCTAAAGACTTTTGTATAGATATTAGCATTTCTATTATCACAGTTATTATCACGTATTTATTAAAAAATGCCATATTTTATATTTTATTAAGGAAAACGAAAAAAATCCCCCAGGCAGAATCTTCTTCTGTCTGAAGGACTTTCACGATTGTATCAGTCTTCGTACATAGGCACGATCTGATAGTCAATATCACGCCTGCTGCCTCCCTGGTTTTCATAGTCCTGGGCGATGCGCCTGAATACTACTTTTCCGTCTTCTTTTCTGGTATGGTTTAATATAAGAAGAAACCGGGCTGTATTGTACTGGGTAAAGATGTCGCCGTAGCGGAGTGTATTTTTAATCGCATCTCCTAAGAGCTTTCCTTTTTTCGCTGCGGCTGCTTTCTGTACCGGCAGCTTTTTCCGGTTTACAACGGTCAGCTGCATCAGACAGCACCTTATCTGACTGCGGGCAGATATCCGTTTCAGGGAACAGTAAACATCCATGAAGTTAGGATAGGGGCATTCGTATACACGTTCCTTGCTTTTCCGGTTGGCCTCTGAAAGACTGAACTGAATGTCATCTAAGTCCTCGTATCCTCCTTTTAGATGCTGACTGATCTTGCGCGCCCGCTCCATCATTTCCCGGGAAATAGGCTGATCGGATACTTCTGTACAGGCTCTGGCTTCTTTTTCGTATACCTGAAAGGCTTTTTCGTATTCTCCCATGGCAATAAGGGAGTCCAGACGGCCTAACTGCCATTCTTCGTAAGGCTCTATGGCTGCAGCTGTGGTATACAGGGTATACATATCTTCCCAGCATTCGTTGGCTTTTAGCAGGCAGGCGATCTGTTTGGTGCAGTCATGATACAATTCTCTATAATGCAAGGTCTCCGGGATCGCCCATTCTTCGATCGAATTGCTTGCCAGAATAGGGCCTCTGTAAAGAACCCAGGCTTCCCGCAGCAGACGAAGCCGATCTTCTCCCTGAACCCTTGTGCTTTCGTCTATCAGGCTGCAAAACTGGGCCGCATCTACTGTCACCGGAATCTGGGATTTCCAGATACAATTTCCGTTTTCAATGGCAATGTGTTCGTCACCGGGAAGACCCGCTTGCGCGAGGATTTTTCTCAAACGGCAGACGATATTGTTGATGCCGTTGTTTTTATTGCTGTATTCTCCGGATTTATACAGATCCGCCATCAGCTTTTCTTTGGATATCTGATAGCCGGGGCTGAGCATTAACAGCTGAAACAGCTGGGCGGAACGGCCTGTAGAAGAACGTCCTAAATTCACTCTCTCATCCCCGTACCAGACGGAAAACTCTCCTAATAATTTTACATATAACCGTTTCTCATTCACCTCATACAACCCCTTTGCAGCTTTTATCATTGCTTTTTACTGTAACACAAGGGGGATGTGTTTTCAATACTGATTTCTATAAAAGAGTCTTTGGTTTCTCCAGCGTTTTGTGATCGCTATTTCTTTAGAAATTCGTAAACATTTCTTCAAACAGAAGCCATGAAAATAATGTAAAATAAATCTGAGTAATAGAAACATGTGATAATCGCGCAAATCACGAAGGAGGGATCTCTTATGGATAATAATAAAAAGATCATTATAGGTGCAGTGGGGAGTGCTGTCGTCATTGGTGCAGTTTCCATCGGGCTGATTCTTGGCCGGGCGCCGGCGGATACAGACCTTTCTACTATACATACTCAGGCAGAGACTACTGCTTCACAAACGACTGCCGGGACGGAAAGTCCGTCTGCTGCAGAGAGCGAGACTGTGAAGGAAGCTTCTACAGGTATCGGTGTGCAGCTAGAAACTTATACTTCAGGAAATATTTCCATCCAGTATCCGGTGGTAAACCAGATGGACGATGCGGACAAACAGGAGCGGATAAACCAGCTTTTAAAGACCAATGCTCTTTCTATTATCCAGGCAAATGATCTGGATGAAAGCAAGGATACACTTACGGTAAAATGTGAGATCATTTCTGCAGACCGCAAGCGGCTGACGGCTGTTTATAAAGGAAACCGGATGAATGAGGCTGCGGCTTATCCGGTCAGTGTTTTTTATACCAATACAGTGGACTTAAACCAGGTGCGTGATCTGGGACTTTCTGATTATACAGACGGTTACACGATGGCTGGTTATGTTTTAAGTGATGATGTGGAATTTCTGGGAGTGACCCCGGATCAGAAAGAGGCATTTTTAGAATATCGGGGAAGTTTGGATCTGGATATCCTCACAAAGGTGTTTGACGGAGCGGATTTCCCTCTGGCATCGGAAGAAGCATGGCCGGAATCTTTCAGCTACGAAAACCATGGAACCATCTGCTTTTCCGTTCCGGTTCTCCATGCTTTAGGTGACTATGTGATTGTAACATTTAATCCTTCTACCAAGTAAGAATGAAACCCCGCCGGTTGGCGGGGTTTTGTTTTTTATTTTACAACTCTTGGTTTTCTGGTGGCTCTTTTCTTTGGTGCCGGAGCTTCTTCACGGCTTTCTTTTGCTGCGATGTTATTCTGGCTCTTGTAGATAGAATGGGCAGAAACGCCGCCTCTTACACTGGATAATGGATAGATGTTGCTTTCCTTACCTACAATGGTTCCCGGATTGAGAACACTGTTGCAGCCTACTTCTACACCATCACCAAGGATCGCGCCGAATTTCTTGAATCCGGTAGCAACTTCTTTATCTTCTGCATGTACCACAACACAAGACTTATCGGATTTTACATTGGAGGTAACAGCGCCGGCGCCCATGTGAGCCTTGTAGCCAAGTACGGAATCACCTACATAG
>CAVFER010000010.1:6512-43295 GCA_963621525.1 bacterium | reverse complement strand
CCTACATAGTTAAAATGCGGGATCTGTGCTTCATCAAAGATCAGAGCGTTCTTTAATTCACAGGAATTTCCTACCACAGCCCCCGCACCGATGATCACGTTTCCTCTTAAGAATGCGCTGTGACGTACATTTGCGCCTTCGCAGATGATCATTGGACCAGCCATCATAATGGTAGGTGCTACTTTTGCACTCTTGTGTACCCAGATATCGCTGCCGATCTTGCGGTATTCATTTTCCAGAAGAAGAGGTCCTAAAGAACGGATAAAATCACCAATCTCCGGAAGTACTTCCCAAGGATAGGTATGGTTGTCAAAAATTCTTTCTGCAATTGTATGGCTTGTGTCAAACAGCTCTTTAATTTTCATTTCCTTCAGTTTCATCGTAATCAGTTCTCCTTTTTTGTTTTGTAAAAGGCGGCAGCCGCGTCAAAAAGTCCCCGCATGTCATACTGGTTGTTAAGCCTTATTACGTTTACTGTGCGCATGGCAACGAAACGTTCCAGCTTTTCCATGTATTCATCCGATGTAATGGAACCTTCTGCCACATAAGTCAGACCCTTTTCCCAGCTGGCAGTCAGCTCAGGATTTAATAATTGTCTGATGGAGTGGTCCACCACTTCATATACCATCTCTCCAAGCAGGGATGGCGTGATCACCTGGGTCTTCTGATTTAAGCTCAGGTATTTGATACTGACCAGTTTTTTCAGTATCTCTGCTCTGGTGGCACTGGTGCCGATGCCGCTGCCCTTGATCTGGGCACGCAGCTCCTCATCTTCGATCAGCTGGCCTGCATTTTCCATAGCCAGGATCATGGAACCGGAGGTATATCTTTTCGGTGGAGAAGTTTCTCCTTCTTTCACCTTCAGATCCGCTATAGTAAGTATATCATTTTTTTTCAAATCTGCAAGCACCTGTAACAGCCAAGTTCGGTCAACTTTCGCAGTTTCCGTATTTTTTTCATCTGTTTGTGCGAAATTTTCCTCTTTTTCATCAGAGAAGGTTTCCTGGATGCTGCTTTTTTTTGCCAGATTCACATCTGCTACCTTTAAATAGCCAGGTTCTGACAATACCTTAAAGTTTGCAAAAAACTGCTCTTTTTTCCGTTCCAGCACAAGAGCATATTTCTGGTAAATGGCTGCCGGGTAAAAGATGCTCAAAAACCGGCGGCAGACTACCTGATAGACCTTTTCTCCCAAAGGAGACAGGCTGCGTAAGTTTCCAAGGCCCTGTCCTGTAGGAATGATAGCATAATGGTCTGTGATCTGCTTGTCATTGACATAGCGCGTTTTTGCTATCTCTTTAAAACTTCCAAGATCCATGGCCTCTTTGGCAAAACCTGCCATCGGTTCATAGCGCATAAGGCCATTGATATTTTTATAGATTTCTTTAGCAACTGCCGTAGAGAGGACTCTGGCATCGGTTCTTGGATATGTTACCAGTTTCTTCTCATACAGTTCCTGTACTACTTTTAAGGTCTCATCCGGGCTTATTTTAAACATTTTAGAGCAGTCATTCTGAAGCTCCGCCAGATTATAAAGAAGAGGCGGATTTTTCGTCTCTTTTTTCTTTTCTTTTGAAAGGACTTTCGCTTCTAGCGGCGGTTCTGCTTTTAAATAAGCAATCAGCTCTTCTGCTTTTTCCCGCTCTTTCAAACCGTTTTCCTTATACAGATAAGGGGTTCCAAAGTATTTTGAACCTTCTACTGCTTTCCACTCTGCATCTAATGCTACAGGTGCGCCGTCTTTTGCCACTGCCTGAAAACTTCCAAGAACACGGTAGAATGGGGTTTTTACAAAATTTCGTATTTCACGTTCTCTGCGCACTACCATCCCAAGGACACAGGTCATAACACGGCCTACAGAAAGGACGGTAAATTTGGTTCCCAGATACTGCGACATGGACGGGCCATAGCGCAGTGTAAGGACTCTGGAAAAGTTGATACCCATAAGGTAGTCTTCTTTTGCTCTTAAATAAGCGGAGGCAGACAGATTGTCATATTCTGACTCATCTTTTGCTTCACGGATTCCTCGAAGGATCTCTTCTTCTGTCTGGGAGTCGATCCACACACGTTTCTGCCGTTTGTCCTTTACACCGGCCATCTGGGCTACCAGACGGTAAATGTACTCTCCTTCCCGTCCGGAGTCGGTACACACGTAGATGGTATCCACGTCCGGCCTTGTAAGAAGACCTTTTACGATCGAAAACTGCTTTCCCACGCTGGGGATTACTTCATATTTAAATTCTTTCGGCAGAAAAGGCAGTGTAGTAAGGCTCCAGCGCTTGTATTTTATATCGTAGGCTTCCGGGTAGCTCATAGTCACCAGATGTCCCACGCACCAGGTAACAATAGCGTCCTCCGACTCAATATAGCCGTCTCCACGCCGCCCGCGTATTTTTAATGCATCTGCAAACTGCTGGGCTACACTGGGCTTTTCCGCAATGTATAATGATTTTGACATTTGATTCCTCAGATTTTAAGGCACTTCCCGCGGAAAGTCCCTTTGGTAATTCTTTTAAGACATGTTTCGTAAGTATACCATTTTTTTCAGGTCCTTGCAAGAAAAACAGCCCAGAACCTTTTCAGACAGTGGGCTGTTTGGATATGATATATATGTTTGGTAAACTGCCAGAAGCAGATCACAGGATATTATTCTGCATAAAACTTATAAATAGTAGTTGTTTTATAAGCATCTCCCGCTTTTAAGATAGGTGACGGGAAGTTTTTCTTATGGCAGGCATCCGGATAATACTGTGTTTCAAAGCAGAATGCATGGCGTCTGTCATAATGGGCACCGCCTTTTCCGGGACGCTCGTCTTTTAAGAAGTTTGCAGTATAAAACTGCATACCGGGAAGATCGGTATACGCTTCCATTACACGGCCGCTTGCAGGATCTTTTGCCTTTCCTGCAATGCCAAGGACACCGGCTTCGTGGTTTAATACCCAGTTGTGGTCATATCCATGGCCCAGATTTAAAGCCTCAAAATCAGCTTCCATATCCTGACCGATGGGCTTCATTTTGCGAAAATCCATAGGAGTTCCGGTTACCGTAAGAATCTCACCTGTCGGGATGGATGTTTCGTCCGCCGGTGTGTAGCTGTCAGCTGCCAGCCATACCTGCTGATCTAATACAGGGCCGCTGTTGTGTCCGGCCAGATTGAAATAACAGTGGTTGGTAAAGTTTGCCACCGTATCTGCATCGCTGACCATGTTGTAATCAATCTTTACACAGTTGTCATCTGTTAACGTATAGCTTACACGGATCTTTGCATTTCCGGGATAACCCTGATCCCCATCCGGGCTGTTTAAGAAGAAATCCAGACGGCTTCCTTCGGCTGTCTCATATGACCAGCATTCCCATAGGCGGCAGTGATACAGATTCGGGCCGCTATGCAGGTTATTTGGGCCATTATTTGCTTCCAGTTTATAGTCTTTGCCATCAATGGTGATCACTGCATTTCCAATACGATTGGCATTTCTGCCGATCGGAGCACCAAAATGAGGGGAATTTACCTGATAACTTTCCAGATCATCATATCCTAAGATCACATCTGCCACATTGCCATCGCGGTCCGGGACCAGCATTTTGGTCCAGACCGCACCTAAGTCAATAAAAGATGCGCTGACACCGCTTTTATTGATCAGTGTATACTCATATACCTTTTCCCCGGAAGGCATCGTGCCAAACTCTTTTTTTAAGATTGCCATAAGAAAACCTCCATAATTTAATTCAATGTCCCCCCGGCAAAATACCAGGAGGACAAAAACACTTTTCATATATTTAATTATTTTGCTGCAATATATCCCTTTGCAGTAAGAAGCTCTGCACACAGAACTGCACCGCCTGCTGCACCTCTTACCGTGTTGTGGGAAAGTCCTACAAACTTGTAGTCATATACCGTATCTTCTCTTAAACGACCTACCGAAATGCCCATGCCATGTTCAAAATCTACATCCAGGCTTACCTGTGGACGGTTGTCTTCTTCCAGATACTGGATGAACTGCTTTGGAGCACTTGGAAGTTCGAGTTCCTGAGGAAGACCCTTGAAGTTTACTAATTTCTCGATCAGTTGCTCCTTGGTTGGTTTCTTTTTAAACTTAACAAATACAGCTGCTGTATGTCCGTTTAATACAGGAACACGGATGCACTGGCAGGTGATAACAGGACTTGCTGCCTTTACGATCTGACCATTTTCAATGTGACCCCAGATACGAAGTGGCTCCTGCTCGCTCTTTTCTTCTTCTCCGCCGATATATGGGATGATGTTTCCTTCCATTTCAGGCCAGTCCTTAAAGGTCTTTCCTGCACCGGAAATTGCCTGGTAAGTAGTTGCTACTACTTCGTATGGCTCATATTCCATCCATGCAGTTAAAACAGGTGCATAGCTCTGGATCGAGCAGTTCGGTTTTACTGCGATAAAGCCTCTGGTCGTTCCCAGACGCTTTTTCTGGAACTGGATTACATCAAAATGCTCTGGATTTACCTCCGGAACTACCATAGGAACATCTGGAGTCCAGCGGTGTGCACTGTTGTTGGAAACGACAGGCGTTTCTGTCTTTGCGTATTCTTCCTCAATTGTGCGAATCTCATCTTTTGTCATATCTACGGCGCTGAATACGAAATCAACACTGGCCGCTACTTTTTCTACCTCGTTTACATTCATAACAACCAGCTTCTTTACAGCTTCCGGCATAGGAGTGGTCATTTTCCAGCGGTCACCTACTGCTTCTTCGTAGGTCTTGCCTGCTGATCTTGGGCTGGCAGCTACTGTAACTACCTCATACCATGGGTGATTTTCCAACAGAGAGATAAATCTCTGTCCTACCATACCTGTCGCACCTAAGATACCAACTCTTAATTTCTTTTCCATAGTTCCTCTCCTCATCTCTTGCAGGGCTTTGGGAAGCCGCTGCTTTCGTTTTTGTCCCGTATTGGGGAATCTTTCCTTATCCTATAACAAAGTCAGGAAAATTGCAACAGGAAATTCGCCATTTACGCACATTTGTATCTGTATGGCGCACACTGCTTTATTTTTGTTCGCAAGCAGTTTAGTTTAAGCGGACTTTGCTGCCTTTTCCATCTCTTTTTGCCAGTTTCAACCTGTTTAAATGAACTTCCTTGCCTTTATAGTCGATGACCGGATTTTCACCGATGAGATATACCGTTTCCAATTCTTCATTTTTCGTCAGGCGGATGCCCCGGACACCTCTGGAAGCTTTTTTAAGAACAGAAATCTCCTCCAGCGGGAACCGGAGGAAGGTACCTGCTGTCGTCTGGAGTACAACGTCTGTTTCACCATTTACCATTGTTATAGAAACTACACTATCTTCCTCCTGAAGCTTGGTAGCTGCTACCGTACGGTTGTTGGTCTCAAATTCTTCTCCCGGCACCTGTTTTACCATGGCAAGACGTGTGGCAAATAAGAGGATGCGTCCTTTCAGTTCCCGGGCTGTGGTGAGCAGGCAGATGGTTTCATTTCTTCCATCATATTTGCTTACGTTTTCGATAGGAACGCCCTTGTCACGCAGCTTGCCGGATGGGATATCCATAGCTTTGATCTGGTGAAGGACACCGGCAGAGGTAAACAGGCACAGCTTGTCTGTATTTAAGCAGCGCAGCACATGGACCTGTTCTGTATCCACGGTTTCCTGATTGCGCTCGTAGGTAGATTTATCAAGAAGCTTGCAGTAACCAAAGCGGTCCATGACGAAAACAACTTCCTGAACAGAAATCTCATTTTCCACATAAACAGCCTCTGCACCATCTTCAATACGGGTCCGTCTCGGAATGGCGAATTCTGCCTTGATGGCAGCCAGATCATCTTTGATTACCTGGTTCATAACCGCTCTGCTGCCAAGGATCTTCTTATATTCGGCGATCTTCTTTAACGTTTCCCTGTGCTCTTTTTCAAGAGCTAATATTTCCAGTCCGATCAGCTTGTACAGACGCATTTCCAGAATCGCAGATGCCTGACGCTCTGTAAAATGAAGTTTCTTTGCATCCTCTTCAAAACCGGCCATTTTAAAATGGATATTGGAAATATCACCATTCATCAGACACGCCTTAGCGTCTTTTAAGTTCTTGGAACCACGTAAGATGGCGATGATCAGGTCAATGCAGTCGCAGGCTGCGATCAGGCCTTCCTGAATTTCTTTTTTATCCAGTTCTTTTTCCAGGAGCACATTATACTTGCGCTCGGTATTCTGATACTGGAATTCCATGAAGTTTCGAAGAATGCCTTTTAAGTTTAATGTTTCCGGTCTGCCGTCTGCAATTGCAAGCATATTGACGCCAAAGGTATCTTCTAACTTTGTCTTCTTATAGAGAATGTTTTTAATACGGTCAATGTCTGCGTCCTTGCGTAGCTCTAACACAATACGGATCCCGTCTTTGTTGGACTGGTTGGAAATGTCCACTACATCAGTCAGCTTCTTGGACTCAACCAGATCTGCCACATCTACCAGAAATTTATTAATACCGGCACCGATCATGGTATAAGGGATCTCTGTAATGATCAGCTTGTCCTTATCAACTTTACGCTTGCCCAGTTCTACCTCAAAACGTCCTCTTAATTTGATCTTGCCAACACCTGTTTCATAGATCTGAGGCAGCTCACTTTTGTTTGCAATAATACCTCCTGTTGGAAAATCAGGGCCCGGCAGGTATTTCATCAGTTCTTCTGTGGGGGCCGCCGGATCGTCAATATACGCCTGGACTACGTCCACTACTTCCCCTAAATTGTGGGTAGGGATGCTGGTGCTCATACCAACGGCAATTCCTTCTGCACCATTTACCAGAAGGTTTGGCACACGTACAGGAAGGACTTCCGGTTCTTTTTCTGTTTCATCGTAGTTCGGCACGAAATTAACGGTCTTGTCCAGGTCTTTTAAATATACTTCCTGGGCAAACTTCTCCAGTCTTGCCTCTGTATATCGCATAGCCGCAGCTCCGTCTCCTTCAATGGAGCCGAAGTTTCCGTGACCGTCTACTAATGCCATTCCCTTTTTAAATTCCTGGCTCATGACAACTAAGGTGTCATAAATGGAGCTATCGCCGTGTGGGTGGTATTTACCCATGGTATCGCCTACGATACGAGCTGATTTTCTGTGTGGTTTATCATGGTCCAGATGAAGCTGGCTCATGTCATAGAGAACACGGCGCTGAACTGGCTTTAATCCGTCTCTTGCGTCCGGGATCGCTCTTGCAGTGATAACGCTCATGGAATAATTCATGTAGCTTTTCTGCATTTCCTCGCTGTATTCGGTTCTTAATATCTTTTCCGCCATATCTGTCTGTCCTCTCTGTTATGCGTCGATCTGCGCTTCGTCTGCATGTTCATAAATAAACTGGCGGCGGGGTCCAACCTCACTGCCCATCAGCATTTCGGTTACTTCTGATGCCATTCTTGCATCTTCGATCTCTACCCGTTTTAATACACGCCGCTCCGGGTCCAGTGTGGTCTCCCAAAGCTGCTCTGCATCCATTTCACCAAGACCTTTGTAGCGCTGTAAGGTGAAATCGCCGGTGTGGTTTTTGCGATAGCGCTCTAAGTCTTTTTCATCATAGAGATACTGTTCTTCTCCCTTTTTCGGGATCACTTTAAATAAGGGCGGCATGGCAATGTATACATGTCCGTCATAGATCAGCTCCGGCATAAAACGATAAAGGAACGTCAATAATAAGGTATCAATATGGCTTCCGTCTACATCCGCATCGGTCATAAGGATGATCTTGTCATAGCGCAGTTTGGTGATATCAAAATCGTTTCCGTAGCCTTCGGAAAAACCGCAGCCAAAGGCATTGATCATAGTCTTGATCTCTGCATTAGCCAGAACTTTATCCATAGAGGCTTTCTCTACGTTTAAGATTTTTCCGCGGATGGGAAGAATAGCCTGGTACTGACGGTTTCTGGCTGTTTTTGCAGAACCGCCTGCAGAATCTCCCTCTACGATGAAAATCTCACATTTAGAAGCATCCCGACTTTCACAGTTTGCCAGTTTTCCGTTGCTGTCAAAGGAAAATTTGGACTTGGTAAGCATGTTGGTCTTTGCTTTTTCTTCGGCTCTTCGGATCTTGGCAGATTTTTCTGCACAGCCGATAACACCCTTTAATACTTCTACATTTCGGTCAAAATAAAGCTGCAACTGATCGCCGGTCACTGTAAATACAGCCTTGGTGGCATCTGCACTGGCCAGCTTTGTTTTGGTCTGTCCCTCGAAAATAGGATCCGGATGCTTTACTGCGATCACGGCTGTCATACCATTTCTGGTATCAGCGCCTGTAAAGTTGGAGTCTTTGTCCTTTAAAATACCAAGTTCTCTGGCATAAGAGTTGATCATGGCGGTAAATTTCGTCTTAAATCCGGCTAAATGGGTGCCGCCTTCCTGAGTGAAAATATTGTTACAGAAACCAAGGATATTTTCTTCAAAGGTATCTACGAACTGGACACAGGCTTCTACTTCGATCTTGTCTACCACACCTTTAAAATAAATCGGGTCATGGACCGGCGTCTTTCCTGTATTTAATTCTTTTACATACGCGATAATGCCTTCTGGTTCGTGGTAAGTTACCTTCTCTTCTTCCCCACTTCTGCGGTTTTCATAGTGGATCATCAGGTTTGGATTTAAATAAGCCGTTTCATGCAAACGGCTTTTTAACCAGTCTGCTTTAAAACGGGTCTTTTCAAAAATTTCTCCGTCCGGAAGGAAATTGATCTCGGTTCCTGTTTCGCGACTTTTTCCAATAATTGGAAGAAGTCCGTTTTCCAGTTCTGTCGTAGGATGTCCCTGATGATAGGTGTCCTGATAGATACAGCCGTCTCTATAGATCTTTACCGTCATATGCTCGGAAAGAGCGTTTACAACAGATGAACCTACACCGTGAAGGCCGCCGCTGGTCTTATATGCGTTGTTGTCGAATTTTCCGCCTGCGTGAAGGGTGGAAAGCACCACTCTGGCTGCAGACACTCCTTTTTTATGCATTTCTACCGGAATACCACGTCCGTTATCCCGAACCGTACAGGAGCCGTCTTTTTCCAGGCGGACAGTGATCTGGGTACAGAAGCCGGCCAGATGCTCATCCACTGCATTGTCCACGATCTCATAGATCAGGTGGTTCAGTCCCTTAGATCCAACTCCTCCAATATACATACCGGGTCTTTTACGAACCGCTTCTAATCCTTCCAGGACGGTTATACTGTCTGCATTATATTGTTCCTTTGCCATTTTTTCCTCCATATTGCATTAATGTTCTCTCGAAATCTTTCTGTGCCTGATTTTGTGAGAAGATTTTTTGTCAGTTGTGCCCAAATTTCTGAGGCGTACGCGGTGCGTACGTTGATGAAATTCGGGTGCGACTGGCGGAAAATCGGCCACAAAGGCAGGTGCAGGAAAGACTCCGAGAGGACATCATTATTATGAAATAAAAAACCCTGAGGATATGTGCTCTATCCACAGGGCTTTTTCAACTTCACAAGAAGCAGATAACGGGAATCGAACCCGCCTCCTCAGCTTGGGAAGCTGATGTTCTACCGATGAACTATATCTGCAACACAGAAGCTATTATAGCAAAAACTGTAGAGATTGACAAGTGATTTTTCCGTTTCCGCAACCGCCACGTTATTTTACCTTTTGCCCTCTGCTTCTGAATCTGCATCTAAGCCATCTACTGTCTCATTTTCTTCTTCCGGCCACCGGCTCATATCAATAAATTCTCCGTTTTGCGGATCTATATGGTGGAGGCGACAGTAATCTGACGTATTCTCAGAATAATTTTTCTTTTTAAGAGTACTGTTGATATACAGGGACATCGTCCTGTAGATGACGGCAAATGTAGGCACTGCAATAATCATTCCCACAAACCCAAACAGTCCGCCGAATAACAGAATTGAAAATAATACCCAGAAGCTTGGAAGTCCAGTGGAGTCACCTAAGATCTTTGGCCCCAGGATGTTTCCGTCAAACTGCTGGAGCACCAGAATAAAGATAAGAAAATACAGGCATTTCATAGGATCAACCAAAAGGATCAGAAATGCACTGGGAATCGCTCCGATAAAAGGGCCGAAAAAGGGAATCACATTGGTAACACCTACGATCACGCTGATCAAAAGCACATAGGGCATTTTTAAAAACTTCATAGAGAAGAAACACATGATGCCGATGATCAGAGAGTCTAACATCTTTCCTGTGATAAAGCCGCCGAATATCTTATGGGCAAAACGCACCTCACCGATCAGGCGGTTTGCCGATCTCACATTCAGGAGTCCGTAAATCATCTTTTTGGACTGAGCACAGAGTGTATCTTTTATGTTTAAAAAATAAACCATAACAATAAGACCGATCAGCAGGTTTTTCAAGATTGTCACAAAACCGATAAGCCCACTGGAAACGCGATTGAAGATCAAGGAAATATTGGGGACCAGATCGGTTGCGATCCAGGTCTGGAAACGCATAACTGCTTCATTGTAGTACGGCATAATGCTGTCCTGAAGATGCTCATTATCTTCAAGGAGCTTTCCAAGCCAAAGTGTCAGGTTGTTGATATACTCTGTTAAACTATCCTGAAAACCGATGATACTTTCGTAAATCTGCGGAATCAGCATAGAGACCAGACCTGCAACGATGGCAAGCAACACCACGAGGCTTACCAGTGTAGCGATACATTTTGCAATTCGTTTGCAGCTATTATCATTTTTTACAACCTTACCAAACCGCTCATGGATATATTTTTCCGTTCCATTGTAGACCGGAAGCATCAGATAGGCCAGTACACCGCCGTAAATAATCGGCATAAGGATCGTAACGATCTTGCCAACCACTTTGGAGATCACAGAAAATTTTAATAATGCAAAGCATAAAAGAACACTGCAGGCGATCACTGCCAGAGCAGTAAGCCCCCAGTCCATAAAAAATCGGAATTTTGAGTTTTTCATATGATTATTTCACTCCTGTATATGATCATAATAAAGGCAGATGGCATCCAGCCTCTGTCATGTACACGAGTATATCATATCATACAGGATTTTAAAAGCATACCAGATGTTAGAAATATGTGTTTATTTTGCAAATAAGAAAAACCCTTGTATCTACAAGGGTTTCAGGTAAAGCCACTGGCCGGACTCGAACCGGCGACCCACGCATTACGAATGCGTTGCGCTACCAACTGCGCTACAATGGCATATTTTATTCAAAAAATAAGGCCGCTGCAAATGCAGCAGCCTCTTTACGATGACCTGACCGGGAATCGAACCCGGGTTTACGCCGTGAGAGGGCGTCGTCTTGACCGCTTGACCATCAGGCCTGAAAGAATCGAGGCGACGTGATTCGAACACGCGGCCTCTGCGTCCCGAACGCAGCGCTCTACCAAACTGAGCCACGCCTCGATCTCGATTACGTTACACAGTATAATACACATTTTCCCAATTGTCAACTATAAATTTTCAAAATTGTTAATTTTTTTTAGACAACTAGAAAAATAATGTTGAAACAGAGAACCTGCCCTGCTATACGACAGAACAGGTCCTGCTTTTTTGCATTCCTTATACATTCTAAATGCTTCTCATTTAAGAAGTATTTAGAAAAATTTCGCAACATATCCCTGAACCAGGATAAAGATCACGATCAGCGGAAGGATATAACTTACGTAAAAACGTGCCCATCTTGGGAATTTAATACCTGCTCCCGCATTTGCTTCTGCCAGGAATTTCTCAAATCCCCATCCATAGCGGCTTGTGCAAAACAGCAGATAGAAAAGGCTTCCGATCGGGAGCAGATTGTCGCTGAGGATAAAGTCCTCCAGATCCTGGATATTAGAGCCTGCACCTAAAGGCTGAAAACCGCTCCAGATATTAAATCCGAACACACAGGGAAGTGACAAAATGATCACTACAACTACATTCCAAGCTACTACCTTCTTTACAGAACAGCCGGTAAGGTCTGTTGCAAAAGAAATAATATTCTGGAATACGGCAATTACGGTAGAAAGGGCTGCAAAGGACATAAATATGAAGAATAAAGTTCCCCAAAGTCTTCCGCCCGCCATATGGTTAAATACGTTTGGCAGTGTGATAAAGATCAGGGACGGACCGGAAGTTGGCTCAACACCATATGCAAAGCACGCTGGGAAAATAATCAGACCTGCCATAAATGCAACAAGCGTATCCAGAACGGTAATGCTGATAGCTTCGCCGGTGAGGCGACGTTCTTTCCCGATATAACTTCCAAAAATAGCCAGAGCACCAATACCGATGCTTAATGTAAAAAAGGATTGTCCCATGGCAGCAAAAACCGCTGTTCCCAGTCCTGCCTCTGCCATTTTCCCAAAATCAGGCTTTAAGTAAAATTCAAGGCCGGGTGTGCCGCCTTTTAATACCATAGAATGAACAGCCAATGCAATCATAAGCAGCAGAAGGCAGACCATCATTCCTTTTGTGATACGTTCTACTCCCGCTACCAGTCCCTGGGCACAGATACCAAAACACAGGACGACTACAAGGATCATAAATCCGGTCATCAGAACCGGATCGCTTAACATATTGGTAAACTCTCCTGCTACTGCATCGGAATCAAGTCCTGTAAAGTCTCCACGGAGCATTTTAACAAAGTAATAGATCATCCAGCCTGCTACCGTGGTATAGAACATCATCAGCAGGTAATTTCCTGCCATTGCTGCATAGCGGACCAGATGCCATTTTGTCCCTTTGGGCTCCAACATATTGAAGGAAAGCGCTGCGCTGCGCTTACTGGCACGTCCTACCGCAAATTCCATTACAACAATAGGAAGACCCAGAATCAGGAGAAATGCCAGATAGATAAGTACAAAGGCAGCTCCGCCGTAAGCTCCTACAATGTAAGGGAATCTCCACACATTGCCCAGACCAATGGCACAGCCTGCAGAGATCAGGATAAAGCCCAGTCTGGAAGAAAATTTTTCACGTTCCATCGAAAATATAACCCCCATCTACTTTGATTTACGCTGTTTTCATTTTCATTTCAGCGCATACACTTTAACGCTTTGGCGCGTCAATTGCCCCATAAGCGCAAGAAAGAGTTTTCCCACACTCTCCACATGTGAGAAAACTCTTTCAAAAATATACCATAGATCTTTTTATAAGTCAATTTTATAAGTCGAATAATGATAACTGATTCGACTGAGGAAGATCTTTTAGCAATCCAAGATCCGACATTAAAGCACAAATGGTTCCGTTCACCTTGGTACGGCCGGAGAAATCTTCTACAGACAGGAAAGGACCGTCTTTTACCGCATCTACCACTGCTTCTGCCGCCTTTTCACCTAAGCCGTCAATGCTGCTTAAGGAAGGCATCAGCTTGCCGTCAATGATCTGAAAATGTCTTGCTTTTGCCTTATAGATATCAATCGGCATGAACTCAAAACCTCTTGCGTACATTTCCTGGACAATACGCATATCGCGTAACGTATCTTGTTCCTTCTTTGAAAGGCTGTCAGAACGTTTCTTATAGTCTGCCAGGTAATATTCCAGCTTATCTTTGCCCTGACACATGATCTCATAGGAAAAAGCACTGGCGCGGATACTGAAAAAGGCAGCATAATAAGCCAGAGGATAAAAGATCTTACAGTAGGCAATACGCCATGCCATCATAACATAGGCTGCTGCATGGGCTTTCGGGAACATGTATTTGATCTTCTTACAGGACCAGATGTACCAGTCAGGAACGCCGTGTGCCTTCATTTCTTCTTCCCATTCCGGTTTTAAGCCTTTGCCTTTTCGCACGCTCTCCATAATGGTAAAGGAAAGCCCCTGCTCCATTCCCCGGGCGATCAGATAGATCATAATATCGTCTCGTGTACAGATAGCCGTCTGAATGGTAGCTTTTCCTTCCTGGATCAGCGTCTGGGCATTGCCCAACCATACATCTGTACCATGGGCCAGACCGGCGATACGCACCAGATCGGAGAAATATTTCGGTTTTGTATCCAAAAGCATCTGCATAGCAAAGTCAGTACCGAACTCCGGCACACCCAGAGCCCCCAGCGGACAGCCACCAATATCATCCGGTGTGATCCCCAGTGCAGAGGTATTCTGGAACAGACTCATAACCTCCGGGCTGTCCAGAGGAATATCCTTAACCGGGTCCAGTCCGATCAGGTCCTGAAGCATACGGATCATGGTAGGATCATCGTGTCCCAGAATATCCAGCTTTAACAGGTTGTGATCAATGGAATGGTAATCAAAGTGGGTGGTAACGGTAGAGGTAGTCATATCGTTTGCCGGATGCTGCACCGGTGTAAAAGAATAAATCTCTTCACCCAAAGGCAGTACGATGATACCGCCCGGATGCTGTCCGGTGGTACGGCGCACACCGACACAGCCCTGAACGATACGGTTGATCTCGCAGTTTCTCTTTCTGGTTCCCTTTTCCTCATAATATTTCTTTACATAACCGAAAGCCGTCTTATCCGCCAGCGTACCGATGGTACCCGCACGGAAGGTCTGGCCTTTACCAAAAATAACCTCCGTATAATCGTGGGCCTTACTCTGGTACTCACCAGAGAAGTTCAAATCGATATCCGGTTCCTTATCTCCCTTAAATCCAAGAAAAGTCTCAAATGGGATATCAAAACCATCTTTCTGTAAAGGCGTACCGCATACCGGGCACTCTTTATCCGGCATATCGCAGCCTGCCATACCGGAGAACTTTCGCACTTCTTCCGAATCAAAGTCATAATAACGGCACTTTGGACAATGATAATGAGGGCTTAATGGGTTTACCTCTGTGATACCAGACATGGTGGCTACAAAGGAGGAACCGACGGAACCTCTAGAACCTACCAGATATCCGTCCTCATTGGATTTCCATACCAGCTTCTGGGCAATGATGTACATAACAGCAAATCCATTGGTGATAATGGAGTGAAGCTCTCGCTCCAGACGGTCTGTTACGATCTTTGGAAGATCTTCGCCGTACATTTCATGAGCGCGGTCATAACAGATCTTTGTCAAGGTTTTATCAGAATCTGGAATTACCGGCGGACACTTGTCCGGGCGCACCGGTGCGATCTTTTCACACATATCAGAGATCTTGCGGGTATTAGTCACTACCACCTCGTATGCCTTATCCGGTCCCAGATAAGCAAATTCCTCTAACATCTCTTCCGTTGTACGCAGATACAACGGCGCCTGGTCATCAAAATCCTTAAATCCCTGACCAGCCATGATGATGCGGCGGTAGACCTCATCCTGAGGATCCAGGAAATGAACGTCACAGGTAGCGCACACCAGTTTTCCAAATTGAGTTCCCAGATCTACGATCTTTTTATTGATCTCGATCAGATCTTCTTCTGTTTTGACGGTACTCTTTTCATCCCGCAGCATAAATGCATTGTTGCCCAAAGGCTGGATTTCCAGATAATCGTAAAAATTCACCAGTCTGGCAATCTCCGCGTCCGGAGCACCTCTAAGAAGGGCCTGATATAACTCTCCTGCCTCGCAGGCAGAACCGATCAGCAGACCTTCTCTGTACTTATCCAAAACACTCTTTGGAATACGGGGACGCCTGGAATAATAATCCAGGTGGGACCAGCTGATCAGACGATACAGATTGATACGCCCCAGATCATTTTTTGCCAGGATAATCACGTGGTTGGTAGGCAGCTTCATAATGGTCTGGGCATCCATGGTACTTAACTCATTTAAATGATCCAGATCTTCAATATCACGTTCTCGAAGCATCTTTACAAAAGCAGTGAAAATCTCCGCCGTTGCCCCTGCATCATCTACTGCACGGTGATGGTTTTCCAGAGAAATATTTAAAGCTTTCGCTACGGTATCCAGCTTAAAACGATTTAAATTCGGCAGAAGAAGCCGGGCCAAGGATACCGTATCCATTACCGTTGGAGAAAATGGCAGTCCCAGTGTTTCTGCATAATGACTGATAAAACCTACGTCAAAGCCGGCATTGTGGGCTACCAGTACTGCATCCCCAACAAATTCCAGAAACCGAGGCAGGATCACATCAATTTTCGGATAAGGCAGCACCATAGCATCATTGATGCCGGTCAGCTTTTCAATGTCAAATGGAATAGGCACATCCGGATTTACAAAAGTAGAAAACTTATCCGTGATCACGCCATCTGTCACTTTCACAGCACCAATCTCGATAATACGGTTCTTTACAGGACTGAAACCCGTGGTCTCAATATCGAAAACAACATAGGTATCTGCAAAAGTCTGGCCTTTGGAGTTTTCTACCAGCTGTTTGGTATCATCTACCAGATAGCCTTCCACGCCATATAAGATCTTAAAGGTATCCCCTTTATCTAAAGCATGATTTGCATCAGGGAAAGCCTGGACGCAGCCGTGGTCTGTTACAGCAATGGAGGACATACCCCATTTTTTAGCCCGCTTGATGATGCTCTTTACCTCGGAAACACCATCCATATCGCTCATTTTTGTATGGCAGTGCAGTTCCACACGCTTTTCCAGGCTGTTGTCCATACGTTTCGTAGTAAAGTCATCCGCTTTTTTAATACCTGCAATCGAGCCTAAGGTCAGTTCACCGTCAAACTTGTCAATCGTAGTAACGCCCTTGATCTTAATGAACATGCCTGTTTTGATCATGTCCTTCACTTCGTTAAAGATTTCCGGGCGTATGAACATTTTCGCTGTAATGGTATCGGTAAAATCAGTTACATCAAAGGTAAGGATGAATTTACCGCTTCTAAGCTCACGGCTTTCACAGGTCAGGACCTGTCCGCGTAAGGTAACTTCGCCGATTTCTCCATCGATCTTCTCGATCTCCATAAAGTCATCTTCAAAGTCGCGGCCGTAAAGTACATCCGGGTTGTTGGAACGCTTGACAGAAAATTTCCTGTCTTCTCCAAATCCTGAATCTTTTTCTCTCCCCCAGCCCCTTTTGCCTTTGTTTGGCTGAGGTTTTTCCGTTTTTTTGCCTGTCTGCGACTTCGAGACATCCGATTTTCCTGTATCTGCCGTTTTTATACCATCTGATACAGGAGAAATAATCTCATCATTCCCAGGAACATTCCCGGAAGCCGCCTGATCCATAAGTGCATCCCAGAGAGCTGCTTCCGGCATAGGGACATCCATGACGATTGCATCTTTTGACTGAGTTTTTTTCTCGCTTTTGTCTTGCATCGCGGCAGGTTGTGAGATATTTTCTCCGTCATTTTCGTCACCTGATTCATCTTTATGATTCTGCCAGTAAATAGCCTGTGCTTCTCTCTCTAATTTCTGCTCGATCTGTTTTCTACGTTCATTTTCCTTAGCCGGGATATACTGAAAAGCCACTTCTACCGGCAGACCGCACCGCTCATTAAACACCTTTTCCAGAACACGCTTTAACTCATTTGTCTTGTCTCGGTTTACCATGGTATCTTCTACCGTCAATACCATCTTTCCTTCATCTTCAAAGACGATCCGGGCTTTGCGGAACATGCTGTATTCCACGATGCTGTAATGCTTTAATTCCAGCAGCAGGCTGTCTTTGTACATCTTTAAAAGCTTTTCCGGTGTATACTGACCTGACAGCCTGTATTTTTCCTGGATCTTAATGGTGATCTGTTTATCTGGAAACAGCTGGTCTTTGATTCCCCGTTCCAGATCATAAATATTTTGTTTATGGATCAGCCTTGTGCTCTTCATATAAACACGAATAGAGCTTCTATCTCTGGCGGAAGTCACTTTTTCTACTTCTGCCAAAGCTAAAAGCTCCTTTAAAGGCTCTGCAATATTAAGAGTTGGAAATACTTCTAAAAAACCTTTTGCCATTCAGATTACTTCTTTCTTGCTTGTGCCATTGCTTCTAGTTCACCGCGAAGAGAATTTAACAGATCTTCTTCCGGTACTTTTCGTAGGATCTCTCCTTTTTTAATGATCAGTCCTTCTCTTACGCCTCCTGCAATACCGATATCGGCCTCTCTGGCTTCGCCGGGTCCATTGACCACACAGCCCATAACTGCTACTTTTACGCCATCTACACCTTCCATACCGGAAACCATGGTCTCCACCTGGTTTGCAAGGTGGATCAGGTCAATACGGGTACGGCCGCAGGTTGGACATGAAACTACTTCTACGCCGCCTTTTCTAAGTCCCAGCGTCTTAAGGATCTGGCGTGCAGACTTGATCTCTTCTACAGGATCACCCGTAAGAGATACGCGGATGGTATCGCCAATGCCCTGATACAGGATAATGCCAAGTCCCACTGCTGACTTGATATTTCCGGAAAATAGAGTTCCGGCCTCTGTAATACCTACATGAAGAGGATGATCGGTCCTGGCTGTGATCAGTTCATGTGCTTTGACGCACATTAATACGTCAGAAGATTTAATGCTGATGACCAGATTATCATAGCCCATATCTTCGATCAGATGTACTTTATCCAGTGCGCTCTCTACGATTCCTTCTGCTGTTACACCACCGTATTTTTCTACCAGGTCTTTTTCAAGAGAACCGCTGTTTACACCTACACGGATGGGGATATTTCCTGCTTTTGCCCTGTCTACCACCGCTTTTACACGGTCTGTACTGCCAATATTGCCTGGATTGATACGGATCTTGTCAGCTCCGTTTTCCATGGCTGCGATCGCCAGACGATAGTCAAAATGAATATCTGCTACTAAAGGGATATGTATCTCCTTTTTAATATCTTTAAGAGCTTCTGCCGCCTTCATGGTAGGCACAGCCACGCGGATAATATCACAGCCTGCTTTTTCAAGGCTTAAGATCTGGGCTACCGTTGCCTTTGCATCTTCTGTTTTTGTATTACACATGGACTGGATGAGGATGGGATTTCCCCCGCCGATCACCCGGTCGCCAATAGGAACAACTTTTGTATCCTTTCTGCTCATGTTTCTTTCCTCTTTATTCTCAAATTGCTGCATACCGTCTGATAACTGCATAATAAAGTCCAGAGAGTGCGCCACAGGCGCGTCTTACTGTTTATAGCAGTTTTCTCACATCATTAAACAATATGAATACCATTAACACCAGCAGGAAGATCATTCCTGCAGCATGGACCATTCCCTCTTTTTCCCGGTCAATCGGCTTTCTGCGTATTGCTTCAATGATCAGGAATACCAGACGTCCACCGTCTAAAGCAGGGATAGGGAACAGATTCATCACACCCAGATTGGCACTTAAAAGAACCACAAAATTCATAAGAAGGACAGCGACCACTTTCTTTCCTGAAGGTGCTGCATGTTCTACCGTCTGGTCAATGGTGGTAACAATTCCTACAGGACCGCTGATATCATCTGCTGTCACTTTTCCCACCACCATCAGGTGAAGACTGTCAAATACATAGCCGATCCAGTGTTCTACCTCATAAACCGACTGTACGATCAACTGCACAGGATTCTCGATCTTATGAAGGGTAGCATCAAAGCGCACGCCGATCATGGACTGACCGGTCCTGTCAATATAGACAGGAGTGATCTTTGCTGATTTTTTCTCTGTCCTTCCATTCTCATCCGTATGCTTCCAGGTAATGGTCACATCCTGATGAGGATGGGCTGTAAGATAAGGAGTCAGATCCCGATACGAATGGACCGCCCGGTGATCTACCTTTGTGATCACATCTCCCGCAAGGATGCCCGCCTGTTTGGCCGGATAACCTTCTTCCACCCCTACTACCACCGGCTCATAAAAACCACCTGCACAGCCAATGATCACAAGGGATAACAGAAAAGCCAGAAGGAAGTTAAATAAAGGCCCGCCTGCTACTACCGCAATACGGTTAAGCACAGGCTTATTATTAAAAGCTCTGTCCCCTTCTGCATCCTCGTCCTCTCCCAACATGGCACAGGAACCGCCAAAAGGCAATATTTTTAAAGAATATCTGGTCTCTCCTTTTACAAAGCTGAATAACCTTGGCCCCATTCCTAAGGAAAATTCTGTCACTTCAATACCGCTTAATTTTGCGAAAATAAAATGTCCAAGCTCATGGAACAGGATGATTCCCCCAAGGATCAGCACTGCCAGTACAATATTCATCGGATTTCATTCATCCTTTCCCATTTTCATATAAAACTCATGATTCAATATTCCATTTTGACCGGATAAAGTCATAGGTTTCTGCTTCTGCAGTCAGGATCTGGTCCACATCCGGTGCATCAACTTTTTTATGATGCTCCATAGATGCCTGGATCATATCCGGAATCGTCAGATACGGGATCTGTTTTTTTAAGAACAGGCTGACTGCCAGTTCATTTGCCGCATTAAATACAGTTGGCATACTTCCACCTGTTTTTCCGGCTTCGTAAGCCAGTTTCAAGCCTTTAAAAGTCTCCGGGTCCGGCACATCAAAGGTAATCTCACAAAGCTTTGTAAAATCCAGCCGGTCTCCCGGAAGGAATCGTCTTTCCGGATAATATAACGCATACTGGATCGGCAGCTTCATATCCGGCGTACCAAGCTGTGCGATCACTGCTCCATCCTCATATTCAATCATGGAATGGATAATGCTTGCAGGCTGGATCACTACCTGGATCTGATCTAAAGACACATCAAAAAGCCAGCCAGCTTCCATTACTTCCAGTCCCTTATTGACCATGGTGGAGGAATCAATGGTGATTTTGTGGCCCATGGACCAGTTTGGATGCTTTAAAGCATCTTCTAACCGGACTTTTTCCAGCTGCTCCCGCTTAAAACCTCTGAATGGGCCGCCAGACGCCGTTAATAAAATCTTGTGGATCTTATTTCCTGCTGTACCCTGAAGGCACTGGAAAATAGCAGAATGTTCTGAATCTACCGGAAGGATCTTCACGCCCATTTTCTTAGACAGAGGCATGATAATATGGCCGGCTGTGACCAGTGTTTCCTTATTTGCCAGTGCAATGTCTTTTCCTGCTTTCATGGCAGCAATGGTGGGGCGGATGCCGATCATGCCAACTACTGCCGTCACTACGATCTGCGCCTTTGGCTCTGTCGCCGCTGCGATCAGGCCATCCATGCCGGAAAGAACCTTTACATCCAGATCTTTTACTCTTTCTTTCAGTTCCTTCGCCTTTTCTTCACTCCAAAGGCAGGCAATCTCCGGTTTAAATTCCCGGATCTGTTTTTCCATGAGATCCACATTGGAACCGGCTGCCAGGGCTGTCACCTTAATGTCTTTATTGCATCTTACTACCTCTAATGTCTGGGTACCAATAGAGCCGGTGGAACCCAGAATAGATATGTTCTTTACCATAAATTATTCTCCCTTTATAAAGGAAATGCTTAAAATCATGCTGTTGCGTCACTTTAAATTGCTTACTTCAAAAAGGTAACCGCAAAATAAATAGCCGGAGCTGTAAATATCATACTGTCAAAACGATCCAGAATGCCCCCATGGCCCGGGATCAAATGACCATAATCCTTAATATTGTGGTTTCTCTTAATGGCAGATGCCGCCAGATCCCCGATCTGGGAGATCACTGCTGCTATAGCGCAGGCAATAGAGCAGGCTGCCATAGGATTGGCAACTTCTTCCATGCTGTGACCAAAATAAGCTCCATAAGCAAGACCTAAAAGGGCAGAGCCAACTACACCGCCCACAGCCCCTTCAATGGATTTCTTCGGGCTTAATACAGGGGCAAGCTTATGTTTTCCAAGAAGCATTCCCACGCAATAAGCACTGGTATCACAGCCCCAGGAGCTTAAAAAAATCAGCCATACCAGATAAGCCCCGTCATGCATACTGCGGGTCTGATACAGGAAAGACAGCATGACCGGCACATAGCATACACCAAAAAAGGCGCCGGTGATCTCTTCTGTTTTATAACTTGGAAAGGTAAAAACATAAAGAGCCATTAAAAGCATCAGGGATGCAATGATCATAAGAGTCAGATATTTCTGTCCCTCAAACCATAAGATCCCATAATAGCAGACTGCAGTCAGATAACCAACAGCAGCCACCGAGCGTTTTTCAATTCCAAGAACGCGGTACAGTTCAAACAGACCCGCTAGCGAAATAAGAGCCGTTACTGCAAAAAGGAGGGCACCTCCCTTTCCTACGAAGAAAATAGCAAGGATGACCAGTACGATACCGCTGATCAGTCGTGTTGTAAACATAAAATCCTCCTTCCCTATTTTACTCCGCCGAACCGTCGATCTCGTTTATTATACTGGATGATGGCCTTTTCCAGCTCTTTCTCGTCAAAATCCGGCCACAGACAATCTGTAACATACAGTTCCGTATAAGCCAACTGCCAAAGCAGATAATTGGACAGCCGCAGTTCTCCACTGGTGCGGATCAGAAGATCTGGATCCGGTATCCCTGCTGTATCCAGATAAGAAGCAAAAACAGACTCTGTAATATCCTCTGTTTCTACTTTTCCTGTTTTCACATCTTCTGCCAGTTTTTCAGCTGCTCTGCGGATCTCATCTCTTCCACCATAATTGACTGCTATCACAAAGGTAAGTCCTGTATTATCCTTTGTATCTTTTTCCAGGCGATTGATGCCGTCGATGATGTCCTGGGCAAATCGTCTTCTGTCACCGATCATCTTTACCCGCACATTGTTGGCCGAGGCAATCTTTAACAGACGGACCATATAGTAGCGGAACAACTGCATCAGTGCTCCTACTTCTTCTTCGGATCTTTTCCAGTTTTCCGTAGAAAATCCATAAACCGTCAGATACTTAATGCCCATTCTGGCCGCAATCTCTACTGTTTTTTCTACTGTAACGCAGCCTTCTTTGTGGCCAAATGTTCTTGGAAGGCCTCTTTTTTTCGCCCAACGGCCATTTCCGTCTAAAATAAGAGCCACATGAGCCGGTATTACCATATTACTGTCTAATGCCATTTTTCTCACCTTTTCCACCATGAGTGTATTTTCTTATAAGCCTCTATAAACATAGATAAGAGGCAGGAGTCTCTCCTGCCTCCGTATCAATTTCAGAGACTATACAGTCATGATCTCTTTTGTCTTTTCTTCTACTGCTTTGTCAACACGCTCAATGGTCTTGTCAGTAAGCTTTTGCATCTTCTCAGTCAGATCAGCTAACTCGTCCTCGGTGATCTCGCCTGCTTTTTCTGCCTTCTTAAATGCATCATTCGCATCGCGTCGGATGTTGCGGACAGCAACTTTCGCATTGTCACCTTTCTTCTTTACATCCTTTGCAACTTCTTTTCTTCGATCCTCTGTCATCTCAGGGAAGATCAGGCGGATGCAATTTCCGTCGTTAGTAGGATTGATGCCTAATTCAGATGTAAGAATAGCTTTCTCAATGGCCTTTAACAAGCTCTTTTCCCAAGGCTGGATCACGATCATACGTGCTTCCGGAACAGATACGTTTCCTACCTGCTGAAGAGGTGTCGGAGTTCCGTAATAGTCAACTTTGATCTTGTCCAGTACATGTGGGTTTGCACGTCCTGCACGGATGGTGCCATAATCAGCTAACAGAACCTCCATTGTCTTGTCCATCTTATCCTGATAAAATTTCAAATCTTCCATAATGCCCTCCTGAACATGCAGCTTTTGCTGTCATTTATTTTCTATTTTTATTCTGCTGTAACAATGGTTCCATTCATGCGGCCCTGCATAGCGTTAGCAATGCCATCTGCTTCATTAAGACTGAATACAGCCATCGGCATCTTGTGTTCCATGCACATAATGGATGCAGTCAGGTCTACCACTGCTAATTTACGGTCGATCACTTCCTGAATGGAAATAGTATCGAATTTCTTTGCGTCCGGATTTACCTTTGGATCGCTGTCATATACGCCGTCAATAGCCTTTGCAAGAAGGATGCAGTCAGCTTCCATCTCAATGGCGCGAAGCGTAATACCTGTGTCTGTTGAGAAATAAGGATGTCCGGTACCGCCTGCGAAAAATACTACTTTCCCCTCTTCAAAGCACCTGTTTGCCTGGTCTTTTGAAAACAGCTGAGTCATAGTACCGCATGCAAACGGGGTAAAGATCTCCGTCTGCATACCTGCGTTACGAAAAATTTCAGAAACATAGATACAGTTCATAACAGTCGCCAGCATACCGATCTGGTCTGCTTTCGTACGCTCAATGGCATCACTGGTGCGGCCTCTCCAGAAGTTTCCGCCTCCGATGACGATACCTACCTGAACGCCTGCATCTACGGATAATTTCACCTGTCTTGCTACTTCTTTTACAGTATCTTCGTCGAAACCGGTCTTTTTAGGACCCGCAAGAGCTTCGCCGCTTAATTTTAAAAATACACGGTTCATTTTCATGAATGAATGTCTCCTTGTGTTGGATTATACTTCATTAAGTATATCATAGGAATGTGTTTTTGGAAAGAAAAAATAGTCATTTTATAAAATAGTAGAAAATAGAATTGAGATTTTAATTATTATATACTATAATGTAGAAAAATGTTTTTATATTCTGCCAATGGATAGATATAAGAATACTCTGGGAGGAATGATCGTATGGATTGGTTTCGCAATAAGAAAGAAAAGGAACAGCCGCAGGAGCCTGCTGCGGCTGCTATTTTGCAGGCAGATGTCACAGCAGAGGAAGCCGGCAGCCGCAGTCAGTGCCTGGCCCAGGTAGATCGCTTATTTGCGCCTGTTCCGTCTAAGGGAATGGCTGTAAAAGTGTATCTTGAAAACTTCAAAAGCTTAAATCAGGCTTTTGGCTATGAGTATTGTGAAAAATTACTTTCACAGATCACCGCTTATTTAAAAGATATTTCTGAAGTGAGCGTTTACCGCTATATCGGCGTAGAATTTATTCTTATTTTAGACGGATGCAGCGAAGGACAGGCCTCTGCTCTGGCTGATACGATCCTGGAACGTTTTGAGAATGTATGGAAAGTTGACGGCGTTGACTGCTTATGCTCTGTACAGATTGGCCTCTGCTCTTATCCGGGGCATAGTGAAAGCACACAGATGCTGCTGAAACATCTGGATCTGGCTGTACAGGCTGCTTCTGAACAGGGTGCAAACCAGTCTGCCGTATATGATTCTGCTCTTCACGAAAAAGCTATGCGCCGTCAGGTGATCGCCCGCTATCTGCAGACTGCTCTGGAAAAGGACGAACTGGAGGTCCGCTACCGTCCTACTTATAATTTAAAGGAAAAACGCTTTACAAGGGCTGATTCTTATATGCGTATCTTTATCCAGGGAATCGGTCTGGTGGGTGCTGCTGAATTCATCCCGATAGCAGAAGACTCCGGGCAGATTCGTGCTGTAGGCTACTATGCATTGGATCATGCCGGCCGCTTTATCCAGGAATTGACACAGGCCGGAAAAGCATTTGAGTCTATCTGTATCCCGGTATCACCGATTCTGTTAGTCCAGGAAGATTTCTTAGATAAAGTAGCGGACGTTCTTACCCGTTATGAGATCCCGGAAGGGAAACTGGCTCTGGAACTGGACGATGAGGCCTTGTCCAGTGTTTATGTCAATGTAAACGTCGTTATGCAGGAGCTGTCTTCCATGGGCGTAGAACTGGTATTAAATCACTTTGGTTCCGGCTGTGCTCCTGTAACCAGTGTATTAGATCTGCCGATTAATACCGTTAAGTTAGAACGTATGTTCGTATGGCAATTGGAGAACAATCCTGTTTCTGCCTGCATTGCAGGAGGTCTGATCCAGATTGCCAGAGATCTTGATCTGCGTATCATCGCAGAAGGTGTAGAGACAGAAAACCAGATCAAGGCATTGAACCATTATGCATGCGCATATCAGCAGGGCTTCTACTACGCTCCTACGATGGAAAAAGATGTTTTGATGAAAGTTTTGGGAACTACTTTGGAAGAATCACAGGTTACCATTGAAGAAGAAAAATTAAAGATGAAACGATAAGATAATATCTACGTATTCCCCGCCGGCAGGCGGGGAATATAAATGCTATTGAAGGTGTGTCAGTAACATGTCTGTTGTCAGGTTACAGATCTCTCAGTCTTTCCCGTATGCTTCTTGCATCGGTATCTGACAACGGATCACAAATGTCATATATCCTTGCTGTCAACTGCGGCTCACTTCCTACATTTTTGACAATCCACAACCTGGATTCTCCGGACCTCTTAAAACGAAGAACTTTTGCAATGGTAAACAGAAGTTCTTTTTCTTTTGCGTCATTTGCATTGCTAAGCTGTTTTTGCTGATAGCGCTTCTGTTTTTTCTCGTATTTGCTTACTTTTGCTTTTTCCCGCTGTGCAATGGCTGCTCCCGGAGTACCATAGCCTTTTTCCAGCCAGATGGTCTCTACCGTGTATGTTCCGTCTTCTATCGTCATAACAGCCATAGAAAGCGGCAGCGTATTTCTCTTATAACCGCAGCTTCCCGGATTCAGCCATAATCTTCCGGCGATTTCCTGCTGCTGATACATATGGGAATGACCAAAGATCACTACCTGTGCATCCCCTAATGCCACAGGAATATCGGTTCTCTGATGAGCCATGACCATTTTCACGCCGCCGATCTCAAAGCGTTTAATCCCCGGAATACCGCCAGACCAGCCTCTGTCATTATTCCCCCGAACTGCATAAAGAGGCTGTTTACCACTTAATTTCATATAAAGCATCTGAGTATCAAAATCACCTGCATGTACGATCACATCGCAGGTATCCAATATTTTCTCCACCTCCGGGCGCAGCACACCGTGGGTATCTGCCATCACTGCCACCCTTACAGGTCCCCGTTCCATACCTTTTCCCTCCTGTTGTGTATAAATGCATTATAACTTATTATAAACGATTCTTCCTCTGCTGACAATTTGACAACCATTTTTTTCTGACAATTTTGTGAACATTGTTGTGAGATGATAAAGGGAATGTTATACTGTGAAGTGACATCCGTATGAAAGGAGAAAACACATGATAAAAACTTATAGAAAACTCTTCCTGTCCCTTGGGGCTGTTGTTGCTTTATGTGCCGGTACTGCCCTTTGTTCCCAGGCAGCCACTGCCGGATGGGTCAGTGAAGACGGAGTATGGAAATATCAGGAATCTTCCGGAAATTACGCTTATAATACCTGGAAGACTTCCGGTGACAATTCTTATTATCTGGACAGCACTGGTGTTATTGCTACAAACCAGTGGATCGATGATACATATTATGTAAACGGTGACGGCGTTATGGTAAAAAATTCCTGGATCCAGCTGTCCGAGGACACTTCCCAGAAAAAAGCCGGCTGGTATTATGCAGATGCCAAAGGTAAACTTATCAAAGATAAATGGAGCACCATTGCAGACAAAAAATATGCGTTTGACAGCGATGGAAAAATGCGTACCGGCTGGTATTTTGATAATGATGACATTTATTATCTAGGAGAAAACGGTTACGCAAAGACCGGTTGGATATGTCTGGATTATGATGAAGATAATAAACCAGATGACGGTACGATCTCTGAGGTACGCACTTCTGCTTCTGATACTGCCAAGTGGTTCTATTTCCAGACAAACGGAAAGGCAAAACGCTCCAAAAATGACACCTACTCCGCCGAGACCATTGGGGATAATAAATATTATTTCAATGATGAAGGCGTGATGATGACCGGCTGGGTGGCTGTAAAGAGCAGCGCAGAGACCGGTGACTCCACAGGCATCAGCAAATTCGTTTATCTGGGCGGTGATGACGAAGGTATCCTGGCTAAAAATAAATGGCTGGAGCTTTCTGTTCATCCAAGTGATTCCGATGATAAAGATGAGATCAACGCCGACAGCAACAGCGATGAAGTGCCGGATGAGGGCGAATCCAACTGGTATTACTTTGACAGCAACGGAACTGTGGCTTATTTAAACAACAAAGCCGCTAATATGAGCAAGGCGACCACTAAAATAGACGGAAGTTCTTATTTCTTTAATGCCTACGGTGTCCGTCAGACCGGACTGATCCATATTATCACCTCTTCCGGCAAAGATTTTACCGGATATTTCGGCGAAAGTGATTCGGATGGGAAAATGGTTACAGGAAAACGGACCAATTTAAGTGTAGATGGCGAAAGTGCTACCTATTATTTCAGCGAGTCCGGTTCTGACAAGGGCTGCGGTTACAATGGTGCCAAAGATGATTACCTGTATTATCAAGGGCGTCTTGTAAAAGCGGACAGCGATTCTGATTACCAGGTATTCTATGTAAATAACAAGCTGTATCTGGTCAATGAATCCGGCAAGATCCAGTCTTCCAGCAAAAACTATAAAGTAAACGGAACCTGGACCTTTAAGATTTCCGGCGGATCCATCTATTTTATTGATGATGACAAGGAATCTACCGGAAAAGTCACTTCTTCTGATGCAGAATCTCTGCCAGATGTGATTTACGATAAAGAATACACTCTATAGCATGCAGAATGATCTGCCAAAAAGTCCCGGCACTGGAATTTTCCTTTCGCCGGGACTTTTTGATTTCTTTTCTTCTGTCTTTGGGAGTGGATCTTGCAACTGTCTGTCCGTTAAGCGGCATATCTGCCACCGGAACTTCCCTTTCTGCAGGCCGTTTCAAATTCTTTTAATTTCCGTTTTGCCTCTTCAGACAGGTTCTGGGGAACTGCGACCTGGATAGTCACATACTGGTCGCCCTTTACCTTTGGATCCTTCATGGAAACAATGCCTCTGCCCGCAAGACGGATCTTAGAACCGCACCGTGTTCCCTCTTTGATCTTACAGGAAACATTGCCGTATAGCGTAGGAACAATGACTTCACCGCCTAAAACGGCGGTTGTGAAAGGCACTTCTATGCTTGTGTACACATCCATCCCCTTTCTCTCGTATCCGGGACGAATCCCTACACGAACTTTTAACAGCAAATCTCCTGCTTTACCACTGCCAATACCAGGATTTCCTTTGCCTTTCAGCCGGATACTTTGTCCATCATCAATACCTGCCGGAATATGGACCTGAAGATTCTGACGGCTTCCATCCGTACCGGAAAGTGTGATCACGCGGTCAGCGCCGAAAGCCGCATCATCAAAACTGATGTTGATCTCTGCCTTGGCATCGCTGCCTTTTTCGCTTCCTGCACCTGCGCCAAATCCATCGGAATAGCCATGGAAACCACCTGTAAAATGGCTCTTCTTTCCGCCGCCAAACATATCTCCAAAGATATCTCCGAAAATATCGTCTCCATCGCCGCCTTCAAAGTGATAGGTATGGGTTCCTGAACCTCCAAAACTGCCAAAGCCACCTGTGAAGCTGCCGCCTGTGCCAAAGCCGCCATTTTCTCCATTAAAGCCTGTGCCTGCTGCTCTGGTACCGTCAAAAGCTGCGTGACCAAACCGGTCATATAATTTCTTCTTTTCTGGATCACTTAAAATATCATAAGCTTCATTTACTTCTTTAAATTTTTCTGCAGCCGCAGCATTTCCTACATTGCTATCAGGATGGTACTTCTTTGCCAGTTTGCGAAATGCCTTTTTTATCGTTTCCTGATCTGCATTTTTATCTATTCCAAGAACTTCGTAGTAATCTCTTTTCTGTTGTGACATCGTTCTCATCCTTTCTATCGGTGCTCACGAATCCTGCGTATTCACACTCTACTACCCGCTTATGCAGTCGATTCGTTAATATACTGTTTTACTTGTTCTATATTATGTATAACACTTATAGCTTTTCTTGTCAAGGATGGAACGAATCTCCTATTGATTACTGTCATGCGCTGCATGGACAGCCACGGCAAATTCCCGCAACCGCCACGTTATCTTACAGCACTTTCGATTTCAGTACATCGTTTCATTATTTACCGTTTACCACATAAATTCCCAGGCATACCAGTATGAGGGCAGCCAGACTTTTTCCAGAGAAAGCCTGAGCAGTTTCTCCTAAAACCAAGGCGGATAAGAGCACACCAAACATCGGATTCATAAAGCCAAAAACAGTAACACGACTCACCGAATTATATTTCAGCAAAACGCCCCAAAGTGTATAGGCTACCGCTGAAACAAATGCCAGGTACAGCAGCAGAATGTAAGCAGAAGCACTGCTGCTGCTTTGTATCCTGCCGCCACCTAAAACGCCTGCCAGGATCAGAAACAGGCCGCCTAAAATAAACTGATAGCCGCTCAATACTGCCACATCATATTTATTTCCAAATTTTTTCATCAATGCACTCGCAATGGCATAAAACACTTGTCCCGCCAATACAAAACCTTCTCCCTGAACGGATACATCCAGAAGATTTCCCTGCTGTCCGGATAAATTCATAACCAGTATACCTGAAAATCCAAGGCAGCAGCCAAGTACCTTTCTAACTGTCAGTTTTTCATAGTGAAAAATGAAACTTGCGATCAAAATGGCAATAAAAACATTTCCTCCGGTGATGATAGCTCCATGTACACCGCTGGTATGCGCCATTCCCATATAAAAGAAATAATTCTGAAGGGCTGTATGATTCAAACTTAGGGCTACAACCGCCCCTAATGCTTCCGGCTGCAGAGAAGCCCAGCGTTTTTCCTGTATACTGTGGAATACAACAACAAGAACCCCCGCGAGAAAGAAACGTATTCCTGCAAATAAAATGATAGCAGGAGTATCAGAACTTTGTATATGAAATAGTTCATACCCCGTTTTAATCGCCGGAGTGGCACTTCCCCATAAAAAGCAGCAGATACCTGCCAGAAACATGACCACCGGAAAGCAGGTCAGCCTGCTTTTTTTCTGAACATCCATCTTTTCTCCCATCACATTCCGTCTTTGATCACATTATGATCACGAAGCAGTTTCCCGATCACTGTACGATCCAGTTTCCGGATCAGAGGCTTTTTCAATAATTCAAGGGGCAGAGGCAGCTTTATTTCCAGCGGGGACTTGCCATCCATCAGTTTTACTGTACTGTCTAACAGCTCTCTCACATCATATACGCTTCCCCAAACCTCCGGAACACCTCGGTCTACGCCGCAAAGTCCGTATACTGCTTCCATAGCGGTACGTACAGAATACTCTGTGGTAAAAATAGTATCTCTTGGGGTCTCAGCAAACTGGCCTAAGAATGCAGCGTTTACACAGCCATCCGGGATAACGTCCGGCCTGTCACCAGCACTTCTTGGCATAAAGAAGGCTGTAATATGTGGCATCATGGTTGGAGTACAGTTTGCATGGTTTGCTGCCAGATCATCGATCTCTTCTGCAGGGATGCCCAGATGATACAGCCACTCTGCAGTAATCTCCTTGCCATTGCACTCTTTCATTGGCTTCTTAATATAATCACCAGGGACATCCGTAAACAGACTGTATACCCATACACAGATCTCATCCTTCTTCTGTGCTTTAAACTGGCCCTGACGGTTGATGGTCCAGCTTAACAGCCAGCTGGAGTCTCTGCAGCTTACAATACCGCCGGTAACAACTTTACCTGTTCTTGGATCTCTCTTGCAGATTTTTTGGATATAAGAAATGATCTTCTCATCAGAGGTTGTAACCGTTGCCGACTCCCAGTTGGTCTTTGCAGTATCAGAGCAGAACTTCTCCGGATGTCCAAAGGACTCGTCCTGAGCCGCAATGTTCTTCCACAGACCCCAGCAACCGCTGGTACGTACCTCTGCATCTCCCACAGGTGCATGATTCTGATCACCGTAAATGGTACCTTCTGTACAGCTTCCGTTTGTGATAAATACCAGATCATTTTCAGTGAGTGGGATCTCGCCTTTTCCACCGTCTTTTACATATTCAATGGTTTTTGCAGTCTTCTTCTCTCCTTCAATATCAAAGTGCACATTGGTAACGCTGGTTCCAAACTGGATCTGTACTCCTGCTGCTTCCAGATATTTCTGCATGGGAAGAATCAGGGATTCATACTGATTATAGCGGGTGAATTTCAAAGCAGAGAAATCAGGCAGTCCGCCGATATGATGGATAAAGCGCTGGAAATAACGCTTCATCTCTAAAGCACTGTGCCAGTTTTCAAAAGCAAACATAGTGCGCCAGTACAGCCAGAAATCAGAGCCAAATACCTCATCATCGAAGAAATCTTCAATGGACTTGTCGTACAGATCTTCATCTCTTGTAAAGAACAGCTTCATGATCTCCATACTGCCCTTCTGGCTTAAACGGAATTTACCATCTGTATGAGCATCTTCCCCTCTTTTTTCCGTAGCACGGCACAGGGAGTAGTTAGGATCATGTTTATTTAACCAGTAATATTCATCCAGAACAGAAGCATTTGGCACTTCCAGAGAAGGAATGCTGCGGAACAGATCCCATAAACACTCAAAATGATCTTCCATCTCACGGCCGCCGCGCATTACATAGCCTCTGGTTGGATCATCAATGCCATCGCAGGCACCACCGGCAACATCCATTGCCTCTAAAATATGGATATTTTTTCCCGGCATCTGGGCATCTCTTACTAAAAAGCAGGCTGCTGCCAGTGCTGCCAGGCCGCTTCCTACTAAATAAGCACTTTTCTCTTCAATTCTTTCCGGCTTTTCCGGTCTTGCAAAAGCTTCGTAGTTACCATTAGTATAATAAATCCCCTTGCTGTTTTTTGCAAACTTACCAAGCTCTGTGTTACGGTAATCGCTGTTTGCCTCTTCTTTTTTTCTGCGGCGTTTTCCGGTCATAACAGCCGCTGCTCCAATGCCTGCTGCCACTGCAGATACCGCTCCTGCACGTAAAACTTTTTTATTCATAGTTTAAACCTGCCTTTCTCATTCTTTTCTTATACTTTGAATGTCGACATTTTTATTATTACCATAAGTTTTGTTAAAAGTTGCCTTTATACATAGTATTTATTACTACATATACAGTATTGATATTATAACTTTATAGGCAAAATGTCAATATAGCTGTAACAATCAAAAAATACTCCCAGCCACAGAAATGTTTTCCTGTAATGACTGAGAGTATTTTTACCAAAACTATAAAACTTTATGCAGTACGATGGTGTGTCATAATATTTTCTCTCACCTCACTCTACTACATCTTTCAATTCTTCTTCGATCTTCTCTTCTTCCTCTTTATCATCTCCGTAAATAAGCACAGGAAGGAAAGAAAGGCGTTTTCCAATACTTCTTGCTATAAAGCCAACTAAAACAGCTGCAACGATGGTTCCTTCGCGAACGCCCTCTAAATGACCGGAAAGAATAAAAGATAAAGCGGCTGCGATCACTGCCATGGAAACATCAAAACAGACTTTGGTAAAACCAAACTCAGAATGGATGCAAAATACCACAGCTCTTACAAAAGACTCTCCTGGAAGCATTACCACATCTGCCAACACTTCCATATAAACACCGATGCCAAGGACCAGACAGCCTAATAACAGACCGATCACCTTTGCAGGATAAGAAGCCGGGTTTACAAATTCAAGAAGGATCATAGACGCGTCAATAAAATAGCCAAATGCCATGGATACCGGGATCTGTAATAAATGTTCTGCCTTAAAATTCTTTCCCAGCAATAAAAACTGCAGGAAGATCAGAAGAAGGCTGAACACAATGGTAAAATTTCCCAGTGAAAATGGGAAGTTCAGACTGAGCACATAAGGAATGGAGGAAATAGGGGAAGTTCCCAGGTTTCCCTTGGTGATCAGACTGACGCCCAGTGAGTTTACAAACAGACCCACCAGAAAAATAAGGTAGCGTTTTACCTGCTCTGCTTTTGTACGTTTCATAATGTTTGCCCCTTTCCGTTTTAACGTTTTACTCTTTTGATCTTTTTCTATGGTAACATCATCAAATAAACATGTCAATATTTACATGTTTAAAAATACATATATCTTTCTATGGCACAGAAAGAATTTCCATGATATACTGCTGGTAGCATATATACATTTGTACTTTCATAATGAAAGGATCTAAAAATATGGGAACTTTAAAATATGCCATTTTGGGATTGTTAAATAGAAAAAGCATGACTGGATATGACCTGTCAAAGGAATTTGAGACCACTCTTTTTGAATTCTGGAACGCCAAACACAGCCAGATCTATCCGGAACTGAAAAGTCTTTCTGAAAAAGGTCTGGTCCAGTATGAGGTAGAGATCACGGGAAATGTACTGGAAAAGAAGGTTTACTCTATTACAGAAAAAGGCCGGGAAGATTTTTATAAGTGGGAAGAAAGCTTAAATCCTTTAAAACCTGTACCAAAGGATGAATTCCGCCTGCAGCTCTTCTTCTCTGGCGCTTTGTCTCCTGAAAAACGTCTGACATTGCTGAACGATCAATTAAAACAGCACGAAGAAAAGCTGGCTCATTTAAAAGGAAATATGGGAAAATTTTCCAGTATCCCCCCGGAAGATGAAAATGACTTTGCTGATTACCTGGTCCTTCACGGAGCTGTTTTAAGGGAAGAGACCAACTGCAAATGGTTAAAAGACTGTATCAAGTTATGTAAAAAGGGAGTGTAGTTTTTGCTACACTCCCAGATCTTTATAGTCCGCCGGAAGGAAACGATGATAGGTAATGTGAAACCCTTCATCTTTAAAACAGTAATAATATCTGTCTTCTCCTTCTGTAAAATGGATGACGGTATCAAATTCTCCACCAGTCATCTGCTCCACCACACTTGGAAAAGGCTGCTGCTTAAACAGCTTTTTTACCTGCTCCATATCAGTTTCATGAGAAGCGATCAGGCTTACCAGCTGGTGGATAAATTCATTTTCTTTTTTATGTTCATGAACATAAACACTTGTTTCTTCCGGAAGAAACAGACAGAAACGGTCTTTCTTGTGGGTGATGGTCACTTCTCCCAGCCGTTCTTTTGCAAAATCTGCAAATCCTGCAAGGGCCTGCTGCATTTCTTCTGCATCATAGGCAGTGCCAAAAAGATTATTTAACATGCCCACCGGATAATACAGTCGGATCACTTCTTTGCGAAAACCCAATTTCGCCTGCTCTTCCATTACCGAATCTTTAATATGCTCTTCTAATGCTTGATAATCCATCGTTTTAACCTCACATCTTGTTCTTATTGTCTTTCTGCCTTTAAAGCTCTTTTTAAGATCTTTCCGCTTTCATTTACAGGAAAAGTATCTAAGAAGAAGATATATCTTGGTATTTCTTCTTCAAAAAGTGTATTTTTAAGCATTTTTCGTATCTCCCTGCTACTTATAGATATGTTTTTTTCTTTTAAGATCATCCATGCAGCCAGATACTCCCGTCCATTCTTTTCTATAGGCTTTACAGCGGTCTGTTCTGCAAGTTTCAAATTTAATATGGCCTGTTCCACACGGACCACAGATATTTTCCTGCCATTGATGTTGCAGATATCATCTTTTCTTCCGTCAAAACAGAAATACCCTTCCGCATCCTGGTGGGCATAATCACCGGCGCTTGCTTCTTTTTCGGTTCCTATCACTCCAAAAGCTGTATTTACCAGCAATCTGCCTTCTTTCAGGCATACATCCACCGCTGGAAAAGGACGGCCGATCCGGGTCTTATCCTCATTCATCTCATAATCCCGGATGTAGGTAACATAGCTTAATTCACTGGCACCATAGTAAAGGGTGATCTCCGCTTTTGGAAAAAATGTCTTTAGCTCCATAGTCTCTTTTTTTCCAAGGCTCTGGGAACCACTTAAAATGGTCCGGATCGTTTCTACCGGATCATGGTCTTCATGTTTTAAGGCCTGATACAGGGCATGAAGTTTTGTAGGGATCAGATAAATGCCATCTGCCTGCCACTGTATGATATCCTTTATCCATAATCTGGGATCAAAACGGTCTTCTGAAAGAATGGTGGCACCTGCTGACAGCTGGGCCATATACAGGTTCATATTTCCTGTAAAAGCCAGACTTCCCTGCATAAACAGCCGACTTTCCGGCGTAATATGAAAGATCTCATTCTGAATAGGAAAATAATCATACCAGCTTTCAAAGGTCCTGAAAAGCAGTTTATTCTCACCGGAGGTTCCAGAGGTCATAACTGCCATACAGGCTTCTTCCGGTACTTTGGTTGCCAAGCATATCGAGGAGGCGCCAGTGGCGCGTCCGCTGATTTCTACGAAGAATTTCTGTGCCAGTGCAGCTTTTTTATCTTCTGCCATATCCTTTGGAAGGATCACAGGCACGTAGCCCATTCCCTGACAGGCTAAAAACTCAGTCAGCTGATCTAATGTGCGCTCCTGTCGGATGAAATATAATTGTTTGTGATCTGCCGGTTTCCAATTTTTCTGTTTTTCCTTAACCAGAAGAAACAGTTCCCTGTATGTAAGAGAACTGTTTCCTGTACAAAATGCTTCTTTTTCTGGTGTTTTGTTTTGTATATCTTCTATCATTTCCAGATAGTTGCTTATTTTTTCCATAAATACTGTCTCCCTGATATACTTTTTATGCCTTATACTCTTTCCACCAGAATGGCGGTTCCGACCCCTCCTGCTGCTGCCACACCACAGATACCAAATCTGCCCTGGTTCAGCTTCAGATCTTTTAACAGATGTAAAAGGATAATAGCTCCGGAAGCACCATATGGATGTCCATAAGCAAGAGCTCCGCCTAAAGGATTTAACCGATCTCTGATCCCCGGAAATTCCCGTTCCAAAAGCACATCGATCACAGCAAAGGCTTCATTTACTTCCAGACTGTCTATCTCACCTATAGAATGGCCGGTCTGTCTAAGGAGCTTTCTGATAGCCAGAACCGCTGTTTTGGGACTCAAAAAAGGATTGCTGCCAATGGCTGTGCCAAAGCGGAAAGCCGCCTGCGGTGACAAGTTATGTGCCTTCCTGTATTTTTCAGAACAGAGAGCTACAAAAGCCGCTCCATCGTGCATGAGACAGGCATTGGCAGCGGTGATCATGGAGCCACCTGGCAATAAATAGGGAAGGCGGTCTAATAACCGCTGGCTCATAGAATGTCTTATGCCCTCGTCTTTTTTGCTGCCTTCAATGGAGATCTGGATATCTGACAGGATCCCTTCTTTGGCTGCCTGTGCTGCTCTTTTATGGCTTAACAG
>CAVFER010000010.1:0-6502 GCA_963621525.1 bacterium | reverse complement strand
GCACCCATGGATCCATTTCTGCCTTGGTAACATTTTCTGTAAGGGCCGTCTTTTCTGCACCTTCAAGCATTACCTGCTCTCCCTGAAAGCCGGGAATAAATTTTGCCACTGTATAGCTTCTTCCTTCCTGATGATCCGGGTGGTTGAGACTCCACATACGAAGGGGCTGTGTAGAAGAACTTTCAAAGCCTCCTGCGATCACCAGATCAGCCAGACCACTTTCTATCTTTGCAGCTGCCGCTGTAATGCTTTCCAGAGCAGAACAACACTGAAGATCTACGGTGACAGCAGGTATCTCTTCACTTAAACCTGCTGTAAGCGCCGCAAGGCGGGTGATGTTTCCACCTCCCGCCACGGCATTTCCACCTATTATGTAGTCGATCTCATGGTCCTTTAAAGCAAATCTTTCTTTTATTTCTTTTAAAACCTGGGCGCCCAAAACTTCAGCCGGGATTTTACGATAGAAACCGTCCTTTACACCGATAAAGCTTCTTACGCCTCCTAAGATCCATACATTATCCATAAGCTTATACCTTTATCTTGCTGTACACTTAGTCTGTTGGGAATAATCTGCGCAGAGGCTTTGCAATTCCTGCTGCTGCAAAACATTTTACAATATCAAGCGGAATAAATGGAAGTACTGCCTGAATCATGATGGCGCCCCATGGCTGGTTCGTCACATATTTCATCTGGACTGCGCCAAACAGATAGATCACCGGGATTCCTACAATAATGATAAATGCTGTCTGCCACCTTACTTTCTTAACTTTGCAGCAGAACATGGAGATCAGAACAGCTGCTACCAGGTTGCCATAACGGTATCCGCCTGCCGGTCCTAAAAGCCTTCCTAAAGAACCACCGATACCGACAACGCTTAACAGGATCCATGTTACCATAACGGCCAGTGTCTGTAAGGGAGAAAGAAGCAGACCGATCAGGTTTACCATTAAGGTCTGGGCTGTAATACTGGCTGTAGAAAATGGCAGTGGAATCTTTATGTAAGTGGATACGATCAGAAGCGCTGTCATCAGTGCCATGATGGTAAGGCTTCGTATATTCCAGATGCTGTGTGTGTTTGCGCTGTTAATAGATTTTGATGCTGTCTGACTCATATCATTTTCGTCCTTTCTTTTATCACGCAGAATATATGACTATGACGGATCAATTCAAGTCTCTGTTACAACTGCTTTTAAAATGGTCCTTTCAGAAGTTTTAAGTAAGATGGTCTTCTTACTATCTTCTGTTTTTGCAGTAAACTGTATCTCTTCTCCCACCTGTAAAGGGGTAAGGAAACGGACATCCACTTGAATGGGACTCGTTGCAAAGATCTGAAACATTTCAAACATCTTATTTACCATAAGAAAGCCCGGGACTATGGCACGTTCTCCCTGATGAATGGGGTTTGTGTCATTTACTGCCTGTAAATATGACTGGATCTCTTTTTCTGTTACTGTTAAAGATGGGGCAGACTGGCTGAGTCTTGTGTGAACAGATGTTCTCTCTGGTCCTTTCTCACCGGAAAAGCATCCCGGATCAATAAGGGTGACATTTAAGCCGTCCTCATATCCTTCGCTTTCTCCTGTAATATAGACCTGTGCCAGTCTTGCATCACTTTTTAAAACCTGCATCTGATAGATATATTTTTTATCCTCTGGCTGATCAAGATCCACTGTCTCACCGGTGTGGTTTCCTTTCTTTTCATCAAAGCAAAACCTGCACTTTGCGATCATCCAGCCTTCATATCCTGCAAGCACTGAAAGTGTCTTTTCCAGTCCCAGAAGCCTTTTTGTGTGATCCATAGCAGTGATAAGCTTCCTTTCTTTCTGTCTGTAAATAATGTTTTATACAAATATTCTGTTTGTAGTAAAGTGTTATATCAATTGTCTCCGAAAACGATTTGAGTATAACAAAGCTGCTCTTAATTGTCAACTATGTTTTTGTTGTGGTTAACAATATTCCTTTGATTCTATATTGGCACCGGATTGCTATTGTGCTGCCTACAGCATACTCCATCCATTTTAAAAATACTGATACTGCCTTCTCTTTGCCACTAAAAAGATCACTGATACGGTTACGGACATGCATTCTGCTACAATAATGGCGCTCCAGATCCCGTTTAACCCAAAGATCATTGGCAGAATAATGACGGATGCACTCTCAAAGACCAGAGTACGAAGAAATGCGATTACTGCAGAAGTAAATCCATCTCCCAGTGCTGTAAAAAAGGCGGAACCGAAGATAGAAAAGCCACAGAATAAAAATGAAATGGCATAAATGGAATAGGCATAAGCTGTCATATCCAGAAGTCCTGCATCATAGCCTACAAAAATGCTGGCTAATGGTCTTGCCAGCAGTTCAGATGAAAGCAGCATAGACAGGGATGCTGCTGCGATCAATACACCACTTCGCTTTAACAGATTGTTCAGTTCTTTCTTATTCCCGGCACCATAATGATAGCTGACAACAGGAGCTACACCTGTAGCATAGCCAATAAAAATAGCCAGAAAAATAAAATCTACATACATAATGGTTCCATAGGCCGCAACACCGTCTTCACCGGCATAACGCATCAGCTGACCATTGTAAAGCATTCCTACAACAGACATGGAAATATTGCTCATAAGCTCTGACACACCATTGGTACAGGCACGAAGAAGGGATCTTCCATCCCATTTAGGACTTCTGATCTGCAGGCTGCTGCTGTTCTTCCTGAGAAAGTATATAAGCGGCACTGTTCCTCCTACGATCTGTCCTATAGCAGACGCCATGGCTGCTCCGGCAATGCCCCAGTGAAATACACCCATAAACAGGGCATCTCCGACCATATTAAGCACACCTGACACGATCGTTACCAGCAGGCCCAGTTTGGGCTTTTCTGCTGCCACAGAAAGGCTGGAAAAGGCGTACTGGAGCATTAAAAACGGGAGGGCAACAAGGATAATATGACCATACCGGACGCAGTTTTCTAACATCTCGCCCTCTGCCCCAAGGAACATGGCAATACGTCGCAGAAAGAGGATACTGATAACAGCAATTACAATACCGGATACAGCTGTGGCACAGATCAAAAGAGAAAATATCTCCTGTGCTTTTTCCCTCTTTCCTTCGCCCATGTTCTTTGCAATAAGGGCGCTTCCACCAGTACCGAACATAAAGCCCATGGCGCCTACCACCATAAGGAACGGCATGATAAAATTCACCGCTGCAAAGGATGTTTTTCCTACAAAATTAGATACAAAAAATCCATCTACCACACCATAAATAGAGGTGAAGATCATCATTAAAATAGATGGGATCGTAAATCGGATCAAACGGCCAAAGCCAAAATGATCCGAAAGCTGAATACTCTGTTTCATATTGTTTTCTCTGTTCTCCTGTTATAATTTTTAAATTTATAAGTTTTCGATCTGTTCCTGTAAAGATACGCAGTGTTTTTGGATCAAAATAAGATAGGTTTGCAATTCCTCCTCATTCCATGTCAAAAATGCCTTCCGCTCTGCCTCTAACAGCCTGGCCACAGTCTGTCTGGCATGCACTGCTCCGCTTTCTGTTAAGCACACCAGCTTCGCTTTCCCATTGTATTTTTCCAGATAAATAAGTTTCTCCTGTTCCAGTCTTCGGATCGCAGAATTGATCGTCTGCTTGCTGATCCCGGAAAGCTTGTAAATATCATACAGCGGGCACTTACCTTCATGGGTGTAAAGCATATAAAGCACAAACATAACACTGTCTGACACTCCCAGCCGCAGCGCCGCCTGATGATAAAGGGAATCGATCTCTTCCGTCAGGCAGTTGATCTGTGCTATGGTTTCATCAAGATGATGGTTCATTTGATCTTCCTCTCATAGTATGAATTCGTACTGTGCATTATAGTATGAAATCATACTATTGTCAACAGCAAACTATGGTAATAAATTTTGCAAAAGAAAAAAGCCCGGCTATGCGGGCTTTTATAAGTAAAACTCTTTTCGGCGCAGGTTTGTATATGGACGTCTGCTTCGGATCTGACCTGCCTGCTTTATATCAATATCTGCATACAGAATCTGTGCTTTGTCATCTGCTTTTATAATGGTATCTCCATTTGCATCAATCACTACAGACTCTCCTGAAAATTCCATTCTTCCTTCTGTCCCCACCCGGTTACACATGACAATATACACGCTGTTATGAAACGCCTGTACCTTAAGCTCCCATTCAAACATTTCTGATGGTTCTGCTTTTGTGTTCACAGTGGGGATCAGGATCAGATCCGCTCCCATCAGGCTTTCTGTGCGGATACTTTCCGGATAATGCCGGTCAAAGCATACCACGATCCCGATCTTTCCATATTCTGTGTCAAATACATGAAAGCCATCATCAGAAGGCGTATAATAATCCTGTTCAAAAAACTGGTTCGCCTGGGCTACATGCACCATCTTCTGGATCCCTGCAATATTTCCGTCTTTCTGGATCAGAAAGCTTGCGTCAAAGGTTTTCTGGTTTTCATACAAATAAAGATTTGGCGCTACCATAATGTGATTCTCTCTTGCCGCATCACAAAATGCCTGCAGAATCTTGGAATCCCGGCTGATTCTATATCTGGAAACCTCCTGTCCGGGATACTGGGGAAAAAATTCCGTCAACTGTACCTCTGGAAACAGGATCAGGTCTGCATTCTGCAAAGCTGCCTCTTTTACAGCCTGTATACTCTGTTGCAGGTTTTCATGGACCGTCCCCTTATTTTCCATCTGGGAAAGTGCAATCTTCATACTATTCCTGTCCCCTTTTCATGTAATTTAGCATCTTTTAGAATGTATCTCCTATACGGTACTTTCAGCGTATCCATAACTGCATCCAACTGCGTATAGCGCATTGCAACAAAGACCACATCGTATAAAATTTCTCGCCAGGTTGCAGCCAAGCACACCTGCACCAGATATCAAAATTTTCATAACAAGGTTTCCTCTTTCTGAAAAATCCGCTATTTTTCCTTTTCACTGCCACTGTATTACCTTGGAGTTCTACAATTTTTTTAAAACCCGACTGATTCCTTCCAGATTTTCCACAAAATAAATTCCATTTTGTCTTTCTTTTGAAGATAATCCTTTATGGATCATATGGCAAAGCAGCTCTTTCAGACTATTGTAATAACCGTTTAAATTATAAAGAATACACGGGGCATCCAATTGTTTTAAAGATACTTTTGACATAACTTCTGCAATTTCTTCTAATGTACCTGTGCCACCAGGAAAAGCAATAAAGGCATCTCCTAATTGGATCATTTTGTTTTTGCGTTCTGACATATCTTTTGTAATGATCAATTCAGTCAATCCATCATACTGGAAATCTTTATCTATGAAAAACTGTGGTTCAACCCCGATCACACTTCCCCCGCAGCTCAGAACACTTTCAGCAAGTTTACCCATTAATCCCGTTTTTGAACCGCCATAAACCAGAGTGTTTCCGCTCGTTCCAATCCACATTCCTAATTCTCTGACTGCCTCAGCCAGTATTGGATCATTTCCTTCTAAAGCTCCAAGATATACTGTAATATTCATTTTTCTTTTCTCTCCTTAAAATATAAATGGGAATTGACCGAGTTGAAAGTAAGGGATGCATGATCAAAACAAAATTTCTGTTGATGGGATCTTATCTTCATCCGTAATAGGTCGGATTACCCTGCAAGGTACTCCTGCTGCAATAACACCCGCCGGAATGTTATGCGTTACCACGCTTCCGGCCCCAATAACAGAACCTGCACCTATAGTCACACCGCCACAGATCGTAGCATTTGCTCCGATCCAGACGTTTTCTTCCAAAGTGATCGGCGCAGAAGTCCCAATACCAAGACTACGCTGTTTTGGATCAACAGCATGACCAGAGCAGGCCAGACATACACCCGGAGCAATAAAGGCACCTGCGCCAATATTCACCGGAGAAGTGTCTAAAATAACGCAATTATAATTGATAACAGCCAAACCATGTATGTGGATATTAAAGCCATAATCACAGTGAAAATCCGGCTCAATCCCAGTCATCTGTGAACAGGTTCCCAACAGCTCCTGTAAAATAGAACGGCGTTTTTCCTGTTCATCCGGAGCAGAACGATTGTATTCCCAGCAAAGCCTTTTGGCACGCTGCTGCTCTTTTATCGGGGTATTTTCATATCCGCTGGCATACGCAGCGGAACGTTTCATAATTTCAAGTAGTGTCATATCTATGTCTCCTTTCAGTCAAATCCTGATTTTACAACAAAATATGGCTCAATCACAAATTGTGGGATTTAGGATTCCTTTCATAACTCCGTCGGCTCATGTCAAATAGCTTTAGGAAGAAATATTCATCATCTGGATACCCATATGCCTGTCTGCTGGTCGGGATGATGCGCTCGTTGGTATATTCAACAATAATGTTGTTGGCAAGAGTCATTCTACGATTATTTTTCATGGTATTTCGCTCCTAAATCAGATTATTCTAAGGGATATTTTACCATGATTTTTCTTCACCTGATAGGTGAAAAAAA
>CAVFER010000009.1:35314-55857 GCA_963621525.1 bacterium | reverse complement strand
CATGAAATGGGATTAAATTTCGGCATGTTTTTTTATGGGTTGTCTGAACTGTTACCAAATTTCCGCAACCGCCACGTTATCCTACGACACTTTCGGTCCCAAAAAATGCCTATCCATGTACAGCATTTCTTTCTAAATAAATGGCTGCTTTTTCTTTTGAAAGATTTTCGCCGATCACGATCAGCACTTCCTGTCCCTTGGGTGCCGGTTTTAAGCTAAATTCTTTAGAAGTGGCATTTAGTTCCAGCCAGCCGCTTTTCTGGTCATTTTCAGCCTCATCCTTCTTATCATTCTTCATATATCCCTTGATCCGGAAGATCTTGCCGCATTTCGGATCCTGAAACATCTTTTTTACCGCTGCTTCCAGTTTCTCCGGGTCCATGGAAAAATTCAGGTAATATAAGGACTCGAAAACTTTTCCCTGTTCCATCGGCATTTTTTCATAGTCTTCCATGCGGTATTCACAATTCAAAAGACGTTTGTAATCAGCCTCATCCAGATCTTCCCAGTTTTTGCACAGGATCTGATCCAAAGTAAATCTGCGTTTGCAATGTACCTGCTCCAACGCCTGATTCAGATAAGAAAGGGTGGCTTCCAGCTGTTCTTTTGGCACACCGTCACATTTACTGAAAAGGACACAGCCTGCATCAGCCACTTCTGATGCCAGCAGGTATTTTGCCTCTTTTGAAAGGTCTTCTTCCAGTCCCGCATCCACTAATGCGATCACATTGCCCGGTTCGTAGAAGCGATCCAGAGGTTCTTCATACAGAGCATCGAAAAACTCATCCACATCGTAGATCCCTGAAGGTTCTATGATCACCCGGTCGTAACCGGACATAGCCATAGCAATCAGCTTGGTCTTAAAACGGCGTCTGTGGCAGTCTGCATCACAACCTCCTGCAATCATTTCCAGGCTGCAGTTATCCCCTTCCAGATCCTGTAAAAGAAGCATATCCACATTAACTGCGCCAAAATCATTTTCCAGTATTCCGATTTTCTTTCCCTGTTTCATCAGATAAGAAGCATACTTTTTTATAAAGGTTGTCTTTCCGGCACCTAAAAATCCAGTGATCAGATCGATCTTTATCATATCTTACTCCTTAATGAAAGTCAGTTGTTGCGTGCAAGCACGCACTCCCCATAGCCGCTTGGCAACACTTTCGATGAAAGTCAGTTGTTTCGTGCCTCTGGCACTCCCACAACTGCCGCCAGTATTCGTAATCCGGGCTGTTGCCCTGCTTACTCATACAGGCTTGGTTGCCAAATGTCTATGGCTCCTTGCGTGCAAGCACGCAGTCCCCATAGCCGCTTGGCAACACTTTCATAAGTATATCATTTCACCTGTGCCATGTCCATTACAACATCTAAGAATACGTCTGCGCCTGCCAGTACATCCTCATCCTCTGTATATTCTTCCGGGTTATGGCTGATACCATTAACACTTGGTACAAAGATCATGGCTGTAGGACAGATTCTTGCGATCATCTGGGCATCCTGTCCGGCGCCGGATGTAATGCGTCTTACGCTTAAACCGTGGGCTTTAGCTGCTTTTTCAACCTTTTCTACGATTCCCAGATCAAATGGTACCGGATCAAATTCAGTAAGGCGCTCTGTAGAAATCTTAACATCATCTTCCTTTGCCAGATCCTTTAAATACTCAGCCAGAAGTTTCTCATCCTTATCCAGTTTTTCTTTGTTTGGATTTCTCAGATCAACGGTAAATACAGCCTTAGACGGGATAACATTAATGGCATTTGGCTTAAATTCAATGCAGCCTACGGTAGCAACACCGCCTGATTTTTTCACTAACTGTCTTAAGAACACATTTACCTTTGCTGCTGCCAGTCCTGCATCATGTCTTAATGCAGTTGGTGTGGTTCCTGCATGGTTTGCAGCACCTTCAATGGTCACTCTCTGCCAGTGGATGCCCTGAAGATTCTCTACTGCACCAATGCGAATGCCCTCATGATCAAGGATCGGGCCCTGCTCAATGTGCAGCTCCACAAATGCATATGGCTTGATAAATCCAGGTTCTACGCTTCCCTCATATCCAATGCGCTTTAATTCATCCCGTAAAATGGTACCGTCAGTGCCTACTGCATCCAGTGCTTCTTCTACATCCATTCCACCTGCGTAAACCAGGGAACCCATCATATCCGGTGAATAACGGACACCTTCCTCATTAGTAAATGCAGCTGCAACGATAGGTCTTTCAGAAACCATTCCTGCATCCTTTAATGTTTTGATCACTTCAATGCCAGAGATCACTCCCAGACATCCATCATACTGTCCTGCATTGATAACCGTGTCAATGTGGGAACCGATCATAAGAGGGGACTGATCCTTATTTTCAGGTGTTTCCCAGATACCGAAAATATTTCCGATCCGGTCTACTACTACCTCTAAACCAGCTTCTTTCATCCATTTAGAAACCAGATCTCTGCCCTCTTTTTCTGTATCAGAAGCAGCCAGTCTGGTTCTTCTTCCTTCTGCGTCTTTTCCAATTTTTCCCAGTTCGTTGATCCTTGACAGTAATCTCTCTCCGTTTACAGATACCATGATTATGACCTCCTTATTTTACCGGCAGCTGTATGTCCAGTCTGCCTTTGGTCTCTTAAGTATAGTCATTAAAATTTCTGTTTTCTATCATTTATAAAACTGATTTTATCAGATTCGTACCAGATTTATCATTTAGTTATTCCGAAAATCCTTGAAAAATGATATACTTTTGGAAATTCATATCAGAAAAGACACTTTCCCACTCTGATACCAAAGGAGCGTGATGTTTCATGAGTATTTCCCTTCCAAAATGCAATCAGGCCGGAACGGAATTCGTTATATCTACAACCGATGACATGCAGGAAATAGTAAATTATCTTTCAGAGGATTTTCCCATTTCCATTTTTTCCCAGAGTTATCAGTCCGCAGCTGGTGACTCTACCCCTTTTCACTGGCACGATGAACTGCAGTTAAACTGGGTGATGAAAGGGGAGCTGGAGTACTGCGTCAATGGAGATACATTCCGTCTTTCTGGCGATAAGATCCTTTTAGTGAAAGACCACAAACTGCACAGCTCCAAAACCACAGGAAAAGATGCCTGTTCTCTGTGCATCAATTTTTCCCCGGAAATCTTCCAACCCATGATCTTAAAGCATTATATCCGCCCTCTTCTGGAAAATGAAAATTTCACTAGTTCTGTCCTGCTTTTAAAGCCGGGACAGAGTGCAGTCCTGGAAGACATTTTGAACCAGACCAGTGGATCCATGGACTATTTTTCCATTGTAAATTTTCTTTCCCAGATATTTGAAGAACTGGTACATTCTTTTGAAGAAACCCAGACCCCGGCTGATAAAGAAGAACAGGAATTATTCCAGTCCATGTTAAAGTTTGTCCATAACCATTACCAGGAACCTTTGACTGTACACCAGATCGCAGCCTATGGGATCATCAATAAAAACCGCTGCACCGACCTATTCCGCAAATATACCAGACTGTCCCCAATCAAATATCTGAATGAATATCGGCTTTACATGGCAAAAAACCTGATCTTAAATACCAGAAAGCCGGTTTCTGAAATCAGCGCTGATGTAGGATACAACCAGATCAGTCATTTTATTGAGCAGTTTCGAAGTGCCTATGGACTGTCTCCTTTAAAATACAGGAATCAATTTTCCGATCAGTCTTTGAAATAAACCATAACTTCAACCCAATATCCTACAATTCTTCTTTTATCTTCTTCAATACCTCTGCCTTGCAAACCTTACCCGTAGTATTCTTAGGCAGTTCACTCCAGATGTATACTTTTTTCGGTATTTTGTAGCCTGCGATCTTGCCGCGGCAGAGGGTACGAATCTCTTCTGGAGTCAATTTGCTGTCGGGACGCAGGACCACTGCGGCCTGAACAGATTCGCCCCAGTATTCATCAGGAACACCAAGGACAGTAACTTCTGCAATCTCTTCGTTCATGCGAAAGACATTTTCTATTTCCAGCGGAAAAATGTTCTCGCCGCCGGATATGATCATATCGCTCTTGCGTCCGCTGATATAAAGATAGCCGCTTTCATCCAGATACCCCATATCACGGGTGTGATACCAACCATCTGCCATGACCTCTGTTGTTTCATTTGGCATCTTATAATAATCTTTCATCATGCCAGGACCAGAAACTACGATCTCGCCGGTCTCGCCTGGTGCACATTCGGAACCATCATCTGCAAGGATCTTTACTTTATGATCCTCAATTGGACGTCCTACTGAATTCAGATAACGCATATTGTCTTTAATATGCTCCTCTTCTGTAAGCATAGTGACAATCGAACCCATTTCTGTCATGCCATAAGATTGCTGGAAGCCACAGTTAAAATGCTTTAATGCACGTTTGATCAGCTCCGGTGGCATGGGACAGGTAGAATAGCTGATAGTATGGATACTGCTCAGGTCATAGCTGTCAAAATCCGGCTGGTTAAGCAAAGCTGTCAATACAGTGGGGATCGCGCTTAACCTGGTAACATGATGCTTCTCAATACTCTTTAAATACTCCTGAGGTGAAAATTTTGGAAAGAGTACAATGGTTCCGCCGCAGGCAAAAATGGAATACGGGCCAATGCTTGCAGAGTGGAACAGCTGGCTCATAAGCTGGAATACCGTATCCTTGTCAAATCCAAGAGAATGTACGCAGGTAGTCAGTTCCCGCATATACTGTCCCTTTGTATACCGCACGGTCTTTGGCATACCAGTAGTGCCGCTTGTATGCAGATGCATTAAAACATCTTCATCCTTACGCTCAATAAACTGCTCTAAAGGCGCTATGCCTTCAAGAGCATCTGCGACACAATCCATGTCCACACACTGGCACATTTCTTTCGTCAGCTCTCCCATTTCTTTCCGGATGCTTTCATCCTTGGAGCGAAAAAAAATCAGTCTTACTTCGTTAAACTGCAGAAGGTGGTGCAGTTCCGGAGCAGCCAGGCGCCAGTTGATATTTACAGGCACTGCACCTGCCATAATGATACCCAGAACGGTCTCGATATAGTCTACATGATTCCTGGAGATAACCGCCACTTTATCCTGAGGCTGTATTTCTTTTCTGATCACAAAACCGGCAATCTTCTTCGCATTATCAAAGATCTGTCCATACGTTCTTGTATCTTCCCCCATGATGATTGCAGTCTTTTCCGGATACTGCTCTTTTCCTGTTTTAAATATATCAATTAAGGAATGAAACTGCTCTTCCATCATTTATCCCTTCTTTACGCTTCCTCATCCAGATGTTTAAACTGGGTGGTATCGATCTGAACAGCTGCCTTCTTTTCTTCCATGGCTTTAATCTGTTCATCTGTATAACCGATCTCTTTTAAGACCTCTTCTGTATGTTCGCCTAACATAGGACCACGTTTCCAGGTTGGTATTCCCATACGGTCGCTTCGCATAGCCGGGCGCACCAGAATGGATCTTGCGCCGTTTGGACAGGTTACTTCGTGGATGTATTCATTTTCCCATGCCTGCTCACTGTGCTCCATATCTTTATAATGAGCCAGCTTGTCATTTACAATATCCGCCTCTGTAAGCAGCTTGCACCACTCATCTGCGGTCTTGGTAGCGTATATCTCTTCGAAGCGCTTCATCAGATATTTACGCACTTCCGGCTCTCTCTGACGCAGGGATGTGTTGTATCTTGGGTCTGTTCCCAGTTCCGGAACGCCTAATACATTACACAGAATCGGCCACTGCTCTTCGATCTTTAAAATAGTGGTCATGACCCACTGGTTATCCTTTGTTCTGAAAGGAGCCCCTGTAGGAGCACTTACTTCTCTGGTCTTTGGATACTGGTATCCATAGCGCTCTTCCGTAGCAACTGCCATAATATGAAAGCACCATAATGCAGTTCCGTAAAGGGAAGAACTTACACGATCGCCCTTTCCTGTCTGGGTGCGTTTATAAAGAGCCGCTGTAATAGCATAACACAGACCCATTGCTGTGACAATGTCACCAGGACCTGCAGAACTGTATACAGGATAGCTTCCAGGTCCTTCTACCATCATATCAGCGTTAAAACCGCTGCTTGCCCAGAACGCAACGGTATCAAATCCAGGATTGTCTTTTTTAGGTCCCTTTTCACCAAAACCGGAAATATTTGCTTCGATCAGTCTTGGATATTTATCCTTTAAAGAGTCGTAATCCAATCCCAGCTTCTTTAAAGCCTTTACACGGGTATTAGTAAGGAATACGTCTGCCTCGGCTAAAAGCTTGTGCATTGCCTCCATACCTTCTGGTGTCTTTAAGTTTAATACAATACCTCTTTTTCCTGCATTCAGGTTATCAAATAAGGGGTTCTCATCCATCGTACATGGTACCAGGAATGTTTTGGGGAAATTGCGGAACATATCGCCCTTTTCTGCCTCTACTTTAATGACGGTTGCTCCCCAGTCTGCTAACATTCTTCCACAGGAGCCAGCTGCTACCATGGTGGAAAGTTCCAGTACTTTAACCCCTTCCAAAGGTCTGTAATTTGTCTCGTCTGCCATTATCCTAAGTCCCTTCTGTATTTATTGCCTTCTCACTTTATTTCTCTTCTATCCCTTTTTTATCATTAACAGATAGAAGCCTTTAATCCGCAGATCACTTCTTCTGCCTCTGCTACCATATCATCCATCAGCTGCTGTACAGGCTTAATATCATCGATCAGGCCCATTGCCGGTCCTAATGCATAGATGCCACCGTCAATATCACCATTTTGGTAGCATTTTTTGCTCAGTCTTCCTGCAATAACAGTCATCAGTTCTTCCAGGGTAGTTCCTCTCTTTTCCATTTCCAGAGTCAGCTTTGCTGCCATGTTGTTTGCAACACGGGCTGCGTTGTGAATGGATTTCTGAATAATAACGGTATCTTTCTCCGTATGCTCTAACAGCCATTCCTTGTGGTTATCAGAGATCGGGCACTCCGTCGTTGCTACAAACCGTGTTCCCAGAACAACGCCCTGTGCGCCTAATGCCAATGCTGCCGCCAGTCCTTTCCCGTCTGCAACACCGCCTGCTGCCAGTACAGGTACACCGTACTCTGCACAAACTTTTGCTGCCTTGTTAGCAATAACGAAAGTACCAATTCCATCCATACTCGGATGTCCTGCCACCTCATAACCCGCAATAGTGATCACATCAGCACCCTTTCTTGCCATGCTTGCTGCAACCTTTGCGTTCGGGCTCTTATGGATAATCTTGATACCGGCTTCTTTGCAGGCCGGCATAAATTCTACCGGGGAAGCGCCTGCAAACTCGATGGCTGCAACACCTTCTTTTGCACATACATCAATATATTTAAAGATTTCTTCACCCTTTGTCAGATCCGGAACCAGAGAAATGTTTACGATGAAAGGTTTATTATTGGTAAATTCTTTCATCTTGATCACGTCTTCGTGGAATTCGTCTATTCCTGGATAACAGGTAATGTTAATGGTTCCCATACCGCCTGCGTTGCAGACTAAGGAAGCAAATTCAGCGATTCCTAAATGCTGCATACCGCCCTGGACGATTGGTTTCTCGATTCCAAACATTTCTGTAAATTTTGTTTTGATCATAATGTAACCTCCTGTTATACATGTTATCTTAATCTTTGCTTTTCCCGGACTTATCACCCATATTTCTAATTTTCAGCATACTACCGGTACACTAACCGTATGATAATACTTTAACAGATTGATCTGTGTTAATCTATGTAGAAATGCACGAAGAACCTTCCCCCTACTGCCAGTTATTTTTGTAGGATTATCCATAGTTTGTACGGTGCAATCTGTAAACTTTTGCCTTATACTTAGATATAGAAATATTTTCTGACAGAGCTGTTTTTATCCATTTTGATCTGCTTTGGTGAAAAATATAACAGGAGGTGCTTTTATGTATCAGTATATTAAAACCTACACGGAAAATGATGCAGGTTATATTATCCTCAATGACCCCAAAAAGTTAAATGCCTTAAGCCAGCCTATGGCAGCAGAACTTTCCGAAGTTTTAGAGCAGTTCCGCTTTAACTCTGAAATACGGGTGATCGTGCTTCGTGGCGAAGGAGGAAGATTCTGCGCAGGCGGCGACATTACTTCTATGAAAAAGCGTGTAGACTGCTACGCAGCCGGCATTCCCGCTCCTACTCAGACTAAGACCAATATGGCCAATTTTAACCACTTAGTCCTATATATACGCCAGATTGAAAAGCCGGTAGTTGCCTGGATCGAAGGCGCCTGTGCTGGGGGAGGAATGAGTCTTGCCATGGCCTGTGACTTTGCTATTGCAGAGGAAAATACGAAAATGTCCTTTGCCTTCTCTTCCATCGGACTGGCACCAGATATGGGAAGTTCCGTCCTCTTGACCAGACGCGTGGGACCGGCAAGAGCTACCGACCTGTTTATGACAGGAAGAGGTTTTACAGGAAAAGAAGCAGCTGAAATGGGCATTATCACTCTTGCAGTACCTGCTGGGGAACTGGAAGAAAATGTAAAGAAACGGGTAAATACTCTGGCTAACGGGCCTACCCTTTCCTATGCAGAGATCAAAAGTAACATCAACCGGATCATGTACCCGGATCTCCATCAGTGCATGAGCTTAGAAGCCGATTATGTTGACCGCCTGACCCATTCAGCAGACCATGCGGAAGCGGTAAATGCATTTCTTGAAAAGAGAAAACCTGTATTTCAGGGGAAATAATATATAAAAAGCTCCCGGCAAACGCTTTTCCTGCGTCTTTCGGGAGCTTTTTATGAGCATGCCGCATGCGGAATGTACGGCATGTTATAGGGATTTCTATTTACGTTTTGCTATTTTTCTTAACCAGTGCTTACAGATAGAAACCTGCAGAGATCATAACTGCTGCGAAGCAGGCCATTATGATCGGCAGTACCAGAGACAGAATAAAGTTGTTTATGTAAGCCTGTCTGTGGGTCAGCTTGGTCGTGGACAGCATGGTGATGATACCTGCACTGTGTGGCAGTGTATCCAGACCGATGGAAGACATGGCAACCAGTCGATGTAACTGAGGTCCCGGAATACCTGTGGCGATGAAACGGTCAGCGAAGTTCTGAAGAGCGATGTTCTCACCAGAAGAAGCGGAACCGCAGATACCGGAACAAATATTAACTACTAATACGATCATAAACGGGCTGGTTCCGAAGTTATTTAAACCGCTAACAATGGTCTGGAAACCAGGAACTGCAGATACAACGCCGCCGAAACCAGATGCACAACAAACGGTGATCAGAGGCATGATAGCCTGTGGCATAGCACCTGAGAAGATCTTCTTTAAATCCTGCTTACGTGGATCATATAATAACCACGCAACTACGCAGCCGCTGCAAAGAGCGATCACTGCACTCTGCTTTAATACGTTTAATACAACGATAACAACAATCATTGGAAGTAAGCACTGCCATAATGGTTTTTCGTTCTCAACGCTTGCTTCTACTAACTGCTCTTTATCGATCAGATCACCCGTTGGGTAGAATCCTTCACCGCTCTTGTTGGTACGCTTGCACTGCCACCAGATATACAAAGAACCAAGGATAAATGTGATAATAGAGCTGAGAATACCAAGAACAGGAGCTGCCATTGTAGTACTTCCAAAGTACTGCATTGGGATAATGTTCTGGATCTGTGGAGAACCAGGAAGCATACCGATGGTTACTGTAGAAGAGCCAAGACACGAGCAAGAGTACATCCACCACGGAATGTTCAGATCCTTAAACAGAGAACGTGCAATTGCTACCAGGATAAATACTACTACAAATACGTTTACGCCGCCGTAGGTTAAGATCAGCTGGATCAACGGAAGGACCATAACTGCCAGCCAGCGCTGCATATCCGGATTTTTTGCTTTCTTGGCAATACGTGCAACCTTAACTGCAATAGAAGGTGCGGCACCAGAATCGCCCATCATACGTGCAAATAATGCACTGAACAGGAAGATCAGGAAATAGCCCTGCATGAAACCAACGGTCTTTGGCATAAATGCCTCCGTTAATGCTACGAATGGATTCATTCCTCCAAATACTGCTACCACCATAGCCGAAGCAATGGCAACGATGATCGTGTTGTAACCCATATAAGCCAACAGGATAAACAACGCAAGTCCGATCACAATACCCACTAAACTAATCATATCAATACCCCTCTCGTTTTTTATCGTTCCAGATCCCGCACCCCCTGTTTTTTTGCATTTAAGCAGTCCGGAAACGATTTATAATGATGTAATTGACTATGACATAATAATAACAAACTTAGGTTAAACCATCTATGTCACTGCATACAAAAATTGAAAATTTATTCTTGTTATTTTCTGGTTAAACCGACCTGTTATTTTTTTATCGCAGTAAAGCCTTGGCTATAACCACTCTCTGGATCTCATTGGTTCCTTCGATAATACGGTTTACACGAGAATCACGGTATAATTTAGAGATGAGATATTCATCACAAAGGCCGTATCCACCAAAGATCTGTAAAGCATCGTCTGTGATCTTTCCATATGCTTCCGTAACAAAGCATTTCGCAATAGAAGCCTCTTTATTGCAAGGCTTTCCCTGGTCTAGAAGCATGGTAGCATTGTAAACCAGTCCACGTCCGGCCTGGATCAGCATTTCCATGTTAGCAATCTTTTCCTGGATCATCTGTTTTGCACAGATTGGTTTGCCAAAAGCAACTCTTTCCTTGGAGTACTGAATAGCCAGATCTCTTGCTAACTGGCATGCACCAAGACTGGATGCTGCAATGATCGGTCTGGAAGCAGTAAGAACCTTCATTGCATTTGCAAATCCACCTTCTTCTGTTCCGATCAGGTTAAATACGGGGATCTCTACATTATCAAAAATGACCTCTGCTGTGTTGGAAAGACGCATACCGATCTTTTCGATCTTCTTTCCTACTGTAACACCCGGGCGATCCTTTTCTACAATGAAAGTAGCTAATCCCTTGGATCCTTTCGACGGATCTAAGGTTGCTACTACCAGGAATACACTTGCTAAAGAAGCATTGGTAATAAACATTTTAGTTCCGTTAATAACGTAACTATCTCCTTTGCGCACAGCGGTGGTGCGGACAGCAGCACTGTCAGAACCTGCATCCGGTTCAGTGAGGCAGAAAGAGCTTAAATAGCCCTTCTGGAGCAGACCGGAATAATACTGTTTCTGTTCTTCATTTCCGGCAGCCATAACGATCTTACCGCCCATGCTGGTTACATTAAACAGACCCATGAAGGTACTTTCTACTTTTGCGCCTTCCTCGATCATCATAGCAGTGGTTGTGGTGTCTAAGCCCATGCCGCCGTATTCTTCCGGTACCTGCAGCATATGCAGCCCCATATCAATTCCCTGCTTAATGATCTCCTGTGGATAATGACCTGCTTTTTCCCATTCTAGAACATGTGGCTTGATTTCTTTGATCATAAAGTCACGAATCAGCTCTACTAAGCTCTGCTGCTCTTCTGTTACATTAAATAATCCATTCTGCATATGGTTGATCTCCTTTTTGCTGATAATCTGCACGAGCGGCTCCCTTCTGGTGACTATACGTATTGATGTGGCCACCGCTCCTCTAACTCTTTGATCTTCTCTTCGCTGTAACCTAATTCCTTAAACAGCTCCACATTCTGCTCACCCAGTAATGGTGCTCTCTTAAATTCAGGTGATGTTTTTGACATGTTGCAGTTGCCGGTTCTTGTGTAGAAGGTCTTCATCTTCATATTTGGCATAGTTGGCTCTTCTGCGATCCAGCCACTTTCACGGAAATCTTCGTTGGACCATGCCTGATACTCATCCTGAACCTTGCAGCATGGGATGCCGGCTGCATCTAAAGCTGCCAGTGCCTCGTCCTGTCCGGAAAAGCTGTTGGTCAGCCACTCATTGAATATTGGGATCAGAACCTTCTGATGATGTGCTCTGTCGCCAACTTCCTGATATTTTGGATCTTCCTTCCACTCAGGTCTTCCCATCAGGTCACATAAGCTGTCCCAGATGCGCTTTCCGGAAGCTGCCATAACGATATCGCCGTCCTTGCAGTGGAAAACACCGTATGGGCACATAGTCGGATGATGATTTCCCTGACGTTTGCTCATGCGCTCTTTGCCAAGATTACAGTGGATCAAAGGTGTATTCATGTATAACAGAGAACGAAGTAAGGATACATCTACATACTGCCCTTCTCCTGTATCTTTCCAATGATATAATGCAGTCATGGTGCTTGCAAACATATTTAATGCACCAACCATATCTCCTAACGGGATACCGCTCTTTTGTGGTGCTCCGTCTGCCTCACCGGTTACGCTCATGATTCCGGACATTGCCTGTGCGATAATGTCATATCCAGGCTTGGAGACCAGTCTTCCGGTCTGTCCATAGGTAGTAAGGGAAACATATACCATATCCGGTTTGATCTTGCATACACTGTCATAATCAAGACCAAATTTCTTCATGGTTCCCGGACGGAAGTTCTCTAAAATCACCTGTGCGCTAGGAACCAGTTTCTTTACCAGTTCCAGTCCTTCCGGATCTTTCATATCTACTGCCAGTGATTTCTTTCCGCGGTTGAACCAGCAGTATGTAAGGCTTTCCCCGTCTACCATAGGCGGGAACTTTCTGCCGTCTTCTCCTCTTCCCGGACGCTCGATCTTAATAACTTCTGCGCCGTAATCAGCTAACATTGCTGCTGCAGTAGGTCCTGCTGCCATTGTTGTAAAATCCAGAACGCGGATTCCTTCCAGTGCTTTTCCCATATCTGTCTTCTTCCTTTCTTGAACTTGCTGATTTTCCAGATATTTCCATGATCAGTTGTGGTCCTGTTATCTTATAATCCAAGGCTGTTTAATCTCTTTAAGCCTTCTTCTGCTTCTGCCATAATGGAGTCAATAATCTCCTTGCAGCTTTCAACTTCACGGATCAGGCCAACAGCCGGTCCAATGGCGAACATACCGCCGTCTACATTTCCGTCCTCATAAGCGGCCTTGCCAAGCTTACCTGCGATAACAGGCATCAGATCCTGTAAAGCAGCTCCCTTTGCCTCTAATTCCAGACACTTTCTTGCTGCTTCATTGTTTGCAACACGTACCATATTCCTAATGGTCTTCTGGCAGAGAACGGTTTCATTCTCATTTGCATTTACGATCCATTTTTTATGGTTTTCAGAAATCCAGCATTCCTTGCTTGCAACAAAACGGGTTCCCATCACAATACCTTCACAGCCAAGGCTTAATGCCGCCAGTAAACCTCTGCCGTCCGCAATACCGCCTGCTGCCAGTACCGGAACTTTTACTTCTCTTGCTGTACGATTTGCCAGTACCATGGTTCCTACACCGTCTGTATGAGGATGTCCGGCTACTTCATATCCGGCCATGGTGATCATGTCAGCGCCCATGCTCTCTGCTTTCTTTGCATGTTTTACGCAGGCTGCTTTGTGGATCCATTTTACCTGGTCCTTATGTGCATTTAACACATCTGCCAGTTCCTGTGGGCTTGCACCTGCTGTCTCAACTGCCGGCACTCCCTCTTCCAGGATCACTTTTACCTGGTCAAACAGTTCCTTTCCAGGACGAAGGCTTGGGATCAGGGAAATATTTACTGCAAATGGTTTGCTTGTTTTTTCCTTTACTTCTTTAATAGCCTTTCTTAAATCTTCCGGATCCGGATAAATGGTCACATTGATGGTTCCAAGACCGCCTGCTTCTGATACGGCAGCTGCCAGTTTGGGAACTCCCAGATGCTGCATTCCCCCCTGCATGATCGGATATTCGATTCCCAAAAGTTCTGTCATTCTTGTTTTCATTGATCTGCCTCTCCTTTACTTTGTGTGCACACGTCTTCCCGTGTGGAGTTGTCGCTTGTTATTAAAATAACATTTGAACCGCTGTAATGATACAGCGGTTCATACAATTTTTTTATAGGTGCTTTCTTAAAAGTAATGGTTATATTAACCAAAGGCTTTTACGGATGCTGTTTTACGGCTCCTGCCTCTTTTAAATGAGCGATCTCCTCATCTGAATAGCCATGCTGTTTTAAGATCTCGTCCGTATGTTCGCCTGGGTTTGGTCCCCGTCCTGTGCCTGTTTCTTCCATATTTCTCATATGGACCGGTGGCATTGCCATCATAAACGGATGTCCGTTTTCATAAATATGTTCCCTTACAAAACCATTTGCCACAGCCTGAGGATCTGTTGCCAGCTCTCTGTAGTGACGCATACGGTCAAAGACGATATCTCTTTCTTTTAATCTTGCTGCAATGTCCTCATAGTCAAAATGACTAAAGGCTTCTTCCAGCAGCGGGATCAGCTGGGCTCTGTTTTTAGAGATCAGTGCTGCATTTGCAAAACGCTCATCTTCTGCCAGCTGCGGCACATTCAGTGCCTCTGCCAGCGGCTTCCAGTAGCGGTCATGCTGGGTAATGGCTAAATGGAGCCATTCTCCGTCCTTACAGCGGTAAAAGGTATATAACGGTCCCATTACCTCTCTCTTTTTGGGATAATGGTATCCGTACTGTTCAAAAGCTGACATGGTGCCGCAAAGCCATACTGCATTGCCAAAAAGGGAAATCTCTACAAAATCGCCCATTCCTGTGCGCTCCCTGTTAAAAAGAGCAGCGCAGATACCACCAAAAAGTGCAGCTCCTGTGGCCCCGTCTCCCACACACCCTGGTGCACTTGCAGGGTAACCTCCAGGTTCTGCCATATCTGCTAACATTCCAGATCGTGAGAAAAAAGCAACACCGTCATATCCGGGGGCATCCACATCCGGCCCCGTTTGACCATATCCCGTTACCAGACCATAGATCAGCTTTGGAAAACGGTCCTTTAAGGAATCATAATCCAGCCCCGATCTTATCAGGGATTTTAAACGGTTATTCGTAATAAATACATCTGCCTCATCAAGAAGCCGCAGCAGGACTCCCATCCCTTCCGGTGTCTTTGTATTTAGCTGGATATCTCTTTTGCCTAAATTATAAATGTCAAAAAGAGGATTTTCCTCATCTATAATAGGAAGTCCGCAGTTGGCACCATAAAAACGCCATGGATCACCGGTCACGCTTTCCACACGGATCACATCTGCTCCCATCTGCGCCATTAATCTTCCTGCTGTAGGCGCAGCCACAAAACTTGCCAGTTCAACCACTTTGATTCCTTCTAATGGTTTATGTATGCTCATGCTTTTTTCTCCTGATCAATGGTTTTGTTACTGTTCATGTGTTGCATTTCTGTCTTTTTCAAGGTCTGCCTCATTTGGCTTTCTGCCTTCCATAGCTGCCATACGGGCTGCGCTGACTCCTGGAACCTTCATTGCAAAAGTATCTTCCATTACTCCGTAATCCCAGTATCCGGCTCTTCCGATCAGACGCAGTTTCTTATAATCTAATTTACCATTTGGAAGGATGATATCATCTGATACATGAATCTCTACTACTTTTCCGATGATCAGATCCACCGTACCTTTGCCTCCCGCCATCGTACCGGGAATGCGGATGGTCTGCATATATTCACATTCAAACTGGATCGGTGATTCTGCTACACGCCTGGCTGCCACTCTTATGGAGTCTGCTTTGTGAAGCCCCGCTTTTTCAAATTCATCCTCTTCCGGTTCAAAACCGCTGGCAGTAATGTTCATCTGCTCCTTCAGATCATAGGGAACTGCGTTGTATACAAAACATCCTGTGGATTCAATGTTATTTACCGTATCCTTGCGATGTACATTGTCCGGTTCATCTCCCCCCTGGTTAATGGCGATCATGACCATAGGTGGATCATAGGAAAGGTTCTGAAACTGACTGAACGGTGCCAGATTGTGGGTTCCGTCCCTGCTCACAGTGGAGATCCAGCCAATAGGTCTTGGAGCTACACAGGCCTTAAATGGATTTAATGCCATTGGGCATTCTTCGTTTTGTGGTGAATAATGCATAAGTAAATCCCCCTTTATATGGTTATTCGTACGTCTGTGATACTTTTTCTGCTGTATTTAAGATACCAAAATCCCTTATTTTCAAACAACTGTAATTCATACAAAAAAGGACAACCCAAAGTCCGTTTATTTTTAGACAATCTGGTTAAAACAACCACAATTTCCGATCTGTACCCTCTTTACTTTCGTAATCCGTTCCATAGGATTTGCAGCCTGGGATTGTTATTATATAAACAAAAAAAACAGAATGAAATAAAATCCTGAATAATATTAATATAACGGAGGAATGCACATGGAACAATATAAACCATTAAAAGGCATCAAAGTTGTAGAATTATCTCTTATGGTAGCTTCTGCCAGCTGCGGACGCATGATGGCTGACTGGGGTGCCGACGTTATCAAACTGGAAAACACAAAGGGCGGCGATAACTTCCGTAAATGGCCAATGTCCATCGGAGCTCCCACAGATGATGATTTTGATCCCATCTTCGACAACCTAAATGCCAACAAACGGGCCATCAGCGTGGATACAAAGACCAAAGAAGGGCAGGAGATCGTATACCGCCTGTTAGAAGATGCCGATGTATTCTTAACCAACTTAAGAACAGAAGCGCTGCGCAAACAAGGCCTTGATTATGACACTTTAAAAGAGAAATTTTCAAAACTGGTTATGTGCCAGTTAGACGGCTATGGTCCAAAGGGTGAAGAAGCCGGAAGACCCGGTTATGACAACACTGCATTCTGGGCAAGAGGCGGCTTTATGTACAGCCAGGCTGTATATGGCGACAGCAATGATACGTATCCTGTTTACATGCCTATGGGATTTGGTGATACCACCTGTGCTCTTGGTATGATGGCTGCTACTGTCTGCGCTGTTTTAAGTGCAAAACAGACCGGAAAGGGCGACCGTGTTTCTTTAAGTCTTTACGGCACGGCTGCATGGCTGGCAAACATCCTGATTTCCGGTTCCCAATATGGCTTTAAGATGCCAAAACGCAGAGAAAATTCCAGCCCATTTGGCGCTCCTTTCAAATGTAGCGACGGCCGCTGGTTCATGCCTCAGGTTGTAGTATTTAACAGGGATACTCCTATCTTCTACCATCTTCTTGGAGCAGATGATATGATCGGCGATCCACGCTACGCTACCAGAGCCCAGTTTAATGATGTAAACATCTGCCGCCCTGTTATCGAACGTTTCGAAAAGATCTTCGCTACCAAGACTGCCAAAGAATGGTATGACATGTTCAGCGCAGAAGGACTTTGCTGCGAGATCTTAGCCCGCTACGAAGACGTCCTTACTGACCCGCAGGCCATTGCAAATGATTTCGTCTACAAGATGAAATACGACAATGGACAGGAAGCAACGCTGGTACGCACCTGCCTGCGCAGTGACCGCATGGGAACTCCTGAATTCAACCGTGGACCGATGTTAGGCGAACACACTGTATCCATCCTGAAAGAAACCGGATATTCCGATGAAGAGATCGAGAAATATCTGTCTGAAGGAATCATCCGCCAGCATGACTGATCCATCTGATTGGTAACAGCTAACATTAAAGGGCCGCCGGTTCACACCGGCAGCCCCTTTTTATTTCCCTATTTCCAGGTCATCCGTCCATAATCCAGAATTGCTTTTCCATCACTGTCTTTTACCATGCGGAACAATGCTTCATTTTCCCCTGTTTTCCATATATGGAGCGTAAAATGATCTCCCGGCAGTGCAACTGCGCGGAACTGGTTCTCAATCGATACCATGCGCTCCGGCTGGCCCGGGAACAATACGCCGATCATCATGCGGCAGGCATAGCCTAAACTGCAAAGACCGTGAACGATAGGACGGTCAAAGCCTGCTTTTTTCGCAAATGCAGGATCTGCATGAAGTGGGTATGTATCACCGGTCAGACGATACAGTAAAGGCACTGTTTCCGGATAGGAATCCTTTAATTGAAAATCAGCTTCTCTCTCCGGGATCACTACAGAGCTGTGAGGTACCTTTGGTCCGCCAAAGCCGCCGGCCCAACGATTCAAATATCCCATCGTATTGGTAAATACAGAATCTCCCGCCTCGTCTTTGGCAATAATATCCACATTGATCTTGGCACCTTTTCCTTCGCCACGGTCATATACAGCACTGATCACCTTTTCCAGATGAAGCTTTCCTTCTGCCGGGATCGGCTTGTGGATCACCAGCTTATGGTCCATGTGCAACGTGCCGTCAGAGCGAAGTCCTTCGATCTTCTTTGTAGGCATTAAAGGCTGTTCTGAATACGGTTCTGTTCCAAAAGTAGCTGTACATGGGATCACCCCAAATGCAGGCACTGCTTTTAAGTCTCTTTCATACACATATTCCAGTTCTTCCTGCTTTGCCCCAACACTTAAATTATAAAGGATCAGATCTCTCCAGGTATAGGAAAAATCCTGTTCTACGGATAAACCAACTGCAGACTCATCTAACATGAAATAACCTCTTTTTATTTAATCTTGTTCTTGCGGATCACGTTGCCGCTGATAACCACTCTCTGGATCTCATTGGTTCCCTCGAAGATCTGGAAGATCTTAGCATCACGCATCAGCTTCTCAACCGGGTAATCACGCATATATCCATATCCGCCTAATATCTGAACTGCTTCTGTAGTAACGCGGTTTAATGCGTCAGAGCAGTAACACTTTGCGATCGGTCCTAAAGTTGCTGCTAAAGGATCACCTGCATCTAACAGAGCTGCAACCTTCATACCGATGGCACGGCTGGTCTCAATAGCGATCTCCATATCAGCGATCTTGGAAGAAATAGCCTGGTTCTTGTAAATCGGCTTGCCCATGGTGGTACGTTCCTGGGCATATTTTACGCAGACTTCCATCGCTGCCTTCATAATACCTACGCAACCGCTTCCTACGCCTGCACGGCCCTGTTCCAGAGTCTTCATAGCAATCTTAAAGCCTTCACCCTCTTTGCCGATCAGTGCAGATGCCGGAATATGCACATCCTCAAATAATACGTCACAGGTAGCAGACTGACGGATACCCATTTTATCCTCATGCTTGCCAATGCTGATACCCGGCAGATGAGCGTCCACTAAGAACATGGTCAGTCCCTTGTATCCAAGGCTTCTGTCAATAGAAGCAACTACGCACATAAAGTCTGCATAGCATGCATTGGTGATAAAGCACTTACGCCCATTTAAAACGTACTCTTTTACATTTCCGTCTTCATCTAAGATTTTGTCAGCTGTGGTCTTACATGCGCCTGCATCAGATCCTGCTTCCGGCTCTGTCAATGCGAAAGCTGCAAATCCGCTGCGTTTCTTTGGCCAGCGTGGATCTCTTCCCGGTTTATCGCTTGTTAAAACTTCTACACACCATTTCTTCTGTTCTTCGGTTCCTGCGATCAGAACTGGCTTGATTCCCAGGTTATTAGTTCCACATGTTAATCCAAAACCTGCATCGCCGTACATCAGCTCTTCACGGATCCATGCTGCAGATACATTGCTCAGTCCCTGTCCGCCGTACTCTGCAGGCAGGTCTGCACATACAAGTCCCATCTCAAATGCCTTGTTGTAAGCGTCCCAGTCCAGTTCACCGGAAATATCATGCTCTGCTGCCTTTGGACGAACCTCCTTCAAAACGAAATCATGGACCATATCCACAATTTCCTTATCCTCACCTGTTAATACCAATCCTGCTGCCGCTGTATCCAGCATACGATTACCACCTTTCTCCTTGAATATTTTATGCACTCCCGGAACAGATCCCAAGAGCATGTTTGTATTTCGTAACTCTATGTGAATATAATAACAGATTCCCTTCATTTCTCACACGTTTACACCTACAAAAAAGGTGGATTCCAAAATATGCTGTTGTGGTTAAAATAACCATGAAATTTTACACATTTTCTGCTATACTGTATACGTTGTAGTTTGCCTTCTGACCATTTACAGGCAATTTAAGACATTTTATTCGCATTATCATCGTTAATTTATTTACGAAAGGGGATTTATCATGAAGCTGGCTCAGTGTATTATTCTTGATCTTTTAAAAGGCTATGATCCAATATCCTTTCTTCCGGAAACAAGTGATTTTCATTTTTCCGATGTACAGCTTTTAGATCAGGATAATCCTCCCGACGATCCATCTATCCTTTACATAGGAACAACTGATCAACTTTTTTCTTTTGATCCAGAAAAATTAAAAGATTTCTGTATCGTTTCCATTGGAAAGAAAGAAAACATTTCTTCTTATATAGAAAATGATCAGGCAAATCTGATCCTGATCCCTGAAAATCATTCTCTCGCTTCTGTAGTCAACACTCTCTACATCGGCTTTCACCGCATTTTACGTTGGGATGGAGAACTGCAGAATGCTATCCTTCGCAAGCAAAATTACCAGTCTCTTTTCTCTATTGGCAGCCGTTTCTTTGGAAAAAATGTTATGCTTATGGTCAACTCTTCCTACAATGTGATCGGTGCCAACCTGTTAGAAGCACCAAGCCATACAAAGCTGGATTTCATCCTGAAGAACGGCTACTATTCCAAAGATCTGACAGACGGGCTGGCGCAGATGGGCTATATGGCAAAAGGCTTCCAGTACAAAACTCCTACCATCTTGAATCCGCCAAACTATATGAACTGTCCTATCA
>CAVFER010000009.1:14261-35304 GCA_963621525.1 bacterium | reverse complement strand
GTCCTATCATGGTTCTTTCTATGCATGCAGATAACGGCATTTTCCTTGGCTTTATCACCATTTACTTTATTGAAAGCCCGCCAACTGCCACTCAGTTTGAACTTTTCGCTCATTTTGCTAAATTGATCCGGAGGTATTATTTAAAAAACAGTGGAGAAAATGCTTCTACCCCAACCCCTTTGGAATCCTTTATGAGTGACCTGATCAACCATACTCAGGATGATGAGGCATTTATGCAGGATCGCGCACGCACCCTGCGCCTTCCATTAGACGCCACCTACCGTCTCTGTGTGATCAAATGGGATAAATTCATCCTTCCACAGGCTGATTACGTAAGAAACCGCTTAAGAAGCTGTCTGAAATTCCCACTGTTTCGCGTCGTCCTTTACCATGAATCCATCCTTTTGCTGCTCCAGGGAAATATCCCCAGCTTAAAGGTCATGGAAGAGATCAACGACTCCATGGGTGAATTCAGCGAAGTATTAAAGATCTGCCATGGGTATGCCGGCTTTTCCACCGCCAGCTTCCCTCTTATGAAGTTAAATATTGCTTATCAGCAGGCGTTGACTGCGGCCCGTTACGGCACCATGTTAAACCCAGATAAGGGCATTTACTTCTATTCTCACTACTATATTTATGAAATGTTAGATGAATATAAAAAACGATATGCTTTAGATGATATGTATATCCAGAAATTAAAGGAACTGAAAAACCCTTCTGAAGAGCATTATGACAATCTTTCTCTTTTACGCAATTACCTGCTCACAGAGCGCAGTATCTCTTCTACTGCAAAAATCATGCACATGCACAGAAACAGTGTAATCTACCGTCTGGGAAAGATCCAGGAAACACTGGGATTTGACTTAAATGATCCAGATGTAAGGCTTCGTGTTCTGATTTCCTTTAAAATCCTGGAACTGGTAAATGGCCATGTAGAGCCACTGCCCTGCATCGATGGTCAGCAGGACAGTGATTCCTTTAACTTTTATGAATAATTCAGATTGTGAGAGCACACAGTGCGGAACAATCTGGTATTATGATTTTAATTTCTTGATCTCTGCTGTCAGTGTAGGCAGTACATCAAAGAGATTTCCTACGATACCGTAATCAGCAGCTTTAAAGATAGGGGCTTCCGGATCTTTGTTGATGGCAACAATGCAGTCAGATCCGGACATACCCGCTAAATGCTGGATGGCGCCGGAGATACCGCATGCAATGTACAGTTTTGGTCCAACGGTCTTACCAGTCTGGCCTACCTGGTGTGCGTGTCCGATCCATCCGGCATCTACTGCTGCACGAGATGCACCCACAGCTCCGCCTAATACTTCCGCTAACTCTTCGCAAAGCTTAAAATTTTCAGGACCGCCCATTCCACGACCGCCTGCTACGATCACTTCTGCATCTTCCAGATTTACCACTCCGGCTGCTGCTTCTCGGATGGACTCTAACAGTTTGGTGCGGATCTTTTCCGCCGGAACAGCTACTTCTTCTATGATAACTTCTGTTTCTTTTCCTTCTACCGGTGTCTTCTTAAATACACCCGGGCGTACCGTACCGATCTGAGGTCTTGTATTCGGGCACATGATTACTGCCATCAGGTTTCCGCCAAATGCCGGTCTTGTCCATGCTACATTTCCGCTTTCTGCATCATAATCAAGGCTGGTACAGTCTGCTGTCAGACCTGTACGCAGACGGCAGGACAGTCTTGGAGCGAAATCACGGCCATTGTTGGTGGCACCGATGAGGATGGCACTTGGCTGATATTTTTCAACTAAGCTGGTCATTGCATAGGTATATGCATCAAAGCTGTATTTCTCATATTCACCGCCGGATACGCTGATGATCTGGTCAGGTCCATATCCCTTTACCTGCTCAATGGCTTCTGCGTTGTCCTTGCCAAATACAATGGCAACTAACTTCTCACCAGACTTTTCTGCTAACATACGGCCCGGATTTAACAGCTCCAGACCTACACTTTTAGCTTTTCCTTCATCTGTTTCAATAAATACCCAGATATTTTTATTTGTAAACTCACTCATAGTCCTCACACCTCTCAGATAATCTTTGCTTCACTCAGTAAAGCAGCCAGTTTTACAGCAGATTCACTGCCTGTCTCCTCATTCAGGATCACCGCATCCTTTGTCTGGACAGGTGTAAATGTCTTCTTAACCTTGGTAGGGGAACCATTTAATCCCAGTCTTTCCTGTTCGCATACCATATCCGGGTCACTGTTAGTAATCTCTTCGATCACGGCTCTGTTTGCAGCCAGTTTGCTTTTAATGGTCGGATAACGCGGATCATACGTGGTCTTGGTCACTGTAACCAGTGCAGGTAATGAAACCTCTACCAGATCATGACCTTCATCTGTATCTCGTGTAACATGAAGCTTTCCATCTTCCATATCTACGGCTGTAGCCAATGTTACATGCGGAAGATCCATATGCTCTGCGATCTCAGGTCCAACCTGTGCTGTATCGCCGTCGATCGCCTGTTTTCCACAGAAGATCAGGTCAAATTTCTCACCGGCCTTAGCTTCTACTGCTGCAATGGCTCTGCTTAAAATGTAGCTGGTAGCCAGTGTATCAGAACCGCCAAAGGCTCTGTCCGTTACTAAAAATGCCTGATCAGCGCCTACAGATAAGCACTCTTTTAATGCATTCTTGGCCTGAACCGGCCCCATGCTGATAACGATGACTTTTCCGCCTTCTTTTTCTTTTAAACGGACTGCCATTTCCAGTGCACATGCATCAAAAGGATTAACGATACTTGGAACACCTTCACGGATCAATGTGTGCTTTACAGGATCAATCTTGATCTCTGTTGTATCCGGCACCTGCTTAATACAAACCAAAATATTCATACTTTCCACCTCTATTTAATTAAGATAATGATATTTATTAACTTACTTTATTTCCCCTTATATGCAGGAGTTCTCTTCTCCAGGAAAGAGCTTACGCCTTCTAACTTGTCTTCTGTACTGCACAGAGTGCTGAGAGCTAACATTTCAAGAAGTTCTCCTACCTCCTGGCTGGAAGACATCGACGCCTGTACCACACGTTTTGCAATGCGGATGGCAACCGGTCCTTTTGCAATCAGTTTTGATGCCATCTTCTTTGCCTCTGCCATCAACTCAGACTTTTGCACACATTTGGTAGCAAGTCCGATCTGTACTGCTTCCGGTCCGCCGATCTTGCGTCCTAAAAGGATCACATCCTGGGCTCTTCCCAGGCCGATCAGTCTTGTCAGTCTCTGAGTTCCGCCAGCTCCCGGTAAAAGTCCCAGTCCTGTTTCAGGAAGTGCAAATAGTGCATCTTCTGATACAACACGAAAGTCGCAGGCAATGGCTGTTTCACAGCCGCCTCCAAAAGCATAGCCATTTACCGCTGCGATCACTGGTTTGGAACAACTCTGGATCAGATCCAGTGCCTTCTGTCCTGCACCGCCTAAGCAGTCTGTAGATTTCTTTGTTTTCAGGCTGTTCAGATCAGCACCTGCAATAAATGCCTTATCTCCTGCTCCTGTCACGATAATCACCTTTACTTCATCGGCTTTGTCTGCCCATGTGAAAAACTGGTTCATCTCTGCCCATGACAAATCATCTAAAGCGTTCATCTTCTCCGGCCGGTTGGCAGTAAACACTGCGATTCCATGCTCGTCGATCTCCAGCTTAAAATTCTGGTATTCCATAAAATATGAAACCTCCCTTCATATCTACTGTTATAATATTAACTATTTTTGTGTTGCATTTCATCTTCATATTTTCCAAAAATAAATTTCCTGGTGTCGGTTTGATTTGTACTCTTTAACCTTAATTTCCCTACATGGTTTTGTTAAAATATAAACTATCAAAAAAGAGCATTCTATATCCATGGCAAACCTGCTGTGGATCAAAAAAAACAGGAGGTATTTATCATTATGAAACCATTGGAAGGGATTACCGTAGTAGAGCTTTCTACTTATATTGCAGCCCCCTCATGCGGACGTATTCTGGCAACACAGGGCGCACGGGTCATTAAAGTAGAATCACCATCAGGAGATGTGGAGCGTAAATTTGGTCCTACTTTATTCTGTCCTGCAAATGACGAGGAAAACCCCATCTACGACACCTTAAACGGCGGAAAAGATGCCCTGATGCTGGATCTTAAGAAACCGGAAGATATGGAACGTTTCCATAAATTATTAGCAAAAGCCGATGTATTTGTTACCAACAACCGTCTTCAGGCCTTAAAGAAAATGGGACTGGACTATGATTCCTTAAAAGAACGCTATCCAAAACTGGTGTACGCTATCCTGTTAGGCTATGGCGAAAAAGGTCCAAAAGTCAATTTACCTGGTTTTGATGCCATTGCCATGTTTGCAACCGGCGGTCTGATTCAGGATCTGATGGTTGATGCGCCCGGAAACTATCCTGTTTATCTGCCTATGGGCTTTGGCGACCTGGTATGCGGAACTGCTTTAGCAGGCGCCATCGGAACTGCATTATATGGGAGAACTCAGAGCGGAAAAGGGGATTACGTATCTATTTCCCTGTACGGCGCGGCTATGTGGATGTTCAGCGTAATGTCTACCGGTACCCAGTTTGGCTACAAGTGGCCAAGAGGACGTTATCAGGGTGGACCTATGGGCGTTCCTTATAAGACAAAAGATAGCCGCTGGATTCTTCCTGTTGTCAATGAATATGAGCGCTACTGGAGACCATTCTGCCAGGCAGTGGGAGCTGAAGAGATCATGGACGACCCAAGATACTGCACCAAGCAGGCAACCTTTGATCCAAAGAACCGTGAAGACTGCATCCGCTATTTTGAAGACTGCTTCTCTAAACTAAACGCAGATGAAGTTCTTCCAAAACTGGAAGCCATCGACATCGTTGTCAGCGAACTGGCTCATTTTAAAGATAACCACACCAGTGAGCAAGCCCTTGTAAATGGCTTTATGAGCCCTATCACCTATCCAAACGGCGACCAGATCACGCTGGCAATGCCGCCGATCAAAATGGGCTGCGTAGAACAGCCACATGCTGAAAAAGCCCACAAGATCGGTGAAGACAACGAAAAGCTCTTTGAGGAGTTTGGTTTATAATAGAAAGGAAGTTATTATGGATTATCAGTATATATTAATAGATGTAAAAGACCGTATCGCTACTGTTACCATCAACCGTCCTGAATACAGCAACGCATTTGCAAGAGAATCCTATTATGAGATTGCAGATGCCATGAATATCTTAGGTGCAAGAGACGATGTAGGCGTTATCGTTATCACAGGTGCAGGAAAACACTTCTCTGCTGGTGGCGATATCAAGCGGTTTAAAATGTTAGTAGACACCAAGACCTACTTAAAAGCAGAGGACATTGAAGCAGTCAGTGCTATGCCAATATCCATCCGCAACTGCTCGAAGCCTGTGATCGCCATGATAAACGGTGTTGCAACCGGCGCCGGATTAAGCTGTGCACTTGCCTGCGATTTCCGCATTGTAGAGCCGTCCAGTAAAATGATCATGGCTTTCGTAAACATGGGACTTTGCGGCGACAACGAAAGTATCTACACCCTCACACGTTTATTAGGACCTGACAAAGCAGAACTGATGATGATGACCGGCGATGCCTATAAAGGCGAACAGTGCGTAAAGATCGGTCTTGCTACTGTTTTAGCAGAAGATGGAAAACTGGCAGAAACCACGTATGCACTGGCCGCTAAACTGACTGCCAAATCATCCACTGCCCATGCCAGCCAGAAACGCCTGATCCGCAAGTACTTCTACGGTGACATGGAATCCTTTGCAAAAGATGAAGGTATGGAAATAGCTGCTAATTCCCGCCAGCCTGATTTCACAGAAGCGGTGAATGCTTTTATTGAAAAAAGAATGCCTGTTTATAATCAAAAATAGATTCTCGTGATCTTTATCCAGAATCCCGCCTCTGTCAGACAGAGAGCGGGGTTCTTTGGTTTTATACTTTCTATAACTCTTTATCTTTACAATCTGTTCATAATTGTTCACAAAATACTTACAATTTGGGCAAACTTTCTTCACGAATGTTTCCTATACTAAGGAACGTAAAGAGTTAATGCAATTCAACTTTTTTTCATAATACTCCGGCGGACTGGAAGATTTTCAGTCCGCCTCCTCCTTTTTATAGGGGAAATTTTATTTTATCGCAGACTCACGAACCACGCGCTTCCCTAAAAAAATATTATCAAAATTCCCAAAAAGTGTTTGACAAAACTATCCTGCCGTGCTATCATATACAAGTCGATGGCGAACAGCCAAGGAAAAATAGCATAAGGCCTGATGGTCAAGCGGTCAAGACGACGCCCTCTCACGGCGTAAACCCGGGTTCGATTCCCGGTCAGGTCATTGGAAAAGCAAGTGAAAAACCACTTGCTTTTTTGTTGTATTTTTGTAAACGATGTACTAGCAGGGGCCGTTACAAGTCTGGACGACGCATTCCGTATAGCAAGTGTATGCATCTTTCGCACAGCGGTCCGAATGGAACGGATGCGATCCGTTACCGGTGAACAGGTGTGAAGCGAAAGCCAGTGTACACTGCTATACGGAATGAAAGGAGGTCAGGCTTTCAACGGCCCCTGCGGACCTTTCACGTTCACGTAACGCAATTAATACAGATTCTTCACCTTAAAATCTTTCTCCAGCTCTCTGCGCTGATCTTTCTTGGCAATATCTGCTCTCTTATCATACAGCTTCTTGCCTCTTGCAAGTCCCACCTGTACTTTCACCAGGCTTCCTTTAAAATAAACCTGCAGCGGCATCAGCGTATATCCCTTTTCTGCGATCTTTCCATTTAACTTCATGATCTCATACTTGTGAAGAAGCAGCTTTCTCACTCTCAAAGGATCCTTATTAAAAATATTTCCTTTCTCATAAGGACTGATATGCATGCCATACACATACACTTCTCCTTTATCGATCTTCACAAAAGCCTCTTTAATGCTGCATTTTCCCATACGGATCGACTTCACCTCCGTACCAAACAGCTCAATCCCGGCTTCCCATTTATCATCAATAAAATAGTCATGATACGCTTTCTTATTATTAGCGATCAGCTTAATACTTTCCTTAGAAATGATAAACACCTCCCATTTCACTTCTTCACTGCTTAAACAAACCGTTTTTGCAATGATTTCTCTACCTTATTTGCTCCCACTATCATACCATTATACAGCCTGATTTTCCAGAACAAAATCCACTGTCCGAAGCAGCTTGTCTGTCCCGGCCACAACCACGTGCACCGGCTGTCCCAGCTTATATACCTTTCTGCTCATCTCGCCTACCAACTCATATCTGCTTTCATCAAAAACATAATAATCATCCCGCAGCTCACTGATGCGCACCAGGCCTTCTACAGTATTAGGCAACTCCACATAAAATCCCCAGTTAGTAACTCCTGAGATCACTCCCTCAAAAGTCTGTCCTACAAACTTAGACATGTACTCGCACTTTTTCATCTTCTCTGTTTCACGCTCTGCCTCATCCGCACGACGCTCTAAAGCAGAAGTCTGTACAGCCACCTGAGGCAGTACCTTCTCATAATGGGCAACCCTTTTCTCCTTCATCCCACCATGAAGACACTCTTTTATAATACGATGGATCTGCAGATCCGGATACCTGCGTATAGGGGATGTAAAGTGAGTATAATACCTTGCAGCCAGTCCGAAATGTCCTGTACACTGGGTAGTATACTTCGCCTGCTTCATAGACCGCAGAGTCAGCCTTGCAAGCAGCGGCTCCTCGGGCTTTCCTTCAATCTTATCAAGAAGCTTCTGAAGCTCTTTAGGATGAACTTCCCCATTAGACAGTCTCAGTGAATATCCAAAGTTATTAATAAACACACCTAACTGCTTCATTTTCTCCGGATCCGGCTCATCGTGGGTCCTGTAAAGGAAAGGCACTGACTGCCAGAAATAATCCTCTGCCACTGTCTCATTTGCAAGAAGCATAAAATCCTCAATGATCTTAGTCGCCACATTTCTCTCATAAGGATGGATGTCTACCGGCTTTCCCTTCTCATCCAACACAATTTTGCTCTCTGGAAAATCAAAATCAATCGCACCTCTCTTACTGCGCTTTTCCCTTAAGATTCCGGAAAGTTCCTTCATCTCTTCAAACATAGGCACAAAATCCTGATACTCTTCCAGTAAAGCAGCTTTTTTCTCTTTTTTTTCTTTCGTATCCGTCTCCGACAAAACAGCATTTACCGCTGTATAGGTCATCCGTCTGTCAGACCGGATCACACTTTCACAGATCTCATGATCCACTACATTTCCCTGCGGATCTACTTCCATAAGGCAGCTCATAGCCAGACGGTCCGTTCCCTCATTTAGAGAACAGATCCCGTTAGAAAGCTTGTGTGGCAGCATAGGGATCACACGGTCCACCAGATACACACTGGTTCCTCTCTTTAACGCCTCCTTATCCAGCTCACTTCCCTCTTTCACATAATTGCTTACATCTGCAATATGCACGCCCAGACGGTAATTTCCATTTTCTAGCCGTTCCATAGTTACCGCATCGTCTAAATCCTTAGCGTCCTCTCCGTCTATGGTCACTGTCTGCAGGTTTCTCAGATCCCGTCTTCCCTCAAAACCTTCCGGAAGATCCTTTAAACCTTCTGTTGGCAGCTGATCCGGCACATTTTCCAGTTCCTTCATTACATCTTCAGGAAAAGCCTCCGGAAGGTTGTATGCACGTACCAGGGACAAAATATCCGTGCCGGGATCATTTACATGGCCTAAGATTTCTTTAATATGCCCCTCCGGTTTCTTTCTCTCATCCCCAAAATCTGTCACTTTTACCACTACTTTATGACCAGTCACAGCTCCCATATCACAGCCCTGAGGAATAAAAATATCCTTGGCAATTTTCTGGTCATCAGGGATCACAAAACCAAAGTTCTTATTCTTCTGATAATAACCTACCAGTTCCCTGTTAGCATGTTCCAATATCTTTAAAACAGTGCCTTCTGCCCTGCGTCCATTCCGGCCTTCCGCCTCAATGACAATCTGTACCTTATCACCATTTAAAGCATTTCCAGTCTTATCCTCCGGTATAAACACATCCTGTTCCATACCTTCTACAGTCACAAAGCCAAAACCTCTTGCATGTCCTGTAAATGTCCCCACTACAGCAAAAGTTTCTGGTTTTCCATATTTCCCCTTTTTAGAAATCCCCAGCTTTCCTTCTAAAACCAGTTCATCTAACACTTCCTGTAATTCTCTTCGCATTGCTTTGGGAATATTTAAAAGTATGGCAATTTCCTTCGCCTTCATAGGCACATAAGCCTTGTCATGTACCAGTTCTGTCAGCATCCGTTTTCTTTGTTCCAATAATTCTCTGTCCATATAACCTCTTTCTTTATCAATATCTGCCCCCAGGCAGGTGGATCGTATGATCACATAAAAGAAAAACACCCTTCTGTCTGTTAAACAAAGGGTGTTTCAACTGTCCGCTTCCGTTATCCCTGAACCTTTAGCATAATGTTCAGAACAAGGGTGATGATCATAAATACGATTGCTCCATATCTGGTAAAATGCTCCAGAGTACCTTCCATGGAACGTCCCTTATTCTTGCTCCAGTAGCTGTCTGCCATACCGCCGATAGCACTTCCCAGTCCGTTGGACTTGCCTTCCTGCATCAGGATGACTACAGAAATAGCGATACCAAGAACTACATATATGATGGATAAAAGAATCTTAACTACTGCCATTTGTCTGCACCTCTCCGTTTCTTAATGCATTCCCTAAGGATACATCCTATCATTAAACAAAAGTAATGATACCATACTAACATTAAAATTACAAGGCTTTTATATTGGTTTTCTGCCGCATACGTATTGTAACAACTACAATTTTGCTCCATCTTCTCCAACAGATGAACCATCTGGTGTTACTGTATTTACTAACATGGCTCCCGTCTCATCGCAAAAATAATCTTTTTCATTCCAGCGGATCCAGCCGGTCTTCATATAGCCGGTCTCATCAAAGAAATACCACTTGGAATCGATCTCCTGCCAGCAGTTCTTTGAATAAGAACCGTCACGATTTACATACCACCAGCCCTTATCATCTCTCTTCCATTCTCCCTTCCAGGAAAGGATATCTTCTTTTGAAACCTCGATCCAGGAAGATTCTTCCCAGTCGCCCATGTTTCCTTTTATGTCTACAGCCTTAACTTTAAAATAATAATTTCCATCTTTTGGAAATTTATCAGAAAAATCAAAACTGTTTTCGGTTACTGTGTAGGCAGAACCGATGCCATTGTCATTGGAAGTACTTCCCTTTCCTTTACACAAGCGGACTTTGTAGCTTTTTGCAAGGCTCTGATGATCCCAGTGGGCAATCCCGTTTGCCGTATCCCAGTAAAGGTTATCCACATCCAGATCCTCGTCATCATCATCCAGTTTCTCCAATGTTACTACCAGTTTTAACATCTCTTTGTCATACTTGGTGGCGCTGGAAACGTATTTTACTTTGTCCCCGTTAAAAGTAAATGCTCCTTTTCCAGACTTGGAAAAATAGCAGTCACTGTCTGCAGACAGCCATACCTCTACCTTTGGCTTTACGCCTCCGGCCCAGTACTCCTGCTCATTGACAAAATCAGCACTTTCTACGGAGCAGCTTCCATCTTCCACCGAAACAGAAACAGAAGCATCCATATCTCCCGCCTGCACATCTGCATTAAAATTCAGTGTAACATGTCCCACCGGTGTGCGCTCTTCTTTTGCCACTGCCGGAAAAGCAGCAGTCATAGTCAGTGTTGCTGCCAGAATAGCGCCTTTTAAAAGATTTGCTTTCTTATCCTTTGTCATTTAATATACCCCCTTATTTACTGAAATAACTGTGATATAAGGAGAAGAAATTATCACTTTCACAGCCTTCTCCTGCTGAGAAATCAATATTTTTCCAGATATCCCCATTTAACCTGACTCTGTATTTTTCCTGATATGGCAGATAGATCTCCTGAAATGCCTCTGTTTTCTTTTTCTGGGCCAGCTGCTCCTTGCGCAGGGCAGTTGCCTGTTTATCATAGGCATTGACACATTTCTGGATATAAAAGCGACCGCCTGCTTCTATAATATCACTGATTTCATTTTCCTCTAAAGTAAAAGCAGATTTGTCCGGTTCTTTCAGATCCGAATCCCATTCCAGGCTGAATTCTATCTGGCTGTTTAAAGAATTTTTCTCCGCTATTGACGCAAAATCTGCTTTATCTTCACTTACCTGGGTCAAAAGTCCTTCTGCTTTTTCCTTTGTATCTGTTTCAATCCGCTCCACCCGGATTACCTTGGCTTCCGCGTCACTGACTTCCAGTTTTTTACTCTCTGTCATCTGACTTACGGTCTTATCTGCCTGGTAATATTTCCGGTACAAATCCAGGACATCGTCTTTTGACACCTGCATATATTTCAGGTCTTCTTTTGAAAGGCCTGCATAATATTCTTCTGCAAGATTATTAATATCATCCTCTTCCTGGCTTGTAAGCTGAATCCCCTGCTCATCTGCCATACGATCCACCACAGCCAGTTCCTCTAAAAACCGGCTGATCTGGTTCTTTAAAAGAGATTCGAAGGTATTTCCCTGTACGTCTGCTGCTACAGACCATAACTGTCCCGTATATAGATTCTGATAGCGGTTCCGCTCCGTTGCCGCAATCAAACGGATCTGACCCTGGGTATAAAGTTCATTTTCCTGTTTTAACATTCCCTCTGGCAGCTTATCACAGCCGGAAAGCAGTAAAACACAAAGAAAGAGCACGCCCAGAACCAACAGACCCCCTCGCTTTATTCTGTATTTATTGCTCTGCAATCGATGCCTCCAAAAGTTTCTTTATCTCATGACACAGTCGTCCTAAAGGAAGCCCCACCACATTGGTATAATCTCCATGAATCCCCTTAACATAAGCTGCAAAACTGCCCTGGATCCCATAGGCACCTGCTTTATCTAACGGTTCTCCCGTGCTTACATAAGCTGCTATCTCTGCCTCTTCCATATCATAAACTTCCACATCTGTCTTTTCAGAAAAAGTACTTCCTGCGTATTTTCCATCTTTTTGACATAGGATAATGGTCACACCTGTGTAAACCTGATGAACATGTCCCTGAATCTGACGGATCATAACTTTTGAATTTTCCACATTTCCCGGCTTTCCAAGGATCACCGTTTCCTCTTCTCCTTTAGGACATACAGCAACTACCGTATCTGCCCCTATTACCAGTGTTCCTGCTTCGCATCTGGAAGCCACATCTGCAGCCTTTATATAAGAAAGATTTTCCACTAACTTGGCCGGATCTTTTTCATTTTTCTCCTCTTTTACTTCACTTGGACGGATATCGTGGAAAATGCCAATCTGTTCTAATAATTCTTTTCTCCTTGGGGAAGCAGAAGCTAAAACTACGTTCCACTTCTTCAGGCTTTCCTTTAATTCCATATTAATATACCTTCAGTCTTCCTACTGTTTCTTCACATTCCTCGTCCTCGCTGCCTTCCGGCATGCCAAGGCGCATACGGATGCACCAGATAAAGTCAAAGAAATAAAATAAAGTAATGACAATTGCCATAACAGGACCAATCTTTGTTGGAATATAGTCCACGGCCGTGCGTACCCAGCTGTCCAGATAATAGAAGAAAAACAGGCCTAAAAGTCCCCATGCAAGGCTGCTTTCCAGACAGATGATCCCTCTATAATTAAATGGTTTGCGGCTGTAATCCCACCAGAAACTGCCAAAAAGACGGATCATCACATTGGCAGTGACCAGTTCCATGGTGGTTGCCATCGTCATGGATGCTGTGTACAATTCTATCGGATGATCTGCCAAGGGGCTTAACAGCAGACATGCACCTACTGCGCCGAAGCCGTATATGACGCAAAAGGGGCCATGGCCAAAACCACGGTCCACTACAGGCTTCTTGTATTCAATTGTAAGCACAATACATTCCAGAAGGTATCCCAGAAAGCTGTACATAAAAAACCAGTTTACATAATTATAAATATTCATTGATTCCTCCAAAGGAAAATCCTGTCCCTGCTTCCATTCAGGCACAGGAGACATTTCAAAACTTAATAACAGTTATTGATGATAAGTGCTAAAACAATTCCCAAAACAGCTCCTGCTACCACCTGGATCGGCGTATGCCCCACATATTCTTTTAACTTCTCCTGAATCACCTCACCGCTTAATTTCAGCGGATTTTCAAGCAGAATCGAATTTAATAATCTGGCCTGCTTGCCTGTCTCCTGTCTTACACCTACTGCATCATACATGACCACCATAGCCAGTACAAAGGATATGGCAAATTCAAAAGAACCGGCACCGTATTTTAATCCCGCTGCTGTTGTCAGTCCACAGACGGTAGCAGAATGAGAACTTGGCATACCCCCGGAACCTACCAGACGCTCTGCATTGAAACTTTTATTTAAAGCAAAGTCAATCAGGGTCTTTAATACCTGAGCCACAGTCCAGCCCACTACGGCACTGACGAGAACCTGATTTCCCAGCATTGCTTTCCATGTATCCATATTTTAAATTTTTCCCCTTTCTGCCGCCTGAGCAAACAGAATGTGCCCCGGCACAGCTGCCAGCCGTCTTACAGTGGCTTTTGTTTCCTTCACACTGCACATTTTATCGGCAAAAGTGACCGCATACCCCGCTCTGGTTGACGGCGGAATCGGTGTCAGCGGCCACATATGACGCAGGATCACGTCTTTTTCTTCTTCTGTCAGTTCAAAATATTGTATTGCATTTTCCATAGCAGTACGCGGATGGGTAAAACCATGGAAATGATCTCCGGTCTCTCTGGCATGGGTATGCCAGTCGTATAAAAAAAGATCATGGAGAAGCCCTGCTCTCGCAGCGCTCCTCCAGTTTCCTCCAAATCTCTTACACCATTTATAAGCCAGATAAGATACTTGTATACAATGGCATTTGCAGGTAGTGGTGCCATGCTGTATGTACTGATCCATGGACTGGAATACAGGATGGCTCAATATATCTGACACACACTCCATGTATTCCGGATTATTTATATGTTCATTTGCCTCCGGCATTTCCATGAGTGCCACACCTCTTTCTAAATTTCTTAACCAATGAGCCAGTCATATAGTTCCTGATATTTAGCTGCTGATGTTCCCCAGGAGAAATCTGCTGCCATATCACGGTCTATGATCTTGTTCCACTCACGGCGTTTGTTGTAGTAAATATATTTTGCGTAGCGCACGCTTCCAAGCATTTCATGTGCATTATAATTTGCAAAGGAGAAGCCGGTTCCTGTGCTTTCAAATTCATTGTAAGGCTGTACCGTATCTCTTAAACCGCCGGTCTCTCTGACGATAGGCACGGTACCATAGCGCAGAGCCATCAGCTGGCTTAAGCCACATGGTTCAAATAAGGACGGCATTAAGAATGCGTCACATCCTGCGTAGATGCGGTGGGACATTTCCTCAGAGTAATAGATCTGGGCGGATACTCTGTCATGGTATTTCCAGTCATAATGGCGGAACATATTCTCATAACGCTCATCACCGGTACCTAATACTACCAGCTGCATATCATCACTGCAAAGCTCATCCATAACGCCCTGTATCAAGTCAAGTCCCTTCTGATCGGTAAGACGAGAAACAATGCCTACCATAAACTTCTTCTCATCGACAGGAAGTCCTAACTGCTGCTGAAGAGCCTTTTTGTTTTTCACTTTTTCCTTGCGGAAGTTCTTTGCTGTATACGGCTGTACAATGTACTTGTCTGTTTCCGGGTTAAACTCATCGTAATCAATGCCATTTACAATACCACGCAGGCTGTTGGCTCTTGCCCGCATCAGACCATCTAAGCCTTCACCGTAAAATGGCATCTTGATCTCTTCTGCATAGGTATTACTTACAGTAGTGATGGCATCTGCATAAACGATACCGCCCTTTAACAGATTTCCGTCTTTATATGCTTCTAACTTATCCGGTGTGAAATAATAATCCGGCAGCTCAGTGAATCTCTGAATAGTCTTTACATCCCATACACCCTGGAATTTCAGGTTGTGGATGGTGATAACAGACTTCATATTGCAGTAGAATTCTCCGCCATGGAAGCTGTCCTTTAGCAGAACCGGGATCAGACCTGTCTGCCAGTCATGACAGTGTACTACATCCGGCTTAAAACCGATCACAGGCAGTGCAGAAAGAGCTGCACGGCAGAAGAAACAGAATTTCTCCAGATCCCAATACCAATCCCCGTATGGCTTTGGTCCGTTAAAATAGCTTTCATTGTCAATAAAGTAAAATGTAATTCCCTCATGTACATACTGAAGAATGCCCACATAACGACTCTGGCCCAAGTAGTCCATATAGAAATGGTCCACATACTGCATCTTATCCCGCCATTCCTGTTTGATGCACAGGTACTTTGGAATAATGACTCTTACATCAAAGTATCTCTTGTCAAAACACTTTGGAAGTGAGCCGACTACATCTGCCAATCCCCCTGTTTTTATAAATGGTACTGCTTCAGATGCCGCAAATAAAATCTTTTTCATCCAAACCTCCCTCTCCTGAGTTACAGGCGGCGTTTTGCCTTAATCTATAGTATAGCGTACTTTTGTAAAATAAGAAAGAAGTTATTAGTAAATTTTTTATAACGAAATCCTTATGAGCTCACACCCCAATCGTTACTGTTCATGCGTTGCGCCACCTTATTTTCTGTTTTTTATAAATAATGTCCTGAAGATCAGTCTTGCAAGTGGCCCTACAACAATCAGCTGCAGCGGCAGTGCCATAATAAAATTCTTACAGTAGGTAGTAAGATAATCCGGCACAAAATTACCGGTAAAACCATATCCGTGATACATTCCCAGGATACTGGCAAATGCAACCTGCCATATTACCGTAAAAATCTGGATCCCGAAAATAATAAAAATGGGCCGGTCACCGGGCTGTACCACTCTGAAGGCACACTTTTTGGCCAGATGTCCTGATACAAAATACGCAAGCAGCGCAATGATCACATATTCCACCCACATTTCTTTTAAAGCGATCAAAAATGTAACATTCGTAAAGCTTCCCATTGACTGTACTATGTTATATAAAGTCATAACATAAACCATCATCCATGCTGTAATTGCTGTAAAAAATACAGTTTCTCCCTTTGTTCTAGGCATTCTTTTTCCCTCCATTTTGAAAGCACATAAAAAAAGACAATAAATGCGCCCATCCGTCTGACAGTAGATAGGTGACATTTATTGTCCTGTTTTTGTCTTTCATATTTAATTTTTTTGTAACTTTTACAGTCTAGCAGAAAAAACAGCTTACAGTCAAGTAAAAAATTTAAAAAGTGCCTGTCCGCGTACAGTAACCTGTATATACCCTATTTTGTCTTATCTGCCAGTTCCTTCATTTCACGGGCATTCTGAAGCACGGTATCTGTGATCTTTGCACCTCCAAGGAGTCTTGCCAGCTCTTCCACTGTCTGTTCCCTGTTAAGACGTCTGATGGAAGTCGCCGTGCTTCCTTCACTGGCTGCTTTGCGGATCTCAAAATGGGTATCTGCCATAGCTGCGATCTGTGGCAGATGGGTGATACAGATCACCTGGTGACTTTTTGCAATATAGGAAAGTTTCTCAGACACCTTCTGTGCTGTCCTTCCGCTGATACCTGTATCGATCTCATCAAAAATAAGGGTTGGAATGTCATCAGAGTCTGCCAGAACAGTCTTGATTGCCAGCATGATGCGGGATAATTCACCACCGGAAGCCACTTCCATCAACGGACGCACCGGCTGCCCCGGATTGGTAGAGATCAAAAACTGGGCTTCATCATAACCGGAAGCTGTAAAATGAGGCAGCCGGTCAAATTCCATATCAAACTGCACATCTAAAAAATTCAAATCCAACAGTCCCTTTTTGATCTTCTCCACCAGTTGTCTGGAGGCAGTTTTACGTATCTTGGATAATTCTGCACAGCGTTTCTCCAGACGATCCTGGGCTTCTTTTAACTCTTTTTCCGTTTTTTCCCTGTATGCATCAAAATTTTCCAGTTCTTCCAGCCTGTTTTTCTTCTTTTCCAGGTTTTCAATCATTATCCGGGTAGTATTTCCATACTTTCTCTGAAGATCATGGATCTGGTCTAAACGACTTTCAGTTGTACGGAATACCTCTTCATCAAATTCCATGGAACCCATATAAGAAGAGATCTCCCTGGAAGCATCATTTAAAATGGCCTCTGCATCATAAAGCTGGTCCCGTATCCCCTCTAAGTCCTTGTCATATTCAGCGGCCTGTTCTACCGAGCGCAGAGCCTGGACTGCAAAATCCCTCTGTAGCAGACCCCTGGCATTTTCCAGTTCCTCTGCGATCCTTCTTGCATGGGCAAAACGGCGGTATTTTAAGGTCAGTTCTTCCTCTTCCCCTTCTTTTACCTCACCATTTTCAATTTCCTGGATCTCAAAGCGCAAAAAATCCATCTCCCGCAGTCTGGCGTCCTCATCTGTCTTAAAAGATAAAAGGCGTTCCTTTAACTTGCAGTAAGTTTTATATTCTTCCTCAATCTTCTTTTTCACCGGCTGGGTCTGTGCCTTGACGTAGGCATCCAGGATCTCAAGATGTTTCGACTTATACAGCAGAGACTGATGCTCATGCTGACCGTGGATATCCAATAAAAGACCTGTGATCTGGCGAAGTCTTGCCATGGTCACTGTCTCATCATTAATGCGGCTGACACTTCGGGAAGGCATGATCTTTCTGGAAATGATCACCATTCCCTCTTCTGTTGGTTCTGTTCCAAGCTGTGCCAGTGCCTTTTTCTTTTCCTGGCTGTCAACCGAAAAGATCAGCTCAATATATGCATGGTCCGCTCCACGGCGTATCACATCCTTTGACGCTTTTCCCCCTAGCGCCATGGTCACAGAACCAATGATAATAGATTTACCTGCACCGGTTTCACCGGTGAGTATATTCAGTCCTTCTCCAAATTCTACATCTGCCTTCTCAATGAGGGCAAGATTTTTCACATGGAGCTCAAGAAGCATACTCTCCCTCTCTTTCTAATCTTCTACCATTTTTTTGATCTTTTCCATTACGATAATGGTATCGTCCACACTGCGGACTGCACACATAATGGTGTCATCTCCTGCAATACAGCCCACTACCTCATGGAATTTAATGGCATCTAAAGCAGCGGCAACTGCCATAGCCATGCCGGAAACAGTCTTGATCACAAGGATATTCTGTGCCATATCCATAGATACAAAACCATCTTTTAAAATACGGATATATTTGGAAGAAGAGGTTCCTCTTGGACTTTCAAGGACCATATAGCGCTGACGGCCGTTTTCACCCGGAATTTTGGTCAGCTTTAATTCCCGGATATCTCTGGACACAGTTGCCTGGGTTACGTTAAAACCCGCCTGGGTCAGTTTTTCTGCCAACTCTTCCTGAGTCTCTATCTCATATTTTCCGATCAGCTCTACGATCTTGCTGTGACGTTCCAATTTCATCTGCATTTCCTCCCATCTATTCCCGCGTTCTCTCGGAATCTTTCCCGTTTTAAACCTTTCCCAGATAATTACTCAGATTCTGCATAAAAGAAATCTGTTTTAATTTTACCATTACTGTTTCCATGTGCGAGTGCTCTACGATCAGATAATCCCCCGCACCTGTTTTTCGGGAAGTATCTCCGTCAAAAGTAACCAGTCCCTTTCCTAAAAGACCAATCTTTACACGGTCCTCTTCCGAGAGGACAATGCTCCTGGCATTTAAAGTATGGGAACATACAGGTGTCACCGCCATCATACGACCGGCCGGTACCATAACAGGCCCTCCGGCTGAAAGATTATAAGCAGTGGAGCCGGTAGGTGTTGCCACCATTACTCCATCTGCTGCGTACTCATTTAAGTATTCATCATTTACAGCCAGATCATAACGCAGCACCCGCAGATGTTCTGCGCTGGTGGCTATGATCTCATTTAAGGCAATGTCCTGAAATACCGGCTTTCCTTCATGAAATACCGTTCCCCGAAGCATCATGCGATGCTCTAAACGAAAACGGTCATTTACAAGGGCATCCATGGCAGCGTCAATATCTTCTGTACGATCCACCTGGTTTAAAAAGCCAAGATGTCCCCTGTTGATCCCAAGCATGGGAATATTTCGCCCAGCCAGGTCCCTGGCTGCCTGGATCAAGGTTCCGTCACCGCCAATGGTGATCACACACTGGGTATCTTCCGGAACATATTCACATGGAGTATGCCTGCCATTTTTTATCCTCTCATAATCGGTCATAAACCTGCACACGGCTCCTCTTTTTTCCAGGCAGGCCTGAACCTCATTCTGAACATCCAGTACATAATCTTTACTTAAATTGGATATTACATAAAAATATTTCATACGTCCTCTTATATCTGCCTACTCTTTATCCAGTGCTGCATGCGCTTCCTCTACGGTTTTTACCGGGTCAACCGGTATTTCCTCATAGATCACCGGCCCGTCTTCTCCTTCAGGGTGGTTCTGCAGATGCAAAAGATATTCAATATTGCCCTCAGGTCCCTTAATCGGCGAAAATTCCAGGTTTAAAATCTCAAAACCAATGGATTTTGCAAAGGCGATGACCATTTCAATGACCTCTAAGTGGACTGTCTTATCCCTTACAACGCCTTTTTTGCCTACTTTTTCTCTTCCTGCTTCAAACTGCGGCTTGATGAGACATACTACCTGGCCATCATCCTTTAAAAGAGCCTTTACAGGTCCTAAAACCTTGGTCAGAGAGATAAAAGAAACATCAATACTTGAAAATCCGATCTCATCCGGAATATTTTCATGGGTCACATAGCGGATATTGGTCTTTTCCATGCAGACCACGCGCTCATCATTGCGAAGCTTCCACGCAAGCTGTCCATGGCCTACATCTACAGAGTAAACCTTTACTGCCCCATTCTGAAGCATGCAGTCTGTAAATCCTCCGGTAGAAGCACCAACGTCCATACAGATCTTTCCTTCCAGCTCTACACCAAAATGGGTCATGGCCTTCTCTAATTTCAGTCCGCCGCGGCTTACGTATTTTAATGTATTTCCTCTCACCTCAATGGGTGCTGTTTCATCGAAAGTAGTACCTGCCTTATCCTCTTTCTGTCCATTTACATAGACGATACCGGACATGATCAGAGCCTTCGCCTTCTCTCTGGATTCTGCCAGATTTCGCTTTACAAGCAGTACATCCAACCGTTCCTTCATCTGTTTTCTCCTTGTATCTATCTTACTTATCTGTGAACCGTTTTTTCCGTTTTTATTTCGTTTTAAAGCCAACCTTCTGTTTTCAGACGACTGATAATAGAGTCACTGTCAATTCCCAGTCCTTCTCTTAAAACAGACACATTTCCATGCTCAACATAAGCATCAGGAAGTGCTATATTTAAAACCTTTATCTGAGGATAATGCTCATGGATATAAGCTGTCACAGGAAGTCCAAAACCTCCCTGAAGCACATTCTCTTCCATGGTCACCAACAGCCTGTGGTTCTTTGCCAGCTGATCCACCAGTTCTTTATCAAACGGCTTTACAAAACGGGCATTTGCCAGTGTGCAGCCGTATCCTTCTTCCTTTAATTTTTTCCTTACATGTTCTCCTGTGCTTACCATGCTTCCCACAGCTAACAGGGCAATATCTTCTTCTTCGTAAAGCATTTCTCCCTTGCCATATTCAATGGGCCTCGTAAACTCTTTTAAGCCTCTGTAAGCCGTTCCTCTTGGATAGCGAATGGAAAATGGGGCCTTATAATCCATGGCAAAATCCAGCATAGCTCTAAGCTCCCAGAGGTTTTTCGGTGCTGCCACGCTCATATTGGGAATAGAAGTAAGATAAGAATAATCAAAGATCCCCTGGTGGGTCTCCCCGTCACTTCCTACCAGTCCAGCCCGATCTACTGCAAAGAGCACAGGCAGGTTCTGGATACAGACATCATGTAAGATCTGGTCATAACCTCTCTGTAAAAAAGAGGAATACACTGCTACTACAGGCCGTAGTCCCGCTGCTGCCATACCGGCTGCGCTGGTTACTGCAT
>CAVFER010000009.1:0-14251 GCA_963621525.1 bacterium | reverse complement strand
CCGCTATACCCACATCAAAAAAGCGGTCCGGAAACTTCTTTCCGAAAGCTGCTACTCCGGTGCCGTCGGGCATAGCCGCCGTCACTGCCACTAACTCCGGATGTATCTCACCCAGCTGACATAATTTCTTGGAAAATACATCGGTATAGGTAGGATATTTCTTTTCTGTCAAAGGCTTTCCTGTTTTTACATCAAAAGGACTGACTCCATGGAAGGCAGCCGGATTTTTCTCAGCCGGTACATATCCTTTTCCTTTTTTTGTCAATACATGGACTAAAACTGCGTGATCCAGCTTCTGTGCTTCCCGAAATACCTTACACAGTTCCGGGATATTATGCCCGTCTACCGGTCCTAGGTAAGTGATCCCCATATTTTCAAAAAGCATCCCCGGAATGAACAGCTGCTTGATGCTGTTTTTAGTCCGCTTAATCCGGTCGATCATACGGTCGCCTAATACCGGGATGCGTTCTAAAGTGCCCACTACATTCTTTTTCAGGTCATTATATCCGTCTCCTGTACGCAGACCGCTCAGATATCGGGACATGCCGCCTACATTTTCTGAAATGGACATTTTATTGTCATTTAAAACAATGATAAAGTTTTTCTTCATACGGGCCGCATTATTTAAAGCCTCGTATGCCATGCCTCCTGTAAGAGCCCCATCTCCAATCACAGATACTACCTTATAATCTTCTCCCAGGATATCCCGGCCCTGGGCAATGCCAAGACCTGCGGAAATAGAGGTGGAGCTGTGGCCTGTATCAAAGGAGTCGTAAGGGCTTTCCTTCCGTTTGGGAAATCCGCTTAATCCGCCATACTGACGCAGTTCATCAAATTCCTGCATCCGCCCGCTTAAAATCTTGTGGGTATAAGACTGGTGTCCCACATCCCAGATGATCTTATCCTTTGGCAGGTCAAATGTACGGAATAATGCAATGGTCAATTCCACAACTCCAAGATTTGACGCCAGGTGACCTCCTGTATGGCTGATCTTTTCAACGAGAAAGTTACGTATATCCCCGGCAAGACCAGAAAGTTCCTCATTGGACATGTGTTTTAAATCTTCTGGTCCCTTTATCTGTTCCAATATCATAAGTTCTTCCTTTTTATTTCTGGCTTTTTACTTCTGTCGCTTGATCAGGATGTTGATCAAATTTTCCAGAAATTCATTGTTTCCGGGCAGTTTATTCAGGTCTTCAATGGCCTGGGCAGAAAGCGATTCCACATCCTTATTTGCCTTTTCCAGTCCTTCTATGGTCACATAAGTGGTCTTCTGGTTTCTTTCATCGCTTCCGGCTTCTTTGCCAAGAACTTCCTGCTTTCCGGTCACATCCAGGATATCATCCTGAATCTGAAATGCCAGTCCCACTTTTCCTGCAAGGCTTTCTACAATCTTGCAATCTTCCTCTGCCGCGCCGCCTAAAACAGCACCTATAAGCATGGACGCCTCAATAAGAGCACCTGTCTTTAAACGGTAGATAAAATCCAGTTTGTTTTTCGGGATCGGGCCGCCGGATAACTCTACGTCTACGGTCTGTCCGCCGATCATGCCGTAAATACCGGTCTTTGCAGCCAGTATCTCAATGGCACGTCCTACTCTTCTTAAGTCATCTGCCTCTGAAACTTCTTTAAATGCTTTCGCAGCTACCTCAAAAGCATAGATCATCAGAGCGTCACCTGCCAAAACTCCCATATCCTCGCCATATTCGGCCCAGGTACTTGCCTTTCCTCTGCGCATCATGTCATCATCCATACACGGAAGATCATCATGTACCAGAGAAGATGTGTGAATCATCTCAATGGCCACCATAAAGGGGACGACTGACGGCTGTACTTCTCCTGTAAACAGTCTGCAGATTTCCTGCATAAACAGTGGACGAAGGCGCTTTCCACCTGCTCTCACGCTGTAATTCATAGCCTCAAAGATCGTGCTCTGATATCCCTTTTCCTCTGGCAGATAGCTTTCGATCTGCTCATTGATCTTATTGATTCTTTCTTCCAGTTCTGCTCTAAATGCTGTATTATCACTCATTGTCTTCATCCTCACTCAATATTTGGATCTGCTTTTCTACTTTATCGATCTGACTGCTTAAAGACTTCACAAGCTTCATTCCTGCCTCATACCCCGCAAATGTTTCCTCTAAGGAACTTTCCCCATTTTCCAGCTTTTTTATTATGTCCTCCAGGCGGGCGAAATTTTCCTCGATGCTCATTTCTTTTTCCGGAGCTTCTGTTGTCTTCTTTCTTCCTGCCATGTTTATTCTTCCTCTCTCCTGATCTTCCCATTTCCGATGTCAGCCGTTTTTACCTTGTTTACAAGTGTATCAAAAAAACCGTCCGTAACATATACACGAACCATATCTCCCGGCTTTACCTGATTTACAGATTTAAGTGCTTCCCCGGACTCTTTTTGCACAAAGCCGTACCCGGCACTTAATTTCTTTAAAGGAGAAAGCCCCTCTAACCGGCCGGTCTCCAGAGCCAGACGGTGTTTTTCTTTTTCCAATTTTCCCGTCATCAGCCGGTTTAAACACTGCTCTTTCAGCTCTAATGCCCTTCTGCTTTCCTTAATAACTTCTTGCATCCTGCGGTTTAACGTTTCTTCCAGATCTGCCAGCTGCTGCTTTCGGTCATTTAAGTTCCGCTCTGGATTTTTAAGTTTTAAGCGCATTCGGCACTGTTCCAGACGGAAACGAATCCTTTCTATCTGCCGTTTTGCAGACTTATCTAAAGCCAGCTTATAGGCAGCTACCGTTTCTTCAAACTGCTTATAATCAAAAACTGCCAGCTCTGCCGCCGCAGAAGGCGTAGGAGCCCGCAGGTCTGCTACATAATCAGCAATGGTCACATCCGTTTCATGTCCCACTGCGGATATCACCGGGGTATGACATTCAAAAATGGCCCTTGCCACCATTTCTTCATTGAACGCCCAAAGATCCTCAATAGAACCGCCTCCACGCCCTACAATAAGCACGTCAAGGCCTAAGGCATCCAGTGTTTGTATTCCCTTTATAATGCTGTATTTTGCCCGTTCTCCCTGGACAAGGGCGGGATACAGGATCAGCTGGACATAAGGATTGCGTCTGGCTGTGATATTCATGATGTCACGGATTGCCGCGCCGGTAGCGGCTGTAACGATACCGATCTTTTTCGCATATTTAGGAATCGGCTGCTTGTAACAGCCGTCAAACATTCCCATTTCTTCTAACTCATCCCGCAGCTTTTCAAAACGCAGGAAGAGATCGCCTCTGCCTTCCCGTTTAATCTCTTTGGCATAAAGCTGGTAACGTCCGTCCCTTTCGTATACATCTACGGTTCCTGATACCACTACTTCCTGTCCTTCTGTTAAACGAAAGTCCAGATTTTTTGCCTGTCCTGCAAACATGACGGCGGCAATCTGTGCGCCGCCGTCCTTTAATGTAAAATAAATATGGCCGGATGTATGATATTTGCAGTTGGACACTTCTCCTTTAATGGAGATACGGTTCAACGCAAAATCCTGGGTGAACATATTTTTAATATATGAAGTCACCTGGGATACGGTGTAAACGCTTCCCATCTGTTATTCCTGCTCTTTTGTCTCTTCTTTAACGGTTTCTTCTACTTCTTCTTTTGCTTCTGCCTCTTCTGCTGCCGGTTTTGCCTCTTCCTTTGCACCTTCCTTAGGAATGAATTTGGCAAGGACACCGTTTACAAAAGCCGAGGATTCATTTCCGCCGAATTTCTTTGCCAGCTCTACTGCCTCATTGACAGATACTTTCTCAGGAATGGTATCATCATAAAGCATCTCATAAACCGCAAGACGTAAAATGGCAAGTTCTACCTTTCCCATACGCTTTGTCTTCCAGCCTGCTACTACTTCATCGATTTTCTTGTCGATCTCCTCTGCAAGATCTACTATCTTAGAAGTTCTTTCCCGAAGATATGCCTGCTCCTTTTCTCCGATGTCTACCTTATGCACTACCTGAATGGTACCATCTGAAGCCGTGTCATCCTCTTGCGGGGACTGGAAATATTGCTCCATCTGAGCTTTTGCTTCTTCGCCGGTTGTATAAAAATCCACAGAGAACAACATTTTAAAACAATGTTCTCTTAATTCTCTTCTGGTCATTTCTTTCTTCCTCTTTCTACATGTTTCTATAATAATTCTTTTTCCACTATCTGTGATTATACCAAAGGCAATGCATAAAAACAACAGAAATGTAAACCCACATCATAAAACACCCTGCAAGTAAGGAAACTTTTATTCCCATACCTGCAGGGCATACTTACACATCCTTTTTAGCTTTCTTTCATGTTCACACCGGCGATCTTGATGTTTACATCCAGAACTGTAAGACCCGTCATATTTTCAATAGCGGTACTTACCTTTTCCTGAACCTGTTCGCTGACAGCAGGGATATTGTAGCCATAACGGATATTTAAGGAAAGGTCTACGGATACGTGCTCTTCTGTCACATCCACTTTTACGCCCTTGCTTAAATTCTTCATGCCAAGTTTTCCAACCAGTTCATTGGTAATGTTTCCTGCCATGGAATCTACGCCTTCTACCTCCGTAGCTGCCAGACCTGCGATGATCGCTACTACCTCATCTGCAATCTGCACTTCCCCGAGCTTATCTTTTTCATATACTTTATGTGTACTGCGATTTTCTTCTGCCAAAATCCCTTACCTCCTGCACTGTAATTATCCATTATTATAGCAAAATTGTTCAGATATGTATAGGGATTTTTTGCAGTGGCCAAACAGTCTCATTTTATCTATGTTACTTGTGATAGGGTTCCCCTGCTATGATCCTGAAGCCTCTGTAAATCTGCTCCAAAAGGACCACACGCATCAATTGATGTGGAAAGGTCATTTTAGAAAAACTAAGGGCATAATCTGCCCGGTCCATAATCTCCTTTGAAAGTCCCAACGACCCGCCAACAACAAATACCAGATGTCCTTTTCCTTCCACTCCCAGTTTCTGCATCTTGCCCGCAAGCTCTTCACTAGAAAGCATCTTTCCCTCGATTGCAAGGGCTATCACATATGCCCCCTCCTTAATTTGGGCCAGTATCCGCTGTCCCTCTTTCTCCTTGATCTGCCGCTCTACGTTCTCACTGACCCCATCCGGTGTCTTTTCATCCGCCACCTGTATGATCTCCAACTTGCAATACCGGCTCAGCCTCTTGCTATACTCAGCAATGGCATCCTCAAAAAAGCGTTCTTTTATCTTTCCTACTGTAACCAATGTTATTTTCACGAAAGTTCATCCTCAATTTTATAATCGTATACGCGGCCCCTATTTCGCAGCAAAATAATACCCAATGCCCCACTTTGTATGCACAAACTTTGGATCGCTTGGTGTGGGTTCTATTTTTTCTCTTAATCTTCTTACATGCACGTCAACCGTTCTTACATCACCGCTGTCCATGGCCTTGTTTCCCCATACATAATTAAGAAGTGCTTCACGGCTGTATACCTTATTAGGATTGCGTACCAGAAGTTCTAACAAGTCAAATTCTTTGGCTGTAAGATTGATCTCTTTTTCACCAATAAATACCCGTCTTCCTTCTGTATCCATTTTCAGGTCACCTGCGCCGATATACTGGTTGGCCGGTTCTTCCTTTTTCTGGCGCTTTGCCTTCATGCTGCGACGGATGATCGCACGGATGCGGGCCTTTACCTCCAGAATATTAAAAGGTTTGCTGATATAATCATCCGCACCATACTCCAATCCCAGGATCTTATCCATATCACTGCCCTTAGCAGTCAGCATGATCACCGGCATATCTGAAAATTCCCGGATTGCCTGACACACCTCAAAACCGTCATGTTTTGGAAGCATTACATCTAACAGCACGATATCATATTCTGTCTTTTTTGCCATTTCGATGGCCTCTTCCCCGTCATAAGCGCAGTCCACTTCATAACCGTCCTGTTCTAAACTGAACCGTATTCCTTTTACGATCAGTTTTTCATCATCTACCACTAATACCCGTGCCATTTTTCCAGCTCCCCTTATTATCTATTCCTTGTAGCGTCAACCAGAAACCACATATATCAGCTATCTGCTGCCACTATACGGTTATATTATCTTTTATCTTATTAAATGCATTTTCTTTAATACCGGACACATTCATCACATCTTCAATCGTCTGAAAGCTGCCGATTTCCTCCCGGTAACGCACAATGGCTTCCGCCCGTGACTGGCCGATGCCGTTGAGCGTCATAAGTTCCTGCACACTGGCCCGGTTTAAGTTCACCTTTCCAGCTGTCCCCGCATCCGATGTGTCTTTAACAGTCACACCCAGGCTGCCTGCAGGAGCGTTTTTCGTATCTATCCATTGTTTCGCCTGTTCTGTATCCGGGACCATGATACGCATCCCGTCTTCCAGTACAGCTGCCAGGTTCAGCGCATCACAGACACCATTTTCCGTCACACCGCCGGCCATTTCAATGGCTTCGTAAAGTCTGCTCCCTTCTTTTAAGGAGTAGACTCCCGGTTCCTTTACCTGTCCACATACATGGACATAGATCAAAGTTTCTGTTTCCTGGTCGGTCTTATTTAGATCGATTTCGTGGGAACCAATCTCTTGATCATCCATTTGGGGTAAACCGGTCTCATTCAAGTTATCCGGATTTCCCAGGTTCTCATTCCCTGTCTCGATCTTAATCTCATCTGTAAACGCTGTTTTTTTACAGCCTCCACAAACAAACACAGCTGCAGCCAAAGCCGCAGCCAACAGTATTTTTTCTGATTTTTTCAATGATATTCCCCCATGGAATACCATCTCAGCCTGCTAATATTATTTTATCGGAAAGCCCCCCTAAATACAAGCAGTAAATCTAACATTTTCTTTTCTTTTTCCTGTTCCCTTTTATGCACAGCATGGACAATACATCCGGAATGTTGTATAATCTTTAACGAACATACAATATTTCATTCAAAGGTGGCTTTTTACATGGTATGGTCATTTTTACAGGCAACTGCCTGGACCATGGATTTGCCGGCGCCTTATGGTCCATTTCATCTGATACTCACACTTTTGGGCGTAAGTATTAGCATTTTTCTTGCCAGAAAACTTCCCCGCAAAAAGCGCATCAAAACAGACTCTCTGCTGTTTACATGCGGCCTCATACTGGCGCTGACCGAAATATATAAGCAGCTTTTTATTTATCATATAGAGAATAACAATCATTACGACTGGTGGTATTTTCCCTTCCAGCTATGCAGCGTTCCTATGTATCTTGGGCTTCTCTTCCCCTTTATACCACAGAAACTGCGAAATACTATTTACACTTTTATCCAGGATTTCGGGCTTCTTGGCGGGATCATGGCACTTGCTGAGCCAAGTGGGCTGATGCATCCTTACTGGACAATGACCCTCCATGGCTTTCTATGGCATTTTATCCTGATCTTCATGGGGCTTACCTGTGCATTTTACAGACCGGGCAAAAACGATCAGCCTGCCGGAAAAAAACATATAGAAATAGTCCGGACCTACCTCTCTGTGATCCCTCTGTTTCTCATCTGCGCAGCCATTGCCACAGCCATAAATGTCCTGTCACACTCATACGGAAATGCGGATATGTTTTACATCAGCCCTTATTATCCAAACGAGCAGATCGTATTTCACCAGATTTCCCTTGTGATCGGTACACTTTCAGGGAACTTCCTTTATCTTGCCAGTGTATTCCTTGGCGGCTTCATCATTCACATGATCTGCCTAAAGCTGAAAACAAAATAAGAGCATCACAACAAAAATTTCCAAATTTTAACGAAAAGGAGAACATAATCATGTCAGAGATCACAAAAGAATCAAGAGCCGACATAGCCATTGCCTGTCACAACAAAGGTTATAACTGTGCCCAGTCTGTAGCCTTCGCATTTTTAGATAAGGTAGATATCGCCCCTGAGACACTGTTTAAAGTAACAGAAGGTCTTGGTCTTGGAATGGGCGGCATGGAAGGGACCTGCGGCGCTATTTCCGCAGCAGCTGTATTAGCCGGTTTAAAGATCAGCACTGCAGACCTTGAACAGCCAAACTCCAAAGGCACTTCCTATAAGGCATCCAAAAACTGCATCGCAGCTTTCAAGACGAAAAACTCCACGATCGTATGCCGTGAATTAAAAGGCGTAGACACCGGAAAAGTCCTTAGGGCCTGTCCTGACTGCATCCGTGATGCCGTTGCCATTATCGAAGAAAATCTGTTCCAGAAAGAATAAGCAGTCCGCAAAAACTTCAACCACAACAAAACAAGCAGAAAAAAGGGAAGCCGGTTTTAATAGCTTCCCTCTTTTAACAGCTTACGTATATAAGCATAAGCTGCATCTTCCCCGTCATCCTTTAAGATTGTCAGGAGTTTTTCCAAAAGCGCCCTTGTCTCCGGATGAATGGTAATGTATTTCTTTGTAAATTCATAATATTCCATAGGCGACCCACTGGTATAATTCTTCCCTCTGTACACCTCACAAGCTGCAATCCTGTCACACAGCATCTCTGCTACATAGCGCACAGGCATCTTATTTCCCACCAGACCTTCTTCTTTATTTAAAGAAACATCGATCCAGTACTCAAAATGGTGCTTATTCCGTCCCTTGTGATGAAGCCAGGCCTTGGAAAAACCAATGGTCTCGCGCTCTGCCGCATTAGGACTCCGGTCTCCCTGGTAATAGCGGACTCCCGTCCAGAATTCCTCCGGACTGTACTTTGACAGGTCATGAGTCAGTCCCTGCCAGTACAAGCCAATCCGAAAACAGTGCTTGCACACTAACAGACGATGTCTGGTAATGGTGCAGAAATGTTTGATCATATTCACCAGCTTTATTTTCGGCATTTTCGTATCATTTTCAGGCATTTCCAAATCCTCTCTAACTTGTAAACTCAAAAGTGAGATATTGTTAAATTTTTTCCATGCCCCATTGTACCAGAAGTCCGTTATTTTTTCCACAAGATTTTATTTTTCCCTAATCCCGGGCTATCTGCCCGTTATGGACCATGCGTTCCATATTTTCTTAGGCACAAAAGGTTTGACACCGCCTCCGATTTGTGATATTCTAGTCACAGTTGCGAAATTACTTGCAGCTCAACATTTTTTTATATTTTTTGGAGGTATCACAATGAAAGGTACAGTTAAGTGGTTCAACAACCAGAAGGGTTACGGATTCATTTCTGACGAGCAGGGAAACGATGTATTCGTACACTACTCAGGTCTGAACATGGAAGGCTTCAAGTCTTTAGACGAGGGCGCAGAAGTTGAGTTCGACGTAGTAAATGGTGCTAAGGGACCTCAGGCTACTAACGTAACCAAATTATAATCAATGAACAACAGTGTACCTTTTTCAAACATATATCAATTTGATAGATAGTTGAAGTAAGTTATACGTGAATTTCAAATGATTACAAAGGAGCCAGTCATATGACTGGCTCCTTTTGTGTGTATTTTATCTTCTTGCCTTCTCCAGAATTTCTTTTAATTCATTTACATCAAAGGTATAATTCTTGTTGCAGAAATGACAGTTTATCTCAATTGGCTTACCGTCATCGATCATTTCCTGGATATCCTTCTTTCCAATACTGATCAGCGCCCTCTCGATCCGGCTCTTATTGCAGTTACAGATAAACTTAGCCGGAAGCTTTTCATTGATTTCCAGTCCTAAGTCTCCTAAAATGTACTGTAAGATAGTCTCCGGTGTATTTCCCACATCTAATAATGTGGTAATAGAATGGATCTCCTTGATCTTCTCTTCCAGAGCAGAGATCACTGCCTCAGAAGCACCCGGCATCAGCTGGATGATAAATCCGCCAGCCTGACGGACTGTATTATCCTTGTTCATCAGAACGCCCAGTGCCACAGAAGAAGGTGTCTGCTCGGAAGTTGCATAATAATAGGTAAGGTCCTCTGCAATCTCTCCAGATACCAGAATAGTCTGTCCCACATAGGGTTCTTTTAAGCCGATATCCTTGATCACGCTTAAAACGCCTACTCCTAAAGCGCCGCCTACATCCAGCTTTCCCTTATCATTTGGCGGAAGCATGACTCCCGGATTAAAAGCATAGCCTTTCACCTCACCTTTGGAGTCAGCAGTAACTACCAGTCCGCCAATAGGGCCGTCGCCCTGAATCTTTATGGTAAGAAGGTCATCTGCTCCCTTCATATCATAGCCCATCATCACAGCTGCTGTCATTAATCTTCCAAGTGCCGCTGTTGCCACGGGACTTGTATTATGAGCCTGTCTTGCAGTCTCAGTCAGATCTCTGGTAGTTGCCGCAAAGGCACGGATCTGTCCTTCTGCTGCAGTTGCTCTGATCACATAATCTGCCATATGTTTTTTCTCCTCGTTATTTTTATTTGCTCGTGAATCTCGCACTTTCGTGCTCTACTGCCCGCCAACGCAGATACTTCGTCGTTAATGACGTTTCTTACTTTCCATTCTCCCTGAAAACAAGATACACTCTTTCGCTGTCATTTGTTACAGGTTCCCTGGTAAAAGCATCATAAGCGGCCACAAATTCCATTCCCGCCTCTTTTGCTGCCTCTTTCACCTCATCTAAAGAATAACATCTCTGATAATGAGTCTCTTCAAATTTGCGGAACAGTTCCCCTTCTTTGATAAATAAAGTCAGGTCATATTCGTTGATCCGCTCTTTTTCATCATAGAAATTCTCCCAGATAAAGCTGCTTTCCTCCCGGTTTTCCGCAAAAGTCCCATCTGCTAAAAGATGAGTATACTTGTATTCTGTATTCATGTCAAAAATAAAGATACCCGACGGATCCAGATAATTATTTACCAGTTTAAACACCTGTACTAAATCTTCTTTTTCCAGGATATAGTTCATGGAATCGCAGATACTCACTGCTGCCTTTACTGTACCGTAAAGCTCAAACTCCCGCATATCCTGTAAAAGATACAGGATATCCATTCCCGATCTGCTCCGCTTATCCATGGCGATCTCCAGCATGTCTTCAGAATTGTCCACACCAATCATGTCATATCCGGCCTTTGCTAAAAGCTCAGTGATGCTTCCTGTGCCGCAGCCCAGATCCAGGACAAGTCCGTCTTTTACTCCATATTCATGTAACAGGCTTTTTAAATAATCTGCCCATTCCTCATAAGGAATATTATCCTGAAACAGATCATAGACCTGAGCAAAGCTTGTATATGCTTCCATTTTCTTTTCCTTTTCTTACAACATTAAAAGACCTGCCCGGAAGATTCCGGACAGGCGCACATTTCAGATTGCTTAAGCGTTCTTACCGCAGCACTTTTTGTACTTCTTGCCGCTTCCGCATGGACACGGATCATTCGGGAAAATCTTCTTTCCCTTACGAACAGTACCGGAAGCTTTCTGGTTCTTGTACAGTTCCTTACGTTTTTCTGGAGTCAGGATTGCATCCCACTGTGGAAGCTCATACAGCCAAGTAGCCTTAGCTTCTACCATGTTGTAGTACAGCTTCTCTGGATCGATCTCGATCTTAACTTCGGTATCTTCTTCCATAGTATCGATCGGGTTCTCATATCCCTTTAAGCTTTCGTTGATACCATCTAAGAATCCGGTCATGATCAGGATCTCAGTATTGTACTTCTCAGCCAGTTCCTTAACAGTACCTGTAATTACCTGCTCAGGCTGAGAAAGGATCTGCTCATAGATTCCTTTTTCGATCTGGAAATATCCGGACCACAGCTCTTCTCTTTTTTTATCATCCAGGCCGTCACCATATGCCAGATTTCTCCATGTTTCTAATAATGCCATAGCAAAACCATCCTTATTTGTATATTTAGCGGGCATCTCCAAAAGACGCACCTCCGCCGTCATAATATGTAGTATATAACAAAACTGCGGATTTTTCAAATATTTTCGCACAAACCCGCATATTTCTTTGTTTTTCGTAAGAAATATTACGAATCATTACGTTTCTATGACTTCCATTGCATTTCAGACCGGACCATGGTATATTTTAAACCAGTCAGAGATGACGCAGGCCCGGCAGTACCTGCTATGCAGAGTACTCCGGGCCATCCCCCTTTTTACAGCAGTCTTTTTTATATCCATTTTCCGATCTTTCTGTATTTTTTTTAGTACATTTACATGAAAAACTTGTTTCTCATATGAGAAAATTTTGCTTGTAAAATGTCATATTATGTGAGAAAATGAACACAGGTATGCCGTGATAAATTTAACAATTGTTAAACAAAGGCAGCCTGCTTAAACAAACGGACATGTCTGTTTCAATCAGACACAACCAATCATACAAGTATCTTTGAAAGGAGTTTTAACACATGATTTATTCACAGGAAGTAGAAGAAATGTGCAAAGTTGCACAGGGCGTTCATCATGGCGCTGCTCCAATCCCAGAAGAAGCAAAATGGGTAAAATCAAAGGAGATCAAAGACATTTCCGGTCTGACACACGGTGTAGGCTGGTGTGCTCCACAGCAGGGTGCCTGTAAGCTGACCCTGAACGTAAAAGAAGGTATCATCCAGGAGGCTCTGGTAGAGACCATCGGATGTTCAGGTATGACCCACTCTGCAGCTATGGCAGCTGAGATCCTTCCAGGTCTGACTGTTCTGGAAGCATTAAATACTGACCTGGTATGTGATGCGATCAATACCGCTATGAGAGAGCTGTTCTTACAGATCGTTTACGGAAGAACCCAGAGTGCATTCTCTGAAGACGGACTTCCTGTAGGTGCTGGTCTGGAAGACCTTGGAAAGGGACTGCGTTCTCAGGTTGGTACTATGTACGGAACTCTTAAGAAAGGTCCACGTTATCTGGAAATGGCAGAAGGCTATGTAACCGGTATCGCATTAGATGCTGAAGATCAGATCATCGGATACCAGTTCGTAAACCTTGGCAAGATGACCGATTTCATCAAGAAGGGTGATGATCCTACTACTGCATGGGAAAAGGCTAAAGGACAGTACGGCCGCGTTGCTGACGCTGTTAAGATCGTTGACCCACGTAAAGAATGATGAGGACCAATTAGGAGGATTAAGAAGATGGCATTATTTGAATCATATGAGAGAAGAATTGATAAGATCAATTCTGTATTAAACAGCTATGGCATTGCTTCTATCGAAGAAGCTGAGAAGATCACAAAAGATGCAGGCCTGGACGTTTATGCTCAGGTTAAGAAGATCCAGCCTATCTGCTTCGAGAACGCTTGCTGGGCTTACACTGTAGGCGCTGCTATCGCTATCAAGAAGGGCTGCAGAAGAGCTGCTGACGCTGCTGCTGCAATCGGCGAAGGTCTTCAGGCATTCTGTATCCCAGGTTCTGTTGCTGATCAGCGTAAGGTTGGTTTAGGACATGGTAATCTGGGCAAGATGCTTCTGGAAGAAGATACTGACTGCTTCTGCTTCTTAGCAGGACATGAGTCCTTCGCAGCTGCTGAAGGCGCTATCGGTATTGCTGAGAAGGCAAACAAAGTTCGTCAGAAACCTCTGCGCGTTATCTTAAACGGTTTAGGAAAAGACGCTGCTCAGATTATCTCCCGTATCAATGGATTTACATATGTTGAGACTGAGATGAATTACTACACAGGCGAAGTGAAAGAACTGTGGAGAAAGTCCTACTCTGAAGGCTTAAGAGCAAAAGTTAACTGCTACGGCGCTAATGACGTAACAGAAGGCGTTGCTATCATGTGGAAGGAAGGCGTTGACGTTTCTATCACCGGTAACTCCACCAACCCAACCAGATTCCAGCATCCAGTAGCTGGTACCTACAAGAAGGAATGCGTAGAGAAAGGCAAGAAGTACTTCTCCGTAGCTTCCGGCGGCGGTACAGGACGTACTCTTCACCCAGACAACATGGCAGCAGGTCCTGCTTCCTACGGTATGACTGATACCATGGGACGTATGCACTCTGACGCACAGTTCGCTGGTTCCTCTTCCGTTCCTGCTCACGTAGAAATGATGGGCCTGATCGGTATGGGTAACAACCCTATGGTAGGTGCTACTGTTGCAGTTGCTGTAAGCATTGAGGAAGCTGCAAAGGCTGGCAAATTCTAAAAAATGGCTTAAAATAAGGATTTGTGAATGTGGTACATCTGAGTAAAATGTATGAAATTTTGCGTAATTAGTACATTATTAGTACAGAGGATTAGTACAATAATAAGAGGGAAGCTGATGCTATGTCAGCTTCTCTTTTTATATCATTACTCAACTTTCCCACCAGTAAAACTGGTATAAACAGTTGATTTTTTAACTAAAACCTGAATCCGTGAAGTTCGCAATTAGCAGCTCCAGATTTCCCTTATAAAT
>CAVFER010000008.1:7120-56410 GCA_963621525.1 bacterium | reverse complement strand
CTGTGGACCATGTTTCCATGGTGGTTTGAATAAATTTTTATTTGAACTTATGATGTAAATTTAGTATGGACTAAACTTACGTCTAATATATCGTATATTTGTGCATTCGTCAATGGAATTATTACAAAATCGTCCTGAGAATCCCACTTAAATACCCCACAGCCTGTATTTCATCAGGCCCATCTGCGGTCAACACCAGTGAATCACCTTGTTTGGCGCCAAGACTCATCAGTGAAAGGACATTTTTACAGTCGGCCACTCCTTTGGAACTTTCCAGTGTGATCTTGCACTGGTATTCGGAGGCGGCACGGCTTAAGCTCATGGCATTGGCTGCATGAAGTCCGTGATTTGTAGAAATAACGTAGCGGCAGCTAATCATAATAGCATCTCTTCTTTCGCAATCATGTTGTTTTGTAAATTTTGTAAGAATCGTAAATTGTTTATCTTATAAAACATTTTAACATAGACTTGGAGCAAATACAATATTGGAATTATACTCCCGGACCAATTAGGTCCGTGTTTCCATCAGAAGAATTTCCTGGATTATTTCCTGGATTATTTCCTGGATTACCGGAAGTTTCTTGAGTACCTGGTCCTTTTGAAGAATCATCAGCTATTGTTTCCGCCGTTTTTTCAGTTTCCTTCGGTTTTACTGTACCAGGACCGCCTTCAGAAGCACTGGTGGTTTCTTTTTCAGCTTTTGATTCGTCCGGTTTTTCAATGATAGCTACAGTGTTCTCTTCTGCTTCCGTCTCATCAGCTGTTTCACTGGTTTCAGCGATCACCTCTTCTGCTTCAGAACTTTCTGTAGCTGCGGTCTCTGCAGCAGTCTGAGCAGACGTGGGAGCATTATTTTTACTGTTTCCAGATGACTGTCCCTTGCTGTCTGATTTAGCCGAACCGGAAGATGTCGGAGCTGCTTTTCCGCCTTCATAAAAACCGGATTCCTCTGCAATATGGTCACTAATCTTCTTTACGTCGGAAGAAGGATTATACAGAGAGGCTTCACCGTATAGGAACTGGTGCAGTGTAACTACATTGCTTTCAAGGGTAACAGGGATAACACAGTCCATTTTACCCATTTTCTTTGTTTTCTGAGCAAATGGAAATCCGGCAGTTTCGCCAATATGATATTTGCTTATATTCTTTGCAAGAGGTAAAACATCATCAACTCCCACGCTGGTAGAAATCTGCGGCAGGATCGCCTTCACCAGATTGGTCCTGGTAGCCAGATCTGCCTGTTTTGCTTTTTCAAGAGCCAGGGAAATAACCTTTCTCTGACGTTCCGTACGCTGGAAATCTGTATCCATCAGACGCAGTCTGCAGTAAGCCACTGCCTGTACACCATCTAAATGATTTGGTCCTGCACTTGCTAACTGAGTAGAACCAATTCCTGTAGAATTAACAGTTTCTGTAATAAATGCATTGATATACTTAAATTCAGGCTGTGTAATATCAATATCAACGCCGCCTAAAACGTTAATTGCCTGTGCCACTGCCTTCCAGTTAAAGGTGGCATAATCATCAATCTTCAGATCCAGGTTTTCTTCCAGGGCTGATACAGCCTGTTTGTGGCCGCCTTTGAAATAGGCTTCATTGATCTTGTGATAAGTTCCCTTGGAATCAATCTTTAAATAGGTATCGCGGTAAACGCTTACCAGTTTTATATCACCGGTCTCCTGGTTGATGCTGCAGATCACCTGAACGTCAGCCAAGGCATTCTTTGTATTTCCGTCACGGCTGTCTACACCAAATACTGCAATATTCCAATAGCCGGTGGCTCTGTGGATGAAGGTCCATCCTCCATAAACGCAGATTACAGCAAACAGGCATAAAAGAATTGCCGGCCATTTTGTTTTTTTACGTTTTCTGGATGGATGTCTGGACTTATAAGAACTGTTGGAACCAGAACTACGGAAACTATTTTGGGGTTGAGCTAAAGCGGTCCGTTCTGGCTGATAAGGATTTGCAGAACTTACTCTGCGGCTTCGACGGTTTTCATTTTCAAAAGGGAGCATTAAGCCGCTATGATCTGCGTTGCCGTCTGATTGGGTTCTATCATTTTCGCAGTCATAATCCTCTTCCTCATAATAGTCCTCATCATATGTATGATCTACGGTTTTTGACTGCTTTGTCGCTGTTTTATAGTTTGCTCCGAAAGATACAGATCTTGAAACGTTAGATGCAGGCCGTCTGCTGCGGCCGGTTCCCTGTCTGCGGGCCCGCAAACGCTGCAGTTCGTCATCTTCATTATTATTTTCATGTAATCGCATAATATACCTCATAATTTTATATTCTTTGTTTTCAAACCAAACATGATTATATCACATGATTTTCTCAAAATATAGTGTGAAAGTCTTACAGAACCATTAAGCGTTACTGTACACGTGTAGGCACTTTGGGAGCCGAAAATGCCGTAAGATAGCAACACTTATAACTGATACAGCAGCAAAATTAAGAGTTGACGCATATTATAGATATAAGATATAATGAGTTAGATTTGTTTTAGGAGGAAACAGATAAAAATAGCAAAGCTATAGCGCCATGCACCTGGGCCGGATCGTGAACAGTAATGACTTACTGCCGGAACAGGTTAACGAGGTGGAGAGAGAATCGAACGTATTCGGCGGGTGCTCTCCCATGCAGTCCGGGCGTGTTTTATATCGGAAAAATATGTGGGTAACTGCAAAACAAAGCTGGTATAACCGGACAAAACGAAACATTATTGACGGTGAAACAGCGTACTCTGTTCATTGTATTGGCTGGACTGAGAAAGGATTTATATTTTATGTGCGGAATTATTGGATATACAGGGCCTCTTGAGGCAGAAAATATACTTTTAAACGGACTGGCAGGTCTGGAATACAGAGGTTATGACAGTGCCGGCATTGCTTATTTTGGAAATGACTCAAAAATTCATCTGATCAAGACCGTAGGAAAGGTAGCTGCATTAAAAGAGATTGTAAAACAGGAAAGGGACTGCTCTTCCCACTGTGGCATCGGTCATACCCGCTGGGCAACCCATGGCGGCGTTACAACAGAAAATGCCCATCCACACAGTCAGGGACTGGTTACGCTGATCCACAACGGCATCATTGAGAACTACCATCAGCTTACAGAAGAATATGATCTGGAAGATCATCTGCTCTCTCAGACAGACAGCGAAGTAGCTGCAGGTGTATTAAATGCCCTTTATGAGCGCATGGACCATGATCCTCTTTTGGCCATCCGTCACTTTGTGAAGGAACTCCAGGGTTCCTACGGCTTCTGTATCATGTTTGAAGACCGTCCGGGCGAGATTTATGCAGTGCGCAATGTAAGCCCCCTTGTAGCGGCTTATACGCACTCAGGAGCCATGATCGCATCAGATCTTACCGCCCTGATTGCTTATACAAAAGAATACTTTGTAGTACCTGAGGAACATATTGTACGCCTTACTCCATACAAAGTACGTGTTTACGATATGGAATTAAAACGTGTAGAACCAGATATGATGGAAGTAAACTGGAATGTAGATGCAGCCATGAAAAATGGTTTCCCACACTTTATGTTAAAAGAAATCCATGAACAGCCGGATGCATTAAAAAATACCATTCTCCCACGTTTGAGCAAGGGACTGCCGGATCTGACCGATGATGGCATTCCGGATACGATCTTAAAAGACTGCAGCCGCATCCATGTAATCGCTTGCGGAACTGCCATGCATGCAGGAATGGTTGCAAGAGCCCTCATTGAGCCGGGGATCCGTATCCCGGTCACTGTTTCCATTGCTTCTGAATTCCGCTATGAAACACCGCTCATTGATGAAAAGACTCTGGTGATTGTGATCTCTCAGTCCGGTGAGACTATTGATACTCTGGCAGCAATGCGTTTGGCTCAATCTTATCATGCACCGGTATTGGCAGTTGTCAATGTAAAGGGATCAACCATTGCAAGAGAAAGCGACTACGTTCTCTACACCCACGCAGGCCCTGAGATTGCCGTAGCCAGCACTAAGGCCTACTCTGTACAGTTAGCCGCCCTGTACCTGATCTACTGCCGTATGGCCCTTGTAAGAGGCGTATACAGCCCAGTACAGGCAGAGAACTTTATGAAGGAACTGTTAGATGCCATTCCTGCCATGGAGACCATGATCGGACGCAGAGATGAGATCAAAAACATTGTAAACCATATCATTTCCAAGAATGATGCCTTCTTTATAGGAAGAGGTCTGGATTATGCCTTTTCTTTAGAGGGAGCTTTAAAGTTAAAAGAGATCTCCTATATCCACGCAGAAGCTTATGCAGCTGGTGAATTAAAGCATGGAACCATTGCTCTGATCTCAGAAAAAGTGCCGGTGATTGCCATTGCTACCCAGGAGCATATTTTTGCAAAGACCATTTCCAATGTCCGTGAAGTAAAGGCCAGAGGCGCCTTTGTGATTCTTCTTATAAAAGAATCTGCAGTGATCGAGGACGATATTGCCGATGTGCAGATCCGTATCCCGGATATTGCGGACAGCTTTACTGTATTCCCGATTGCAGCTATCTTACAGCTGATTGCATATTATGCGTCAGTCGGAAAGAACCTGGACGTAGACCAGCCAAGAAATCTGGCTAAATCTGTTACAGTAGAATAAACATGAAATCAACGTTTATCTCCCGATAAGCCGGTGGATAAGCGTTGTACAAAACAGATAAAAGCACCCCGCCGCCTGTGTATCCGTTGCAGCGGGGTGCTTTATGTAGTATTTCATTTATTTATTGCCAAGTATTTTATTTCTGATTATTCCACTCCTGTTTTTTCTTTGCCAGTTCCACGATAATATCTACAGCACCCTCTGCTCCTACAGCACTGCTATTAATACACATATCATAGCTTCTTGGGTCGCCCCATTTCTTGTTGGAGTAATAATTGTAGTAGCTGGATCTTCTCTTGTCGGTCTTGATCATCAGATCCTTTGCCTTCGCTTCATCTACTTTATAAAGCTCGCTGACACGTTTGATCTTATCTGCTTCATCACCGGTAATAAATACACTGACTACATTTGGATAATCCTCCAATGCATAGTCTGCACACCGTCCGATGATAACACATGGACCTTCGTCTGCCAGTTTCTTGATGGTATCAAACTGTGCAAGGAAGATCTTGTGGTTAATAGGCATATCAGAGTAGCCCGTTGATGTGTAACCCATGGAATAGGAATCCATCACCAGAGAGTAAAGAAAACTGCTGGTAGGACGTTCATCGTGTTTTTCAAATAATTCTTCGCAAAGTCCGCTGTGTTTTGCAGCCTGAGCAAGAAGTTCTTTGTCATAACACTTTACTCCCAGCTTTTCGGCAAGCATTTCCCCGATTTTTTTACCGCCGCTTCCGCTCTGTCTTCCTATGGTAATAATAAGATTTCCTGACATAAAACCTACCCCTTTCCGTTCTGCGTCTGATGTCGTCTTGTCCGTTTTTTAATTTTTTTATCAAATCGCTTTCTTGATACCTATATTATAACTCAAAAATTCCAAAAAGTATATAGAAATATAAAAATGTCCGACATTTGTCGGACAAATAGGTTATTTTGGCAATGTATTCAAAAGTTTTGTAAAATATTCAGGAAGAGGCGCTGTAAATTCCATGTACTCTCTTGATCTTGGATGGATAAAACCTAAGATACCTGCGTGGAGAGTCTGGCCCTGCAGTCCGGGAATGGGGCTTTTCCCAGGTCCATAGACCAAATCCCCCAGTAAAGGATGACCTATGCTTGCCATATGCACGCGGATCTGGTGAGTGCGGCCTGTTTCCAGTCTGCATTCTACATGGGTATACTGGCGAAATCGTTTTAAGACCTTATAATGGGTCACTGCACTTTTTCCATTATTATAATTAATGCTCATCTTCTTGCGGTCTGTAGGATGGCGGCCGATTGGTCCTTCAATGGTACCTGTATCGTCTTTTAATACTCCATGGACAATAGCCTGATACCGCCTGGTAATGGAATGCTCCTTTAACTGTGCGGCAATAGAGTTGTGGGCCATATCATTTTTGCAGGCAATAATAACACCTGTGGTATCCATATCAATGCGGTGTACGATGCCCGGCCGCATTATGCCGTTGATACCGGAAAGCTGGTCTTTGCAGTGATACATCAGTCCGTTTACCAGCGTATGGGAATAATGGCCTGCAGCGGGATGAACTACCATTCCTTTTGGCTTATTCACAAGGATCACGTCCTGATCCTCATACAAAATGTCCAGATCCATATCTTCCGGCTCGATCTCCGGTTCTACTGCCTGCGGGATATCTAAGGAGATCACATCGCCTTCCTCTACCTGATAGCTGGCTTTTACCGGTTTGCCGTCTACCAATACAAGTCCGTTTTTTAAAAGCTTTTGGATATAGGAACGGCTTAACTGTTCATTGACCGTAGAAAGGTATTTATCGATGCGCAGGCCGCTGTCTGCTATTTCAGGGAAAAGTTCCTGTTTCACTGCTTTCCGCCTTTCTTTTTCATATTGAATACAACCATGTCTTCATCACTGTAATAAAACATAATAAGAAGTACCAGGCCAAAAGCTGCACAGGTCACATAGCAGTCAGCTACGTTAAAAATAGGGAAATTGATTAATTTAAAATACAGAAAATCCACTACGTAGCTCTGAGAGATACGGTCGATCATATTTCCTACTGCACCAGACGCGATGCCTAACATGCACACAGCCAAAGGACGGTATTTCTTTCCGTTCGGCATACGCCAGAGCATATAGAAAACAGCCCCTAAAACGATCACTGCAATCAGGAAAAAGAACAGTTGCTTTTCCTGGAGCATTCCAAAAGCAGCCCCCCGATTTTCAGAATAATAAAGTTCAAATACTCCCGGGATCAGTTCCAAAGGAGAATTGCCCTTTAAATGAGCTACCACCAGTCCTTTGGTCCACTGGTCAAGTCCTACAAGGATTACAAAGCCAAGGATAAAGCGCATAAAAAGCGCACGTTTTTCTTTTGTCATCTTTCCTCTCCTTTAGCACCGCCTGTAATATGGTTGAATCCTTCTTTCATCTCTTCTTCTGTTACGGTGCGGTCTACATAGGCGTCTCCAACAGAATTTAAGAGAATAAACTTAACTACGCCGGAATCCATTTTTTTATCACTTTTTGTGGTTGCGTAAACGTCTTCCCATTTCAGGCCGTCTACAGTTACAGGAAGGCCAAAAGCATCGAAAGCTGCCCGGATATCGTCTGCAGCCTCCCAGGTCAGAGTTCCTCTTGCCGCACAGATACAGGCCGCTGCAATGCAGCCAAGACCTACACAGTGGCCATGAAAAGCAGAGAAATTTTTAAGCTTTTCAATCGCATGTCCTAAAGTATGTCCAAAGTTTAAAAGAGCCCGCTCGCCCTGTTCCGTAGGATCATTTTCTACAACCTGTTTTTTGATCTCATTACTGCGAAATACCATATCTTCGCAAACAGCCAGATCTCTCTTTAAAATGGCATCTTTGCTGTTTTTTAACCACTGATAGTAAGAAGCATCTTTGATCAGTCCATGCTTGATCACTTCCCCCATACCGGAAGAAAACTGCTCTTTAGGGAGACTTAAAAGGGTATTTAAGTTGGTATATACCAGTCTTGGCATATGGAATGCGCCTACCATATTTTTATAAGCGTCAAAGTCAACACCTGTTTTTCCGCCGATGCTGGAATCCACCTGGGAAAGCAATGTAGTTGGGATCTGGATAAAATCGATACCTCTTAAATAGGTAGCCGCTGTAAAACCACACATATCACCGATGACGCCGCCTCCTAAAGCAGCTAACATATCTTTCCGGTCAAAGTGTTCCAAAATAAGGTGTTCGTAGAGCTTTTTAACTGTATCCAGATTTTTATGCTCTTCCCCTGCAGGAATGATAAAATAAGAAACTTTTTTGCAGCATCTGCTTAAAAGTTCTTTTACCTCTTCTAGATACAAAGGAGCTACATTGGTATCTGTTATGATACATATTTTATGCGCTCCCAGATTGAATTTACTTACCTCTTCTGCAAGTTTATCAAAGGATGATTCCATTACAATGTCATAGATAGGGGTATGGTCTTTATAAACATTCAAGCGTTTTGACATATCATTCTCCTTGGTGCTGTTATATTTATGGGCAGCGTTGCCGGTGGGCAACTCTCATTTAGATAGAAAATCGGCAGACTCTGTAGGGGTCTGCCGCAAACTTCTGTATTATAAATGGATATTCAGGTTGGACATGTCCATTCCTGAGGTGGCACCTGCTGACAGGATGTCCTGAAAATCACCGGACAGCTCAACAGAATCAGGTGTAGCGATAAAGATGTAGTTGGAAATCTTCTGGAGATTACCATTCATGGAATAGGTAGCGCCGGAAGTGAAATCAATGATTCGCTGAGCGGTCTCCATGTGAATTCCTTCCATATTTAATACAACTGCCTTTCCAGAAAGAAGGTAATCACAGATATCTCTGGAATCATCCATGGAAGTTGGCTTGATCATAGTCACTTCCATACTTCTTCTCATAGGAACTACTTTTGGATTTGAACGGCCTAAAAATCTTGGTTTCTCCTGAGCTTCTGGCTCATCTTCCGATTCTGTATTATTTCTCTTTGAGAAGAGCCCTTTTTTGGGAGCTTCATCTTCAAAGTCATCATCCAGGTAGTAATCGTCCTCATCATCTTCAGAACTTAACCGCATGGTATCCATTAACTTACCTAACAGACTCATTTTACTCTCTCCAATCCTCTTTTCATGCTGCTGTTACTGGGCAGCACCATATAGCCGGGCACCAAAAATACCGGTTCCGACTCTTACCATGGTAGCGCCTTCTTCAATGGCAACCTGATAATCACCAGTCATACCCATTGAAAGCACACCCATAGTAACATTATCAATGTTTTTCTTACCTATGTCAACAGCAAATTCATATAATTTTTTAAAAACAGGGCGATTTTCTTCTGGATTCTCTACAAAAGGAGCAATTGTCATAAGTCCTTTAATGCGAACGTGGGGGAATTTTGCAATTTCACGGATCGCAGCCTCTGTATCCTCTAATAAAAAGCCATATTTACTCTCCTCTTTTGCTACATTGACTTCCAGTAAAATGTCCGCTACCATATCTTTTTTGGCAGCTTCTGCTTCAATCTGCTCTGCTAAACGCAGGGAATCGACAGAATGAATGAGAACAGCCTTTCCCATTACCTGGTGTACTTTATTGCGCTGGAGATGACCGATCATGTGCCAGCGGATATCTTCCGGAAGGACCGGCTTTTTCTGTAAGATCTCCTGAACTTTATTTTCACCGAAATCTCTTGCTCCGGCTTCATATGCCTCTTCCAGCATAGGAACGGGTTTCGTTTTGCTTACTGCAATAAGAGTAACCTCTTTCGGGTCACGTCCAGCCCGCCTGCAGGCTTCTTCTATGTTTTTTCTTACTTCATTGATCTGTTTTCTTATCATGGCTCATTTCCTCCTTGTAATGATGACTGCTTTCAAATTTATTTACTGGTACAGAAGCTGTCCTTCACCTACTGAAGACGCATCCAGTACAATATGGTCATAAACAGAAAGTCCGTAGGTAACATTATTCTTTACTGTATAATACTCGCTGTTGGAATCTAATATCTCAACCTGCGTAAAGACAGTATATCCTTTATTAATATTGAATACACCCTTTAATGAGGATGTACGGCCAATCTGGTACCGGTCAGAGGAGTCAGGCCGAACAATGTAATCCCCTGCTTTAAAATCCCCGTCTTCGTCTACTGCAATATAGTAGAACTCATCATCTTCATAATCTTCATTTAAAGGTATAAAAACAACGGAAGTTCCATCTGCACTGTAAACTTCTTTATTAAATCCGATGTCAGTAGAATCACCGCCCTGTGCCGCATAGGATTTTGGAACCATGTAGAAGTTCTTTTCTGTTACTGCAGTGACAGGTATCTTTAATCCCTTGGACTGAGGCAGTTCAATCTCAAACTCAATAAATCGGTCCATGATAAACTGGGCCATATACCGATTTAGATTCAGTTTTCCATAAGTGGCGCCGTCTTTGCCTGTAAAAGTAGAATAGTCAGCTGTGGTGGTCAGATCGTAATCCCTGAAATCAATGGTAAGAGAGGTCTTGTCTGCATACAGGGATGCATCTTCACTTGAAAGCGGAAAGACAATGGACCAGTTTTCTGAGGATGCGATCTTATAGGCAGGCGTTCCGCTTTCGATCAGATCGCCGGATTTGTGGATGCTTTTTGTATAATTGGCTTTATTAAAGCTGTCTGCATCTACATCAGAAGGCTGCAGAGATTCATAGGAATCAATACCATAGGAAACTACGCCAGATACATCGGCCTGCACCTGCTCAAATACAAGGCTGGAATCCTGGGATATCTTATCTAACTGGTCTAAAGCGCTGAAACTGGAGTATTCCATAACAGCCGCCTCCAGTGAATATCTGGCATCATAAATAGAGTCAAACTCTTCATCCGACCGTGAGAGCACATAAGAAGACAGTTGCTTTTTAAGGTCTGCCAGGTTTTCTTCAGGGAGAGCTGTATCTTCTACTCCGTTTTCTTTTAAAAGAGAATCCAGACGGCCGGTCTCATCCAGAGAATAGATCCGTGTTCCCACAGAAGCCCGTTTTCCTTCTCGCAGATAATAATTGATATAACCGCTGTTTTGGGCGTTGCACACCTGCTCTTCCCGCAAGATCAGGCCGGTATATTGTTTGTTATTTACAATACCTCCTTCCACCACTTCATAAAACTGTACATGGTCTCTTCTGAAATAGGCAAAGATATTAAAAAGCATATATAAGAAAATGATCCCGAAGATGATCATTCCCACATTGATGTTGTGAGGTCTTCTGTAAGGTATTATTTTCCTGTTCTTCTTTTTCGACATGGAACTAGGACTCTCCTTTTTGTGTTACTCAAAAATGTCTTTCTCAAAAAAAGCTACCCTCCGCACAAGGCATACTGTTTGACTCTTGTGCGGCAGGTAGCCTTTTTTGCTCCTGTCTTCTATTCTACCACAGAATATGTATCATTACAATGAAATAATTACATCACCCTTAGCACACTCCGGAAGCTCTTCTGCATCCATAGAGACGCTTAAAACAAAGGTTACGTGATATTTATCACTGATCTCTTTCAAAGTCTTATAGGTGTCAGAAATGTCTGCACCTTCTAATGCTGCCAGCTTTAAGAAACTGTCCAGATACATGGTTTCCAGGTCATGATCCTGGGAAATGATTCCGCAGATAAATCCTAAGAATCCTTCACTGGATACCAGTGGAAATTCATTTACGTTGATGAGACGGATACGGTTGTTAAGTTCGTACATATGCTGAGCACTCTTATCAAGATATACAACTGTTCCGTTAGCCCCCTTGATTGCTGCGTTAGCCATATCTAACAGATGTTTTGTTTTGCCTTTACCCTTTTTTCCTGCAATAATCTGAACCATAGTGATCTCCTCCTTGAGTTATATATGTTGTATAAAAAATCAATTAAGATTAACTTGATTATAGTATAAATTCATACAAAGCGCAATCACTATTTGACAATTTTAGAAATTATATTTGTCATATTGTCATATAAGTGGGGACGACTGTCGGATTTTAACACAACCGAGATAAATTCCCTGTCAGAATCATCCTTTTCAGCCATGATCAGACAATATCCGGCCGCCTTGGTGGTGCCGGTCTTTCCGGAAAATACGGTAAGGCCCTCGGGTGTCTCCTGTTCGCCTGTTAAATACCAGTTTCCGCCTTTCCAGGTCTTGGAAACACTTTCTCCGGCATCATTGGTATAATTGGCTGTATAGGTGATAGAGCCGGTGACGGTACGAAATTCAGGATATTTTAAAGCCTCATTGAAAATAAGATATAAGTCATATGCAGTTGTGTAGTGATCTTCATTGTGAAGTCCGTGTGGATTCGTAAAATGAGTATCCGTTGCTCCTAAGCGTTTTGCTTCTTCATTCATCTTATCAGCGAAAGCGTCGATACTGCCGGCCATATGAACTGCAATGGCAGCTCCGGCATCATTTCCGGATGGAAGCATGAGGCCGTATAAAAGCTGTTTCAGGGTCAGCACATCTCCCGGCTGGATCCCGCATAAGGTGGCACCGGTCTCTGTGATCACAGCATCCTCTGTTACTGTTACCTTATCTTCCAGGTTGCCGTATTTAATAGCGATCAGGGCAGTCATTACCTTGGTGATGCTGGCCGGATATAATTTTTCAAAAGCGTCTTTGCTGTAAAGGACTTCTCTGTCTGTAAGGTCAAAAAGAGCTCCGGCCTGTGAGGTTACATCATCCGGATTAAAAGAACCATCATCGGAGATAACACACAGATCCGAAGCAAATCCTTTGGCTGTTTCTTCAGCTGCAAAGGAAGTCTCAATGGAAGAAATACGCTCCTTTAGGGAATATGCGTCTTTCGGGCCAAAAGAACAGCCGGAAAGACACAAGGACACAGACAGGACAAGTCCGGCGGCAAAAACCGCAAAACGATGTCTCATCATTATCTTACTACCTCTCTCCACTCCATATCGCCTCTGTCAAGAGCCTTGATCAGAAGTTCTGCAGTTGCCAGGTTGGTAGCTAACGGGATATTGTAGGTATCGCACAGACGTACTACATCGTTCACATCCGGTTCATGAGTCTTTGGTGTTAACGGGTCACGCAGGAAGATAACAAGATCCATCTGGTTGTGCTCAATCTGGGCAGCCATCTGCTGGGTTCCGCCTAAATGTCCGGCCAGATATTTATGGATATTTAAGTTGGCAACCTCTTCGATCAGCCTTCCTGTGGTTCCGGTTGCATAAAGTGTGTGTTTGCTTAAGATTCCTCTGTAAGCGATACAGAAATTTTGCATCAGTTTTTTCTTTGCGTCATGTGCGATCAGTCCTATTGTCATATCTATAACCCTCCTTGGATCAATAATGTCTTGGTACTCTCTGAAGACCTGCATTCAGCACTAATCCCATACCGATAAAAATACTGATAAGGGAACTGCTTCCGTAGCTGATAAACGGCAGAGGAAGCCCGGTATTGGGAAAAATACCGGTTGCAACTGCAATGTTGGCAAATCCCTGAAATGCGATCAAAGTAGCCATACCTGTACAGATCAGCCGCCCGGCCAGATCTTTTGCGCGAGCCGCCATCATCAGGCATTCATAGACGATCAGAAGGAACAGAACGATGACCGCCACACATCCGATAAAGCCAAGTTCTTCGCCAATCACGGCAAAAATAAAGTCTGTCTGCTCTTCCGAAAGGAAATTACCATTTTTAACAGATGCAATGGTTGTATTAAACAGTCCCTTACCTTTTAACTGACCAGAACCTATGGCGATAATGGAGTTGTTCTGCTGATATCTGGCTTCTCCGTATTTGTCCGGATAAAACCAGGCCAAAATTCTTCCCGCCTGATATTCCTTAATAAAAGGAATCAGACCATGTAAGAGCAGGTAAACACAGGCCCCTACCATAGGAATGGTCACAGACAAAACTCCAATGATCCACCGATAACTGATACCTGCTGAAAATACAATCCCCAGTACAATGACTAAAGTGACCAGACAGGTAGAAAGGTTTGGCTGCTCAAAAATGAGCATGGCCGGAACTGCGAAAAGCGCTGCTGCAACAGCAACGGTACTTATATTATTTATTTTTTCCTGATTTTTCATAAAATACCAGGAAAAAGTAATAATCAGACCAATTTTTACAAATTCAGAGGGCTGGAGCTGTCCGATAACAGGAACCTCGATCCAGCGCTTTGCATTATTAACAGAACGTCCCCATATAAGAACGGCTATCAGGCTTCCTACACATAAGAGATAGATCAGTGTAGTCAGGTTTAATATCTTGTGATAGTCAATCAGCGAAAGGACGATGGCAATCGCGAGACCTACTAAAACACCCATCAGCTGTTTGGTAACAAAATCAGGATCTTCGTTGGTAGCACTCCGCACTACCAGGACACCAATCACATTTAAGGCGATCATATAGGCCACTAGACGAAAATTGTAGTTTCTAAAATCGTAGTCAAAAAACATAGTAGTAAAGCCTCTTGTTGACCATGGATCAAATGGATATGTCTGACCGAAGTACAGATCGTATGCAGATAATCTTATCTGCAACGTTGCCTGCATCCATGGTAAGACGCAAAGCGTCTTTTTCTATCTTCATGTATCCAAAAATGACACGGATCATGTTATTTTTATTGTACATTAAATTGCGCAAATTTACCAGTATTTTTTTAGATTCAGAAAAAATTATTACCTATAAATCCAGTAGGCTGCCAATAAAAGCCAAAATGGCGTTTTTTTCATTAAAACAGCGAGTGAGTTGCCGGTCATGTAACGCATGAGCCGTAACTAATCTTCAACAGTCACATTAGACACGCTGGAAGCTTTGGAACCTAAAACCTGGTCCAGAGTTGTATAACCATAGTAATACTCGTAAACTTTTTTGCCAAGCGCAGCTGCATTGGTTCCCGCATATCCATAAGGGATATTTACGGTTACTGCGATCTCCGGATTGCTGTAAGGAGCAAAAGAAACAAAGAACGCATGGTTGGCACGGCTGCGATCTTCCTGGGCTGTACCGGTCTTTCCTGCTACTTCTACCGGGCTTCCTACAAAAACAGATTTTGCAGAACCGTCAGTAACTACCCGGCGGATACCGGCCTGAACTGCATCCCAGGTACTGTCTGCTGCATCTACATGAGAGCTGACTGCCGGTGTATAATCTGTAATCAGATTTCCGTCAGAATCCGTCAGCTTATCCAGTAAGCTTAATTCGAAGACGGTTCCGCGGTTGGCAACCGCTGAAATGTAACGGGACAGCTGTACATTATTATAGGAGTTGGTTCCCTGCCCCATTGCAGAACGCTCCGGGTCCTCAGTGGTAAGGTGAGGTTCCGTTTCCGGAAGCTCTACGCCGGATGTATGGTCCAAACCAAACATACTGGCATATTTGCGAATGGTGGAGAGGCCTTTTTCCGGAGAATAAGTGCCGTCTGCAGTCATACTTAAGCGGTGTCCAAGCTCTGCAAATACTACGTTGCAGGAGTTTTGAATACCGGATACGATATCCTCTGTTCCATGTCTTCCCGGGAAGATCCAGCAATTGATAGGCGGATTAGCCTGGTCGTACACGCCGGTACAGTCAATGGTATCGGTTAAGGAAATCACGCCTTCTTCCAGTGCCGCAATCGCAGTGATCGGTTTGAAGGTAGAACCGGGTGCCTTGATAGCCTGGGTGGCATTATTATAAAGTGGATTGGACATATCACTTTGCAGTTTTGCAAAGTAAGCTGCATCCACGCTTCCGGACATACGGTTATTGTCATAACTTGGATAGGAAACCAAGGCACGTATCTCACCGGTACGTACATCTGTTACAACGCAGCCGGCAGTACATGGATCAAGTGCCAGCTGGGCCGGTGTCAGCTCCAGGTCAGATATCTTGCTTTTAATAAAATTATACGTATATGCGCTGTCTCCGGCAGCCAGACCAGCTTTTGCCTGAGGATCGTCTTTTAATACACCCTGAGCGAAAAGAGCCAGGCACAGCCAGTTCCCGGGGATTACATTGTCATTTATCAGATACCGGAACATACGTTTGGTAAATGCTTTATCATCCTGCAGCTGTGTAATAATATAGTCTACTAACTGACTGTAAATATCATCTGCGTTGGAATATTTACTGGTCGAGTCCAGTTTGGTGGTATCTACCCAGCTAGCTGCAATACCACTGTAGATATAATCCCGCAGGCTGATAGTACCGGCTTTCCAGGACTGATATTCGCTAGAATTCTGATCGATCTTATCTCTTAAGACGATGTCGCAGCTGTCAGAAGACAAAAAGCTGTAGATATAATTCATATAGCTTGCCATATCTTTTGTCAGATCGTTCATATTAGAGGCGTGATCACTTAAAAGCTCATTTCGTATGTTAGTAAGGATCTGGTCCCTGGAATTGGTATAAGCCCGATAAATCTGCTTTTCAATATCAGAGGCATTATCTGCAGCCATGGCATCCAGGGAAAGTACATTATTGTTGATCAGCTGGTAGTAGGCATTTTTAACAGGGATGGGCTTTTTAGAGCCATCTTTGATAGTTGCCGGATCAACATCCTCGTTTACCAGGAATTTGGTAATAATACCAGCCAGCTGCTGTTCTACCAGATTATAGATGGCGATCTGCAGGTCGCGGTCAATGGTCAAGTAGACATTATTTCCTGCCTGTGCATCCTTTTGCTCAATGATCTCCCTTGGTCGTCCCATGTTGTCTACATACATGCGGGTGTAGCCCTTTTCTCCTTGAAGTTCCAGCTCCATGGACTTTTCAATGCCGATGCGGCCTACGATATCATTTAAGTCATATTTTTCTACGCCGTCTGCTATTTCAGAATCTGCAGCATTCTGGGAAGTACGCCAGTTTTCATTTAAACTGTCGATCTGGTCTTCCTGTACTTTGCCGGTGTAGCCAATGATAGGAGCAAAATAAAGGCTGTCATTGTATACACGGATAGAGGACTGCTCAATAGAAACGCCTTTTAAGTCAGCAGCGTTTTCATTGATCTCGGTCATGGTTTCCTGACTGATATTGGTAGCCACTGTGGTACTTTCATATTTCTGGAATTTAGTCAGTTCCATGGTATAGATGATGTTGATCATATCCAGAGCGGTCTGGTCAGAAAGCTCCATAGGATTCCCATCTGCATCTTTCATATCTGACAGCTTATATCCCTGACGGGTGGAGCCTTTCTTTAACTCAAAGGCTTCTCTTGCCGTGATATCAGAAGGATATTTTCCTGTATCATCATCTAACTGCTGGGAAGAAATACCGTAGAAGTTTAATAAAAACCTCTTTTTTGCAGCATTTGAAGTACTGGTAAAATACATCTGCCCGTTCTCATCCTGCGCGATCTCAAGTTTTCCGTCGATTTTCTCTCCCCTGCGCTCTAAAATGCTTACAAGACGGTAAATCATGGCGTTTCGATCAACTGCTTTTGGATAATCGCCCAGATCCTGTATAGCAACTGCATAGGCCAGCTGGTTATAAGCCAGCAGATTTCCATTGCGGTCATAAATATTCCCCCTGGTTCCGGGAGTGGTTACCAGTTTTTCTGTACGCTGCATATAGCTTTCCTGATAGGAACTTCCGTCTAAAATCTGCATGCGGAACAGTTTGCCGATCAGACCCGCAAACATGAGAGTAAATATAACCGCCAGGGCAAAAAGGCGTGATGTAATAAGTTTTTTAAGAAATTCCCTGGTCACTTCCAGCAATTCATTAAACAATGGTGGTATCTCTCCTTTTTCCAATATCTTCCAGCCGTCTGCTGGCTGAAAGGAACAGACGGTATACTAACAATGTGGTTACTGCTGTAAATATGATCTCCGGCAGCATGATCTTGATAAAATAATAGGGCAGGTTTAAGCGGCCCCGGATCAGGAAACGGAATGTATAAATATACAGGCTGTACCACAGACCATTTACAACACTTAAGATCAAAGGCAGTGTAATATAATCTTCGTAATAATATTTTGTAAAAATACCATTGAAATAACCAATATATACATAGATCAGTGTATAAAAGCCAAAAGGCCCGCTGTAGAAAAGATCCAGCAGCAGACCAGATAAAATACCATAAAACATACCTGCATTGCGCCCGTGGATAAAACCAAAGGAAAAGGTAAGGATCAAAAGCAGGTTAGGTGTTGCCGCCAGAAATGGCAGTAACGGAAATACGCAGTTCTGCACAGTAAAGGCAAGAAGGATCAATAGGATGTTTAATACTATCCGTTTTATTTTTCCGTTGTTCACTGTTCTGCCTCCTGATCACTGTTTTTTAGATCTGTCAGTATCAGCACTTCCTGAAGATTGTCAAAATCAGCTGCCGGGATCAGATAACCGGACTGGGTCAGATGGTCCGGGTCAATGGATACATCAACCGCATAGCCAATTAAGATGCCGGGAAGGTATTTTGTACTGATATTGGAAGTGATGATCTGGTCTCCGTTTCTAAGGACGGCATCCCTTGAAAAATCGGTGAGTTTCAGTCTTCCCTGTTCATAAAGGGTAAGATCACCTGCAACGATACAGTTATAGGAAGAATCAAGAGACATGGCACCTACACGGCTGGAGTCATCAATAATAGAACGGACGGTGGCATAATTGGCACCTACGTCTGTAACAATTCCTACCAATCCACCGTCTGCTACTACGTTCATATCTACATCGATTCCGTCAGCCGATCCCTTATTGATACGGAATACCTGGAACCATTTTTCAGAATCTCTGGCAATGACTCTGGCACCGATCTTGTTGTATTGCATATACTGTTGGTCTAATTGATAAAGCTGGCGCAAGCGGTTTAATTCAAACTGCTCTGCCTGAAGTCTGTTATTTTCTTCTGTAAGAAGGGCTACCTGGTCTTTTAAAGATTCATTTTCTGATAATGCGTTCTTTAATTTTCCATAGTCGGTGAGTTCATTATAAAGCCCGGTACCTACCTTGTTGACGCCGGATTGGATAGGGATAAGGAAATATCCTACACCAGTGCGAAGAGGCTCCATAATGCCGTCTTTTAAAGATGTGATACCAATGAGCAGGATACAGAAGGCTGTAAGACCTGCCAGTATATATTTGCTGCGTTTTGATTCCATGGATATCTGTTTTCCTTTACCTGTATAACGTGTAGTAACCTGTATGACTAAAGATCATATGATCTGCTGCTGTCTGAAACTTAAATAGCTTTTATCTCCGATAATAATATGGTCTAAAAGGGCAATTCCTATAACATCTCCTGCTTCTTTTACCCGGGCGGTAAGGAGCAGGTCCGACTCACTGGGGGCGGGATCACCGCTTGGATGGTTGTGGACCAGGATCATGCTCACTGCAAGACAGCGTAAACCCTCGATGAGAATCTCTCGTGGAGTAATCACAGAAGAATTGACTGTGCCTTTAGATACTAAAAGATCCCGTAAAAGGTTTTGTTTGGTATTTAAAAACATAACGTGGATCTCTTCCTGCTCTAAATGCCGCAAGTCTTCCATATAATAATCGGCGATCTGTTCCGGCTGGGTGAAAGAAAAAACGTTTTCTTTGGCCTTGTGATTCCAGATGCGCCGGGAAAGTTCTCCGATGCACATAAGCTGGGCCCCTTTTACCGTTCCTATGCCTTTGATGCGGCAGTAATCTTTCAGAGAATGATGCAAAAGCCCTAAAAGGCTGGTACTATGGCCCTCTAAAGCAAGTATGCTTCTTGCCAGTTCCAAAGATGTGGCGTCTTTTGAGCCGGTACGGATGATCACTGCTAAAAGCTCTTCATCTGTAAGTGCTCTGGCACCTTTTTCCAGGCATTTTTCATAAGGTCTGTCTTCTCTTGGAAGTTGCTTCATCGTCAGTTTCTGTACATTGTTGTCTGTTGTCTGGATCGTTTTTTTCATTATAGCCTCCTGACTGTGGCACCTCTCCAAGTACGTCTGTCAGAAGTCTGGTAAACTCACGAACCCCGCGCTGACGCGCTCTATTGCCTGCTTACGCAGGCGGTTCGTTCGTTAATGGCTTGAAAAAAACAAATGTCTGCTTACGCAGCCGCTTGCTTTTCGCTGCGCTCATTACATTATATCATGCGGTAAATAATAAGGGCAATGGCAATACCGATGATGCTGGCCATGGTGATCTTAATGGTAAGTCCAAAGGTGATGATCAGTATGCCAAAATTGATGACTAAAGGTGAATCAAGACCAAAAGACTGGCCAAAATTCAGCCAGCTAAGCCATGAAACATCATTGGCAAGCTGTCCCATAAAACCTCCTAATACAATGCCTGCAAGCAGCATGATCAGAAGAATCCAGAAATTCTTACGTCCCATAACACTCTCCTTGAGTTATCATATTATCACAAGTTTTTTTTCATGTCATCTTAAGATTTTCAAAACTCCGTCATCAATAAGTTGCTGTAAAGACTTAAGAATTCCAAGCTTTGCATGATACCAGGTAAGACCACCCTGAAAATATACTGCATATGGCGGCTTGATCGGGCCGTCTGCACTTAATTCAATGGAAGAACCCTGGACAAAAGCACCGGCTGCCATGATGACCTGACTGTCATATCCAGGCATATCCCATGGTTCAGGAGTAACAAAGCTGTCTACAGGAGCTGCAGCCTGAATGCCCTTACAGAAAGAGATCACGCCCTGGGCAGTGCCGAAGGTGATGGCCTGGATAATGTCGTGACGGGATTCGCTGCCGTTTGGAACAACGCCGCAGCCTAATCTTTCGTATACATTGGCTGCAAAAATAGCTCCCTTTAATGCTCCTGCAACAACAGTCGGGGATAAGAAAAATCCCTGGTACAACTGTTGATTTAATCCAAGGCTTGCGCCTACTTCTTTTCCAAGTCCGGGAGCACTTAAACGATACGAAGCTCTGTCTATGCATTCTTTCTTTCCTGCAATATAACCGCCGATAGGCGCAAGGCCGCCTCCCGGATTTTTGATCAGAGAACCAACGATCATATCTGCCCCTACGTCCGTAGGTTCTATGGTCTCTACAAATTCGCCGTAGCAGTTATCTACCATACAGATAACTTCCGGTTTGATCTTCTTTACAAATGCAATCAGTTCACCGATTTGTTTCACAGAAAAGGTAGGACGTGGATCATAGCCTTTAGAACGCTGGATGGTCACTAATTTCGTTTTTTCGTTAATCGCCTTTGCAATGTTATCATAGTCAAAGGTACCGTCCGCAAGAAGATCTACCTGGCGGTAGCTGACACCATATTCTTTTAAAGAGCCTACAGAATCACGGATACCGATAACCTCTTCCAGTGTGTCATATGGTTTTCCTACAGGGGATAAAAGTTCATCTCCCGGGCGTAAATTTCCGGATAATGCAATATGCAGTGCGTGGGTTCCGGAAATCAGCTGCGGACGTACCAGAGCGCTTTCCGTATGAAAAACACTGGCATATACATCCTCTAAGGTATCCCGTCCCAGATCATTGTAGCCATAACCGGTAGTTGCTGCAAAATGGATATCGCTGACTTTATTGTCCTGCATACCCTTTAAAACCTTTAATTGGTTGTATTCAGCAACCTGATCAATCTTTTCAAAACGTTCTTTCAGACTTTTTTCTATATCTTCGGCATAGTCAAGAACTTCTCTGCTGATGCCTAGCTGTTCATACATATCATCTAAGATCTGCTGCTCCATTATTTTATAACTCCTCTAAAAATAATTTTCGGTTTGCTATTTTAGCACGATTCCTTTCTCTTCGCAATCCTTTAATATATCCTTAAGGATCCGGTCTGTATCCCCCTGGTATCCGTCAAGGTCTAACCAGCGTACCTCCCGCTCCCTGCGAAACCAGGTAAGCTGTCTCTTTGCAAAATGTCTTGTATCCCGCTTCAGGATATAGACTGCTTCTTCTAAGGAACAGCCACCATCCAGATAGTCTAAAATTTCCTTATAGCCAAGTCCCTGCATGGAAGTCTGGCCTCTGTGGCAGCCCATGGCCTTTAATTTTTCCACTTCCTCCACCAGACCATTTTCCATCATGATATCCACACGTTTGTCAATGCGTTCATAAAGAGTCTTACGGTCCCTGGTAAGGACATAATATAAGAAATGATAAGGAGATTCTTTTTGGCGCATTTCTTCGTTATGTTCTGAGATTTTTTCTCCCGTCTGTCTAAAGTACTCAATAGCACGAATCACCCGCTTTATATTATTGGCATGGATCTGCTCTGCAGCTTCCGGGTCTACCTGTGATAATTTCTCATGCAGGACTTCTGCCGCATTATCACCAAGTTCCCTGACCAGTTGCTCTAGTTCTTCTCGGATAGGATTTTTCTCATCATTTTCTTTGAAATCAATATCATACAACAGAGCCTGGATATAAAAGCCGGTTCCCCCTGTAATAATAGGAATATTGCCATGAGAATAAATCTCACCTAGTGCCTGTCGGGCCAGTGTTTGAAATGTTACTACATTGAAATCGTCCTGAGGATCTAATACATCAATGAGATAATGAGGGATTCCTTCCATCTCTTCCTTTGTGACTTTTGCAGATCCAATATCCATATGCCGGTATACCTGCATGGAATCCGCACTTACGATCTCTCCGCCTACTGCTTTTGCAAGCTGGATAGAAAGAGCGGTCTTGCCTACAGCCGTAGGCCCTGTAAGGATAAGAAGGGGCTTTTTCTCTGTATTCATATGCTCTCCTTTATATAAATTCTATACAATGCGCTTAAATTTCTTTTCCAGTTCATGGCGGCTCATGGAGATGATGGTTGGACGTCCATGAGGGCAGGCATAGGGATTATCTAACTTTAATAACTGGTCGATCAGTTCATTTGCTTCCATAGCTGATAAGTGATGGCCGCCTTTTACAGCTGCCTTACAGGACATGGATGCGATCTTTTCATAAATACTGTCCGGATTATGTGCTGCCATTTCATCAGACAGTCCATCGATCATTTCTAAAAGAAGATCCTTCTTTGCAATAGAAAACAGATTGGCAGGTACAGCCCGGACTGCAAACTCCCGGCCGCCGAAAGCCTCGATCTCAAAGCCGATACGGGTAAAGTATTCCATATACTTATTTAAAAGAAGTTCTTCATTTGAATTTAAAGTCAAAATGATAGGCGGTTCCACCATCTGGGAACTGTAGTCCCGGTTCTTTAAGCTTTTTACTGTTTTCTCATAAAGAACTTTTTCATGGGCTGCATGCTGGTCAATGATATATAAATGATCATTATATTCGATCAGCCAGTACGTGTCAAAAAGCTGTCCGATCAGTTTGTGTTTCAGGCGGGAAGCCGGATCTAACAGTTTTTCACCAAAAAGGTCTAACTGCTTTGGGGCTGTGGCACTAGCTTTTTTCTCATCAACAGCATTGCTGTTCCATTTTTCAGAAGCCTTCTGATTCTCTTCCTCCGCCTTTTTACGCTCCTTCAGCCACTCCGGCATCATATCCGAAATATCCGGCTCTTTTACTAAAGAAGGTTTCGGCGGTGCAATCTGGCGATAACTGACTGCAGAAAAAGCTGCAGCGGATCTTTCAGAAACAGGCTGCCCCTGGTGTTCTAATACATCTTTTCTCTTTGTTTCAAAAGGCTCCGGCCTTGGAGCTTTTTTCGTCTCAAAACGCTTTGTATCCTGCTCTTCTTTTTCATTTAAATTCACATCCGGGATCAGTTCCTTATGCGCCAGAGCATTTGCCACTGCGTTCATAGCCTGGTCGTAGATAAATTCTCCGTCACTGAAACGCAGTTCCATTTTAGTAGGATGGACATTTACGTCCAGTGTCTGCGGATCGATCTGAAAATGCAGCATGGTAAAGGGATACTTGTGCTGCATCATAAAAGGCTTATAAGCCTCTTCTATAGCCCTGGAAAGGATATTGCTGCGCACATACCGTCCATTAACAAAATAGTTCTCATAATTGCGGTTGGATCGGGCGATCACCGGTTTTCCAATATAGCCTGTAATAGTAACTCCTGATCCCTGCGCACGGACTTCCAACAGATTGGAAGTGATCTCCCTTCCAAACACGGTGTAGATCAGATCCTTCAGATTGTTATTTCCAGAGGTATACAGCTTGTTCTGATTATTCTGGATAAAGCGGATGGAGATATCCGGGTGAGATAATGCGATCTTTTCCACCACAGAGGCCACATGGGTTCCTTCTGTAACAGGTGTTTTTAAAAACTTCTTTCTGGCGGGAGTATTAAAAAACAGGTTTCTTGCAATGATGGTGGTCCCTTCCGGAGCACCGATCTCCTCTAAGCTCTTTTCTCTTCCGCCTTCGATCTGATAACGGATACCGGTGAGCGTCTGGGCTGTTTTTGAGATCAGCTCCACCTGGGAAACTGCTGCAATACTGGCTAACGCTTCTCCGCGAAATCCAAGAGAGTCAATGGTCATCAGATCATCTACTGTATGTATCTTGCTGGTAGCGTGTCTTAAAAAGGCAGTGGCAACCTGATCTTTCGGGATACCGCAGCCATTATCCGTGATGCGGATCAGGCTGCAGCCGCCATCCCGTATCTCTACAGTAACAGCAGTTGCCTGTGCATCAATGGCATTTTCCAGAAGCTCTTTTACAACAGAAGCCGGCCGTTCGATCACCTCTCCGGCTGCAATCTTATTAATGGTGGTCTCATCTAAAACAGAGATAGTGGGCATAGCATCAAGTCCTTTCTTACAGATCCATTAAACCGTCCAGGATATGAACTGTCATTTCTCTGCTTTCCATATCCACATTCAGGATACAGTCTTTAATAGCAGGTAAGAGAAGCTCCTTTCCGTTTGGAAGAGTTACTACATATACATCATTTGCGCCGGTTTCCAGTACATCTTTCACTATGCCTACTTCATTTCCCTCATCATCCTCAACCTGCAGGCCGATAAGATCTGTAATAAAATATTCGTCTGGTTTTAAAGTGACGGCCTGTTCTCTGGTGATAAGCAGGTCTTTCTGGCGCCAGGTTTCTACGTCATTGATATTATCATAGCCCTTAAACTTTAAAATAACCATATTTTTAAAGAATTTTACCTGTTCAATTTCCAGTGTGATCTGTCCTTTGCCAGTATCCAGGATAACCGTTTTCAGCTTTTTAAAGCGCTTTGCATCGTCCGTGGTAGGAAAAACCTTTACTTCACCTCTTACACCGTGGGTAGAAGTCACTACACCTACACGCAGCATGTTTTCCATAAGTATAAAATCCTTTCTGTATAATCTATCTGCATAAATATATAACTAAAAAGGGCTGCCGCAAAATAGCTGTATCTATTCTGCGACAGTCCCTCCTCTTCTTACTGAATCTCTACGATTACTTTCTTATCTTCCTTTGAGGCAGCGGCCTTGACTACGGAACGGATTGCTTTTGCGATCCTGCCTTGCTTGCCAATGACCTTGCCCATATCGGCAGGAGCTACCTTAAGTTCGATCAGTGTGTCATCGCCTTTCAGAGATTCACTGACTACAACCTCATCCGGGTTATCGACTAATGCTTTCGCAATCACTTCGACTAATTCCTTCATCTCTCCACCTCGTTTGATTAAAGATTACTGAATACCAGCGATCTTTAACAGCTTTCCTACAGTTTCGGTTGGCTGAGCGCCGTTTGCTAACCATTTCTTGGTAGCTTCTTCATCAAACTTGATCACGCTAGGATCCTTGGTAGAATCATAATATCCAACTTCTTCGATGAACTTTCCGTCTCTTGGGGATCTGGAATCAGAAACTACGATTCTATAAAAAGGAGCCTTCTTCTGTCCCATTCTTCTTAATCTCATCTTTACTGCCATTGTTACATACCTCCGTAAAATTAATCTTTTCTGCTTGTTTTCGTTTTTATATGTTAGACATACAGGAACACCTGTCTGACTATCTAAGTTTTCCAGAAGCTTAAATTAAAATGGAAGCTTCATCTTGCCGCCCATAAGGCCGCCTAAACCGCCAAAGCCTTTCATGCCTTTGTGCTTGCCGCCGCCCATAAGGCCCGGCATCTGTTTCATCATCTTCTTCATCTGGTCAAACTGCTTTACCAGACGGTTTACTTCGCCAATATCCACACCAGCACCTTTTGCAATACGCTGTTTGCGGGACGGGTTCATTAGTCCCGGATTGGCTCTTTCCTCTTTTGTCATGGAAAGGATAATGGATTCTACACGGCGCATGGAACGCTCACCTTCATCCATATCTACACCGGCCAACTGGTTTCCCACACCAGGCATCATGGAAAGGATACTTCCCATACCACCCATTTTCTTGATCTGCTGCATCTGGCTTAAGAAGTCGTTGTAATCGAATTCTGCCTTGCGCAGTTTCTGTGATAACTCTTTGGCCTGTTCCTCATCTACCTGGGCTGCTGCTTTCTCAATAAGAGACTGGATATCACCCATTCCAAGGATCCTTGAGGCCATACGGTCGGGATAAAACTGCTCCAAATCAGAGAGCTTTTCGCCCATACCAATATATAAAATAGGTTTTCCGGTGACAGAGCGGATGGAAAGGGCTGCACCGCCTCGGGTATCGCCATCCAACTTTGTAAGGATCACACCGTCAATACCGATCTTATCGTTAAATGTTCCGGAAACATTGACTGCATCCTGACCAGTCATGGCATCAACTACCAGGATGGTCTGATATACATTCACTGCTTCTTTGATCTGCTTAAGCTCTTCCATCATGTTTTTATCTACATGAAGTCGGCCGGCTGTATCCAGGATCACTACGTTAAAATTGTTTTTGGAAGCATGTTCAACAGCGGCTTTGGCAATATCCACAGGACTGATCTTGTCGCCCATGGAGAATACCGGCACATCTACTTTCTCACCGTTAATCTGCAACTGTTTAATAGCAGCCGGACGATATACGTCGCAGGCAACCAACAGAACTTTTCTTCCTTTTGCTTTTAACTTGGCAGCAATCTTGGCTGTTGTTGTGGTTTTACCGGCACCCTGAAGACCTGCCATCATGATGACTGTGATCTCATTGCCCGGTTTTAAGGCTATTTCTGTGGTCTCAGAGCCCATCAGCTTTACCAGCTCCTCGGTTACGATCTTAATAACCGTCTGTCCTGGTGTCAGGCTTCCGAATACCTCTTCCCCTACGGCTCTTTCCTGAATGGAGCTGATGAACTGCTTCACTACTTTGAAGCTTACATCTGCTTCTAAGAGTGCCATTTTAACTTCCTTTAAGGCAGCTTTTACATCTGCTTCAGAAAGCCGGCCTTTGCCGCGCAGGTTTTTGAAAATATTCTGCAATTTATCGGATAAGCTTTCAAAAGCCATTCATAACCTCCTAAAGTGTGGCTGTAATCTCTCCGGACAGTTTCCGGATCTGGTCGATCAGAGCCATATCTCTGGTTTTTGCACAGGTATCTGCCAGATCATCTAACTCCCGGATCATCTCCCGGATCTTCATAAACTTGGCTACCAGCTGCAATTTTGTTTCATATTCTTCCAGTATCTTGTCGCAACGTTTCTTCAGATCATGGACACTCTGACGGCTGATCCCCTGCTCTTTTGCGATCTCGCTGGGCGAAAGATCATTTAACACCATATCTTCGTAGATACGTCTCTGGTGCTCCGTCAGCAGTTCTCCATAGAAATCGAATAACAGACCCTGTTCAACGATTTTTTCCATTTCAACCACCTGTGCTATCATACACGATGTGGAAAGTAATGTCAAGTATTTTTACTTGACGTTTTTAAGATTTTTATAAATTTCAATCACTGCCTTCATATCCTCTCTGTCAAGAGTCAGATTTTCAGTGAGAGGATTGATAACGATGCTGTCACCGCCGGTTGCCCGGATGGCATCTGCCATAGTAAATACAACACAGCCCCAGTCATTGCGCTTATAAGCTTTTTCAAATTCCATCCAGTCTGTAAACAGAGGAAGGAAGGACTGTTTCTGCTTGTTGGTGATCCGCGGAAGGATCAGACCCTGTCCCTGTTTAGCACTTAAGCTATTCTGGCCTACATTTAGATCGCCGTTGTATTTAACCGGAACCAGTAATCTGCTTTTTACCAGTTCATTTAATACTGCTTCTTTCTTTACTGCCAGCTTTTCTTCTCTTTCCGGATAAGTTACAGACCATTTTACTTCGCCCATAAGATCTGCCATTTCAAAACGCAGGGTCGGGTTAAATACAGGAACCGGAAGTTCTGCTCCCTTTTCCTCGGCAATATCTTCCAAGAAGTCAGAGCGTTTCATAAGCAGCTGATAGGATCCGTTATTAATAAGAAGGTTATCCATTCCCAGGTAGTAAAGCCATGCAAACAGACTGATCCGTCCCGGAAGACCGGTATTCTTCTTAGGAACTTCTTTTAATACCAGAGATTTATGGTACTGCTTCTCATAGAAATGCAGGGCATGTTTTGCCAGGATCTCCTCAGAGTAAACATCAATGGTTCCTTCGATAATATAAGGAAGACCGGTAGCTTTATCTAAAAGCACATAGAGGGAAGGTGCCATTTTTAACTTTTCAACGATAGCATGATAGAGCAGTTGACCCTTTTCATTGTAATCAGACACTTCTTCCTGCTCATTCATCTGCTGTAAGCGGCACATCATGAAAATGCACTCTTTTACAGACATAGGTACCAGTAAAGCTTCAGAAAGACTTCCTTCTCCTGCAGCCAGGGCTGAAAGTTCGTCCTCCCTCTTCTTTGGCAGAAGGGCTGCAAGATTTTCATCTTTCTCGCCTGCTTTTTTAACCGCTTCCAGATCTGCTTCATTTGCCTCTGGTACGCCCTTAAAATCATCCATGGTAAGACCGGAAAGCTTTGCAAAATCAATGATCTTTGGTGCAGGAACAGCTGTAAATGCAGGTTCTTCTGTTTCGCTTACTGTTTCTAACAGTTCGTCAGTAACAGGAACTAAAACTGCGCCTTTAGGAATATCTTCTTTTACCGCTCCCCCTAATTTAAAGCCATAATGCGGGCCGTAAGTTCCCTTCATATCAGCAGATGCCATCTTCATCAACTGAGTTCCCTGCTCAATGCCTTCGACGGTACAGTGGAAAGCCGGCTTTCCCTCTGTATCTAAACAGATAGCAGCCGTTCCCGGAGTTACTTTTCCGCTTGTCATCTTACCGGTAACAACTACGCTTTTTCCTTCTTTTAATGCATAAACTTCATCTACCGCAAATGAGAATCCATCTGCCTGTGTTTTTTTATTTGAAAATAATCCCATTGTTTCCTCCTAAAATCGGGCATGATACGAAGATTATACACCAGCCAGATTAAAATGAAAAGCGTTTTATGCCAGGAAAGAAGCGGCAATGGTTTCAATACCTTCTGGATTATTTGCAAACCAGGTATTAAAATCCGTACCGCTGTCCTTTACAGCATGTCCTAAGGCACATAAAAATTCCGGGATCTGCTCTTCTAACATGGTTCCCACTTCTTTTCCCATACGCTCTTCTCCCTGAATATCACTGCCGTTAATATAAAGGTTAAATGCTGGTTTAAGCACCTTATCTACCGTCTTTGCACCACCTCGAAAGCCGATGACGCCAATCTGATGTGTACCGCAGGAAGACGGGCAGCCGGAAATATGGATCTTTGGCAGGATTCCGTCTTCAAACTGTTCCTTTCGTCCCATTTTCACTAATTTCTGCAAAAGACCCTGAGAATCACGGATGCCCTGCTGACATACGTAAGCGCCGATGCAGGCTACGGATTCCTCCAAAATCGTTTTTGCACTGTCCTTTGTTGCGTGTAAAACAGGTGCCAGATCCTCTTTACGGCAATTGATCACATAGAAAGACTCATCCGGACAGAGACGGATTTCTGCATCTGGGATATCACAGATGGCTTTGTACAGGTTTACAAATAAAACCGGATCGGGTGTTCCACCGATCGGATGACAGAGTACGCTGTAAAGTCCGGTCTGCTTCTGGGCATATACGCGGTTTCTTTCCGTCGCTGCAAATACAGCAGTTTTGCCGTCATTTTCCCATTTATCGCTGCTTCCTGAGTTTTTTATAGCCTCTGCCCCATCATTCATTTCTGCCTCAGGAAGGTGCAAAGTCAGGTCGTTTCCACTTTCTCTTACTTCCTTTAATTTCTCTAAAAACGCCTCTTTGTATTTTGCAGAACCGCCTAAGGTCTGCTGCATATAGCGGCTTCTTGCCTTTGCACGGTTTGCATAATTGCCGTAAGCCAAAAACATCTGATGCATGGCTTCAATATAATAAAGAATCTGATCCTTATCCACCTTTTCAGCTACCTTTACGCCAAAAGCCGGATTATTTCCCAAACCACCGGCACTATACACATCAAAAGTACCGTCTTTTCTTGCTGCAAAACCCAGGTCACGGAAGGTTGCATGGGGCAGGTTGGCCGGAGTATTGGAAAAACCTACTTTTAACTTTCTAGGAAGCTTCGGCCCCTTAATATAAGTCATCAGATAGTCTGCCGCAGCCAGGGCCCATGGCAGTACGTTAAAATATTCACCTTTTTCAATGCCGGATAAAGGGGAAACCGTCACATTTCTTGGGAAATCTCCTCCTCCGCCTCTGGTAACAATACCGTATTTTAAAGCTTCTACTGCAAGGATCTTTACCGTTTCCTTATCCAGATCGTGGAGTTGTAAGGTCTGGCAGGTAGTCAGGTGTACTCTTTTAATGTGGTATGTCTCAATTGCGTCTGCAATGAATTTAAGCTTTTTCAGATCCATAACACCGCCGGACATACGCAGTCGCAGCATGCTGGCATTTGCGCCTCTTTGAGCATAGCTTCCGAAACCACCGGAAATACCTTTATAGGTCTTGGCATCCATCTCCCCACTGTAAAATTTTTCGGTTGCTTCATCAAATTCCTTATAGTCCTCTTTCCAGTCTTCCGGCTGAATCTTCCACTGCTTCATCTATATCTCCTCCATTATCTATCCTTCATGATCCATCTCTGCTGCCAGATCCTTCATCCTGTCCTTCTCAAAAGCCTGGATGGAAATGGATTTCTTGCTTGGGTTTGCGAACACAAAGGTTTTATCTACATTTTCCACATAATTCTGAATCTTGTCGTTGGTAGCACTAATAATAGCCTGGAAGCCAAGCCCTCTGATAAGCTCAATACAGCTTGCCACTTTTTCTGCATCCATCTTAGAAAATGCCTCATCCAGGATAACTAATCGGATAGACGGCCTCTGCCGGACCGTTGGCGAAAGGCTTATGTGGTAAGCCTGGGCAAAGCTTGCAAGAAGAGCTACATACAGCGGGTTTTGTCCTTCACCGCCGGAATTCTTGCGGATCATACGGCTTAAACCAATACGGATTACCTCATCGTCGTTTTTAACCAGCTGCTGCATATCAAAAGAAAGATACGTGCGGTAATCTGCGTATTTTTCCATGTTTCTACGGGCTTCATCCAGCTGGGCCGGCGCAGCATTTTCAGGCGGGATGAAAATGGAGATCAGTTCATTGATCAGATCCCCATATCTGTTTTCATGTTCCATGGAGAACAGGTTCATCTGGTTATCCATACCGCCTCCAAGGCTTCCCGGATCGATCTCTAAGGATTCATCCATGAACATGTCATAAAACCTTCCGTCTGCTCCCTTACATTTACTGATAACAAACTGGTATTTATCCTTACCAAAATCCAGACGACTGATGATACGGTTTAATTCATCCTTGCGCAGCATGGCATCTTTAATAGCGCTGCGCACCTTATACATAAAGTCATCTTTAAAATGCTCTACTGCCGCTTTTGCCTGTTTTCCGGCCTGCTCTCTGTAAATTTCCAGATCATCGCATGCAAGGCGATCGAATATTTTATCATAAGCGGCATTGTCACTGCTGCTTACAGGCACATTTCTCCCCGGATAACGGCGGATATATTCGCTGCGCAGTCCCATTAAATGCTCTTTGGACCGGGCACATTTCTGCTCTAAAATCTGACATTTTGCCTGATAAGCCTCTTTTTCCTGATCAAAATGCAGATGATCCTTATCAGCCAGATAGGCATTTAATTCCCGTTCGTGTTCCACATTTTCAGGAACATCTTTTGTCTGTCCTGCTGCTTCTGTTTCCAGCTTTATAATGGTCTGGGAGAATCGTTCCAGTTCATTTTTCTTATTTAAAGTCTGTTCCTGAATAGAATCCCGCTCCCGCTTTTTGCTGTCAGTAAGCTCTAAAATAGCTTTTCTGTCAGTTTCTAACTGTTTTACATCTTTCTGACGCAAAGTTTCCATGCGTTCTGACAGTTTCTTCTTCTCTTTTAACTTTTTCAGTCTGGCATCCATGTCAGAAAGCCACCGGAAATACTCATCCGTTTCTTCCTTTAAGGTTTCAAGGCCTAAAATGCGCTTGCAGTCGGCTAAAGTTTCTTCTAACGGAATTCTCTTAGCAGCCGTTTCTTCCAGCTCTTTCTCCAAAAGCCGTACTCTCTTTCGCATACTGTCCTTACCAATATAAGCAAGACGGGTATAATTTTCCGGATTGATATACTGCAGCCGGAAAGTATGGTAGAGAAGGCAGTCCGTAGTAATGCCAATGGCATTTTTTTGCAGTTCCTCTATAGAAGTGCATTTCATCACCTTTCCAAGAAGGAGACTGATATATGGTTTTAAATAAGCTTCACGAACGGAAATTTCCTCTGCCAGGGAGTCCTTTAGTGCCTCATTGCCGTATTCAGAAGCCTTTTGAGTATCTAAAACTGCGGTATTCCAGAACTTCTTTTTATCCAGTTCCTTATAAATACTTAACGCAATTTTAGCATATTTAGGGGCAACTACCAGGTTTAATTTGTTTCCGCCCAAATAGCCTTCCACCGCATTGCGCCATTTATCATCCCGGATATCCAGCAGGTCTGCCAGAATATACACATCTACGCTTTTTCCTGTTTCTTCCAGTAAACGGCGCTGTAAAAAGCCTCTGGCTTCTTCCAGATAACCAGGATAAGCCTTGTTTCCGGCCTTTAACTGCTCCAATTCCAGTTTTTTAAGCTTCTCTGCCTTTTTTAACTCATTGATCTGGCTGACAGTTTCCTGGCGCAGCTTTTCTGTATCCTCTGCCATGGAAGAAAGAGATGCCTTTAACCGTTCTAACGCAGTCTTATCAATGCTCTTGTTTTCAAATTCCTCAATATCCCATAAAGTCTGGTTGGAAACGATCTCTTCCTCTTCCCATTTCTTTAAAGCGTTTAAGGTCTTCTGCCATTTGGCTTCACTGTGCCCTAACTGTTCACAAAGAGCATTCAAGGAAGAAAGCTGATCCTTTAATTCCTCATATCCCGTAGAGGCGATCCTTTTTAAAAGGTCATCACTGTCTTTTGTCAGGTCCGCGATCTGTTGTTCTACCGATCTCTTCTCCTCTCCCAGATGATCCAGATCTTTCTTGCCCTGAGTTATCTTATCCGAAAACATACGGATTTTTGACCTGGTATCTAAAAGGTCTAATTTTTTTACAAACCAGCTGTATTTTTCCTGTTTTTCCCGTAACAGATCGTATTCATCATAAGCTGCTTTTACGGATTTTAACTGGTCGATCTCTTCACAGGTGTCCTCTATCTTTTTCTGCATCCTTCCATACTGCATGATGCTTTCCTGCATGTCTTCAATATGGATATTCTGCTCCGTACAGATATATTCCTTTACAAAATCCTCTAAGCGGATGTTCATCCTGAAAGGGATGGCTCGCTTAAAAAGCAGAGGGAATTTCTCACTGTCAAGACCGCCTAAATAACTGTCGTATAAGATACGGCGGAACCTTTCATTGTGGGAGGTGGAAAAATAATCTTCTTTGCTGTAATTCTCTCTGAAATACTGTTCCACCTCGCTGATGGACATGGGTCTTGAGTCAGTGCGATATTCATTTTCCCATAAAGGCCCTTTGTGCCAGAAGAAGCGGCGTGAAACTTCGTTGGAGGCAGTATTTACATCAAATACAATGCCGATGCACTGAAAGTTATCGGTACCTGTCAGCTGCATTTCCAGAACAATGGTAGAACTGAAGTTCTGATTCCTCAAATAAGAAAATTCATTATTCTCCCCAATATTGACCATACCACGCAGGTATTCAATCAGACTTCGGTCAGAGTCATCGGCTGCCGCTTTATTAAAAAAGCCCCGGCCGTCTGTATTCGCATACAGTACCAGCTGCAAAGCGTCGATCACAGTGGATTTTCCGCTTCCGGAATGGCCGGTAAAAAAGTTAATTTTCTCGTTTAAAGAAAGGATTTTTCTGGAGATATAATGCCAGTTGTTTAAGTCAATCCTCGTAAATGCAAGAAAAGGAGTACTATTCATCGTTTCCATTTTCCATACCTCCTTCCCGGTCATCATCAAAATCTTTCAATAAATCCCGCACATCATCTCCGAAAAGGACTACATTGATGCAGGGATAGATGATAAATGAGCTTTTACTGTTTAGATCATCTAAAAGCTCTAAAGGCTCTATAAGCTGGTATTTTCTAAGCAATGCCAGCGTTCGGCGGATATCCGTAGGCGCAGGCTGGCGTTTGAATAAGCGGTAATTTCCCAGCTTCTCCTGAATCTCTCCTAAGGTGGTATATACATTTACACTGGTGGAAACATTTTCCATCTGTTCGTCATAGATCAGCTTTAAGGCTAACAGGTAAAGGGTAGCCAGCTTTGGCAGTTTTTCTCCTGCCAGATCTTCTCCCTGAACATAAAAAATACCCATATGGCTGTTCTCGATCAGCTCAATGCCGGAAACGGCCAGATAATGGCGGATAAACGGGAAATGCCTGGTAATGGTGCGGTAAGAAGACGTATATTGCAGACGTTCTGTTTTTTTATCGTATTTCCGCTCCAGAACAAAGGTCTGACGAAGGAGCAGGCGGATGGAATCTGTGATCTCCTTTTGCTGCTCCCCTGTCATATTATCATAATAGGGAATGCTCCCGTCTGTTTTTTGGCCGTTATTTGGATCATTTATATCATTCATGGGTCGTCCTCCTTACAAACTGAAGCTTTGGATAGGTATAAGGGCCATTTTTAACAGGCTCTTCCTCTTCTTCTACTGCCAGATAAGGGCTCTTAGTACGGGTGGAATAATCATAAGCCAGTATCAGTTTTTCAAAATCCTCATCGTTGCCTACGGTGGTCTCATCCACGTTCATCGATCCTTCTTTCATATGAGCCCGGATAAAATCTTCAATCTCATGTCGGCTGTAGCGGTTCTTTACTTTATTATAATTTAATATCTCTTCTTCGGAAAGCTCAGGCAGTGCTTTTTCATCAGGCACCTGCTTTGCAAAATCCGTTCTTGGACGGCGGCGCTTGTAAAGAGCCTCTTCTGATAACAGGCTGGTCTGTGAAAGATTCATACGGTTTCCCACAGCCTGTATCATTTCCTCGTCTCTCCGGTTTGCGCTAAGACGATTTAAAAGCTGAATCACAAGTCCTTTCATGTCATCTTCCTGGTTTAGAAGATAACCAAGTCTTGTAACAGTTGCCTTTACATAACGGGAGTGTTCCCGATCAATATTGGTGATACGGTGTTCTATATCATCAAATCCACGTTCTAGCTGGTCCAGCTTTTGAAAAATAACTTCCGATGGACTACTGTCTCCTACTCTGGCAAGCCACTGCTCATCTTCCCTCATAGAGCGGATGCAGGCTTTAATGTCCGTCTTATAAAGATAAAAGTTATCCGATGTTTTTAAAATATGATACTTTTTATTGACGATCTCCCGGACATAACCTTCCAAATGATCTTTTAACAACTGTGCGTAATCTTTTTGCGCCAGCAGGCTTCCAAAGAAGGTATCCATGTTGTGTAAAAGATCCTGAAGAGATTTATTTAACTTTCTCGTATTTACAATAGCAGTATCCAAAAGGCCGATCCCGGAGCGGCTGTCATTTTTCAAAGAAAACAAAATAGCATACACGTTCTGAATGTAAATATTGGTCTCGTCTGCCTGTTCGCTGGAAAGGCGGGAAAATGCGTCGATCATCACCGCAGCATAGTCTGGTATGACAATGTTTACGGTCATGGCAGAATAATCGTCTACTTTCCGCAGCCAGCCTGTCTTTAACAGCCAGTTTAACACGCGGGTAGCCGGCGGCTCTAACTGCTCTTCTTCCTCTTCCAGTTCGTCCTGCCAGATCACACACCGTTTTTCGGCAAAATAACAACTCAAAAGCTGGATGCACATTTCACGACTTAAGAAGTAATTGCTGTATTCATATTCTTCGTTTATCTTTAAAAGAGCTTCTATATACGTGGAACGGTTCACAGAGCGGAATAAGCTCCAGAAACGTTCTGGTATTTCCTGCATCAAATTTGTTCTCAATCTATTTTACTTCCCTTCCAGTACATAGTTTCATTATAATACCCGCAATATCAAATGACTCTGCTTCCATATCCGGAGAAATCCCTGCTTCTTTTAGGGCTTCACCGGTCACAGGTCCGATAGCTAATACAGCTGTGGTTTTTGGCACTGTAAATTCTTTTAAAAAGCCTTTTACACCAGATGCGCTGCCAAAGACCAGATGGCTGCACTGCGAAAGAAGGGTATCATCCGCAAGAGGTTTTTCTTTTACATGATACAACGCCAGATCTTTATAAAAAATAGCTTGTTTTTCTAATTCTTTGCTCAATGTTACGCTGCCATCTCTAGAACGTGCCAGAAGGACGCGGTCAGAAGGAGTCAGAACTTTTATAAGTGCTTCTGCCAGGCTTTCACTGCAGTATTTTTCCGGCATCAGATCTGCATAAAAGCCATGGGGCTGCAACGCCTTTTTGGTGGCTTCACCGATCACTGCAAAGCGCAGGTTTCCTAAAAGACGCAAATCGCCTTTTTCTTTCGTTAATAATGTATCAAAAAACAGTTCCACTCCATTTACACTGGTAAAAACCAGCCAGGTAAAACCGGGAGGTTCTTTTAAAAGTCCCGTAAGGGAGTTTTTAGTAATGTTTTCTTCTAAAATGACTTCCAGCTCCATAAGAGGAATGGTTTTTGCTCCCCGGGCCTTTAGGGCAGTTTCCAGCCGGTTTGTAAACGAGGCGGTACCGGTCAGACCAATGGTAAACCCTGTTAATGGTTTTATATCGGCTGTCTCTGCATTTTTGGCTTGATCCTGTGTTTGATCCGGTAAAAGGTCAAATGCAGCCGTCTCTCCTACTACGATAATGGCAGGCGTTTGGATCTTCGCTTTTACTGTCCGTTCATAAATGGTTTTAAGAGTGCCTCTTACTACCCGCTGGCTGTCAAGAGATCCGTCTTCGATCACAGCTGCCGGCGTATCAGCCGGTTTTCCGCCTTTTATCAGCCCGGCTGCAATGGTATCCAGATTGCTCAGTCCCATAAGGAACACAAGGGTTCCTTCACAGGCCCCATAGGAGGCCAGTTCTTTTTCTGACTGGGCGCCCTTTAAGGTGTGGCCGGTGATCACGTGAAAGCTGCGGCTTATATTTCTGTGGGTCACAGGTATTCCGGCCAGTTCCGGTACTGCTACACAGGAAGTAATGCCCGGGACCACCTCCCAGCCGATCCCATGTTCTCTTAAAGCCAGGATCTCTTCTGAACCACGGCCAAATACAAAGGAATCACCGCCTTTTAAGCGGACTACTTTTAAACCTTCCAAGGCCAGTTTTATAAGCAGTTCATTGATCTGCTCCTGCTTCATGAAATGATGACCGGACTGTTTGCCTACATACAGAATGCGGCAGTGAGAAGGAACCCAGGAAAGAAAGGCCGTAGATGCCAGATGGTCATAAACCACAGCATCGCAGTTTTTAAGGATCTCTTTGCCTTTTAATGTGATCAGCTGCGGGTCTCCGGGACCTGCACCGACGAGATACACAAAGCCTTTTTTCATCCTTTTTTCAGTCCTTTCCCGATTTCTTTTATCATCCGGTCTGCATCGTTTTTTTCAACAGAACCCGTGATACAGACGTGTTTTACACCATCCCCAGATGAATCTGATGAAGATGAAACAGTACCTGCAGCCTGAATGATAAGCGTATTTCCTTCTGTTCGGGCATATACTCCAACAGGCTCGTGGCAGCCTGCATTTAAGTATGCCAGTACCCCACGCTCTGCATCCAGACACAGATGTGCTTCCGGTACATCTATTTTTTCACAAAGTCTGGCTGCATGACTTCCTTCTTTTGCTTCCACAGCCAGAATCCCCTGTCCGCCGGCCGGGATAAAACGTTCAGGATCTAAGGGATAAAAACTAAGGTCATCACTTTCCGCTATCCCCAGTCGTGCAAGTCCCGCCTGCGCAAGGATAATGCCGTCATACAGGCCGTCTTTTAATTTCTTTAACCTTGTATGCACATTTCCGCGTAAAGTTTCAAAGGTCAGTGCGGGAGCGGAACCTGTTGCGTTCTTTTCCCACAGTTCTTCCCAGTATTCCTTAAAGAAACACTTTCTTCTTGGACTGGAAGTTCCCACAATAAAATGGCTTCCTTTGAAAGAATCCAGTTTTGTATCTTTTCTGGTCAGAAATACATCTCCCGGATATTCACGCCCGGATACGGCTGCAATGCAAAGTCCTTTATCCAGTTTTGCAGGCATGTCCTTTGCGCTGTGGACAGCCAGATCGATTTGATCATTTAGCAGTGCTTCTTCCAGTTCAGAGACAAAAACTCCCTTTCCACCAAAAGCCTGCAAAGGGCTTGTAAGGTTTTTATCTCCTAATGTATCGGAAGTAACAATCTCTGTTTTAAGATTCGGATATGCCTCTTTTAAGAGGCGCTCAATAATATAAGTCTGTTCCAGTGCAAGTTCACTTTTGCGGCTTCCGATCCGCAATGTATGTTCTGTCATGTTAGTCCTCGTTCATTTTGTATTTCTGGATGATCCGGATGATCTGCTCTTCCTTTAAAACTTTCTCCTGATACAGCGCCAGTTTGGCCAGTTCTGTAAAAACAGCGGCTCTCTTTCTGGAAGAATCTGAAAAAAGGGAACATATTTCCGTTCGCAGTCTGCCTAACTGTTCGGCTATGTCTTCTGTCTGTTCCGGCAGCACCTGTTTGATGCGTTCTTTTAAAAGTCTGGTAAATACAGGGCTTGCGCCGCCGCTGGAAACGGCAACGATTACTGGTCCCTTTTTTATCATAGACGGAAAGATAAAACTGCATTTATCCTTTACATCTACCACATTAACAGGTATCCTGTTTTCCCTACAGTAAACAGAAATCCGGCTGTTCAAAGCTTCATCTGATGAAGCAGCGATCACAAAGTCTGCGTCTTTTATATCATCCATGGAAAAAAGCCGTCTGTCTAACTGCAGACGGCCCTGAGTGCGGGAAACATCTTTTCCTAAGGCTTCCAGCCAAACGTCAAATTCCGGTGAAATAACTCGGATACACACTCCAAAAGGAAGCAGGTCACATACCTTTCGATATGCAACCTTTCCTCCTCCCGCAATGACACAAAGTTTTCCTTCAATCTCCATATAGAAGGGAAAATATCCCATTATTTATCCTCCTCAGAATCGGCTTCTTCTTCAAGATCTTCATAAGATTCCTCCAGGGTCTCATCCATTTCCCCGGATGTATTTTCCGGCTCATCTTCTCCATTCAGATAAGGTTTTAAAATTTCCTCTTCATCCGGCTGTGGCAGAGGACGTTCTCTTAAAGCATTTTTACGCTCATTTACAAGGCGTTCAAATTCCTCCTCACTGCATCCCATATCAGCCAGTCTCTTACGACGCTTCTCACGGAGGATACGCATGCGCTCTTCTTCTTTCTTTCTCTGAAGCATGATCCAGGAAATGATCAATACCACCAGAAGAACGGCTGCTCCGCTCCCCACAGCGATCCAGGTTCCCTTGGTCAGTTTAAACGGCTTCTTATCTTTCTTTGCATCATTTATATCAGAAGGAGTACTGCTGTTATTGCTGTCTGCAGTATCAGATTCTGTAGAAGCGGTGCTTTCTGTATTTGCGCTGCTTTCCTCAGAAATCGCAGTCGAAACAGCAGTCCTGCTGTAGACCCAGGCAACGCCGATCTGGCGGTCATTGTATGTATAAATAATGCGGCCTACTGCTCCATTCGGATGATTGTCCGGTATCTCTGTCTGAAGATACTGGTCAGCATCAGAAAACTGGGCATCATTTGGCAGCGTGATCACTGCTTTTTCATCTACATAAAGATCAGAAGGTTCATAAGTGGCATCACCAATGGTCACAGGTTCATCCCCTGTTACATAGGAAGTTTCATTTTCTGCCACAGATACATTTTTAAAACGGGCAAAGCCAAATTCCAGGATTGTCTTTGTATCAGAATAATGGGTTCTCTGGGTACTTTTTAAAGTAACAGCTACCTGACGACGGCCATTTTGTTCTGCATAAGTAACCAAGGTCTGTCCTGCCAGGGAAGTATAACCTGTCTTTCCGGCAACAGCACTTGGATAATAATTTTCATCCTCGGAATTGTCCGTTACTACCAGCTTGTGTTCCATGGAATAGGTTCTGCCGTTTGGGTTGTTGATGGTAGGCGGCAGTGTGGCGCCGGTGGCAGAACAGATTTCTAATAAAGTAGGATTATTAAAAACAGCGGCTCCGATCTGGGCCATGTCATAAGCAGAGGTAAGCTGCTCCGGGTCATTTAAACCGGATGGATTCGCAAAATGGCTTTCACGGCATCCCAAAGAAGCTGCTTTTTCATTCATCATGTCAGCAAACGCTTCTCTGCTTCCCGCCACATGCTCTGCTAATGCATTGGCAGCCTGGTTAGAAGACTGAAGGAGCATAACATACAGACAGTCTTTTACAGAAAGGACATCCCCTTCCTCTAATTGCAGCTTATTTCCGCTTCCGTCTTCTACATTGTAAACAGCATCATGGGAGAATGTTACCTGATCATCCATAGAGGTATTTTCCACCACAACCAGGGCTGTAAGCAGCTTTGTGATACTGGCGGGATATTCCTGTACATGGATGTTCTGGGCAAATAAAACTGCCCCTGAATCCATATCCATAACAATACCTGCCTCTGACTGGCAGCCGGTATCAAGAGGCCAGTCCGGCTTTGCAAACGCACACAAGGACATGGTAAAGAGACTGACAGCACAGGTAATCGCCAGAAAGCCCCTTCGTTTCAGCTGTTTTAACATTATTTTCTTCCTCCATCCTGTTTTTCAAGGCGTGTTTTCAAGAATTCCAGAGCTGCTAAGATCACACCGCCCAGAACAAAAAATTCTATATGGAAAGTAGAAAAACTCATAGGCGGCTGCGGCACATCCAACGTGGTCGGTCCCTGGAGAATGGCATACAAAGAGCCGATCATCAGACCTAAGATCAGATAGATGGTTTGCGAACGGTAATCAGCCAGACAGGTCTTGATGATCTTGATAATGCCGGCAATCCCCGTAAGGACACCCAGTCCAAAGATCACAAGGGCCGGAAAATAGGAAAAGTTCAAATGCATAAATTCATGGATCGCATGGATCACAGGTACATAAAGTCCAAAAATCAGAAGTAAGGTAGAACCGGAAATTCCCGGAAGTACCATAGCGGTAATGGCGATCATGGCAGCAAAAAACAGATATAGGCCAATTCCTACTGTCAGATGCTCTAAATGAACGGAGATCCCGCTGCCGCCTGCAGGATTAAAATAAGAAATGCAGAATACAAGTCCCGTACCGATCAGAGTAAAGATCAAAAAACCTGCTTTCCCCCGAATACTATCCCACTCTTCTTTTACAACCAGTGGAATAGCAAATAATGTAAGACCGAAGAATACGGAACTGATCTCATAGATGTGAATCTGGAACAGAGAAGAAAGGACCATAACAGAAGCGCCAAAGCCTATGAGCCATCCAATTCCTAATTTAATAAGAAAAATAAGGGCAGCTTTGCGCTTTGCATTGTCCTTCCCGATCATGTCGTTTAAAGAATTGATAAATTCATCATAAAAACCAAGTAAAAACGCAATGGTTCCGCCTGAAACACCTGGAACACTGTCTGCCAGTGCCATGCAGAAACCTCGCACTGCATTTAATAGCATAAAAATTCCTCCTGAAACATGTTGGTCAAAAAGCTCATAACTGTTGTCTTAAGAATAGCTTTCTGTGAACCATTATACATGAAACAGGAGGAAATTCAAGTGAAATGTACGTTATAGAATGTCATCAGTCTCCCTGAAGAGCATCATATCCTTCTTCGCCGGTACGTACCTTTACTACATTTTCCACATCGTACACGAAGATCTTGCCATCACCGATATGGCCGGTATAAAGGATTTTCTTTGCAAGGGCGATCACATCGGCTACCGGCACCTTGCTTACAACTACCTCTAATTTGATCTTCGGCAGCAGAGCAGCTTCTTCTACCTTGATACCACGGTAGTAATTAGTATGGCCTTTCTGCGTTCCACAGCCCATGACCTGTGTAATGGTCATTCCTGTTACACCAAGCTCAGTAAGGGCTTCCTTTAAGGCTACGAAACGGCTCTGGTTAAAGATCATAACCACCTTGGTAAGCTTTGCACCGGAGGTATCCTTAGAAGCAGCTGTTTCCGGCTGCGGGAAGTGTTCTACAGGAACGGACTTTTCTACAGATACAGGAGCAGCTGCAAATGTCGGTGTTTCTTCTTTTCCTGTAAATACTGCAGGCATAAAGTCTGCATAGGAACTTGCCAGGTTGTGCTCAGTTACGTCTAAGCCCTTGGTCTCCTCTTCTACACTTGCACGAAGACCGATGGTATTCTTTAACAGGTTAAATACGATGATCATGGTAACAGATACCCAGATGATAACGGATACAACACCTAAGAGCTGAATGCCGAACATATGGAAGCCACCGCCGTAAAATACACCGTTCTCTTTATCAAAAAGGCCGGTAAGAAGAGTTCCTACAGCACCGCATAAGCAGTGAACGCCTACAGCACCTACCGGATCATCGATCTTTAATACCTGATCTACAAATTCAATACCAAAGACTACTACAAAAGCTGCGATCAGGCCGATAAAGAAAGCACCGGTGGGAGTAACAACATCGCAACCAGCTGTAACAGCTACCAGACCAGCTAAAGAACCGTTTAAGGTCATGGAAATATCCGGTTTCTTGTAGCGGATCCAGGTAATGATCATGGTGGCTACGGTAGCTACGGCTGCAGCCAGGTTGGTAGTTACGAAAATGTTGCCTGCAGAATAGATTGCTTCATCACTATCCATGGCTACGGTAGAGCATCCGTTAAAACCAAACCAGCAGAACCATAGGATAAACACACCTAAAGCACCAAGGGTTAAACTATGCCCAAGGATTGCTTTTGGCTTTCCGTTTTCATCATATTTTCCGATTCTCGGTCCTAAGATCTTTGCACCGATAAGCGCTGCTACGCCGCCGCACATATGAACGGCAGTGGAACCTGCAAAATCATGGAAACCTAACTGAGCCAGCCAGCCGCCGCCCCAGATCCAGTGACCGGAAATAGGATAAACAACGGCACTGATCACTGCACTGTAGATACAGTAGGAAATAAACTTTGTACGCTCTGCCATAGCACCGGAAACGATGGTAGCTGCTGTAGCACAGAATACCGTCTGAAAGATCAGGTACGCCGGAAGAGGAACACCAGCCGGAAGAATGGCACTGTAATCACCTCTTACAAAAGGATCAAACCCGCCGATCAAAGCACCGTTTCCGGCAAACATGATACCAAAACCGGTGATCCAGTAAAGGGGAGTTCCGATGGCAAAGTCCATAAGGTTCTTCATAATAATGTTACCTGCGTTTTTCGCCCTTGTAAAGCCGGTTTCCACCATAGCAAAACCTGCCTGCATGAAAAATACCAGCGCTGCTCCTACAAGAACCCAGATTGTGTTCACTGCTGAAAATTCCATAATATTTCCTCCTCATGCTTCTCATAATGCAAAAAGGCGCATTGCCCGCCGGTACCTGGCGTTGGCAATGCACCTCTTTGTGCTGACTGTTCTTACGTAAAACAGAAAAAGCGCCTGGTATGAAGCACCGGCGCTTTCTATGTGGCTCATTATAGGAGCAGAAAATAAAAAAGTCAATAAGAAATTAAATTTTTGTTAATAAAGCAGAAATTTTTTAAAAACCCAACGCACTCTTTGGTGCTTTTACAGGCGGCTGACTTTCTTCCATCTGGGAAGCTGAGCTTCATACTGCTCATTGATCCAGTCCACTCCCTTTGCAATGCCCTCTGCATCAAAGGAGCACTCTAAAAACTGTTTTTCTTCCTCCGGCGTACAGTCAAAGCTGTAAGGCTCCGGCCATATACTCACCCGAAGGAGTGGGGATTCCTCTCCCTCTTTTTCATATTTTTCCATGCGAAAACGCATGCCTTTGCAGCTGCCGGTATATTTTTCCTTTTTTAAGAAATTTATCGGCATAAAATCCTTTAATTGAAGCATAAAATGATCTCCCATAGATCTGCTCTTGTTCCAGATCCATCACTCGTGATAGCTTAATTCCATTAAATTGGTCACGATTCTTGTGCAGTCCTCATCGGAAATATCAGAGGCAGTATACAGGGTATAGCATGTGTTCCCCCATGACCAGAGGGCCAATCTTCCACCGCTTTGTGTGGTCCTTACCTGTGCTTTTCCTGCTGTATCCCCGGATTCCCAGTTGACAGCCAGAGTTTCATCTTTAAAGCGCTCAAAAATACCTGCGAAATCCTCTGCTGTGTTGGAAGCACGATAACAGTAGGAGACACCGTTTTCCTCAAAAGAGATCTCAGCCACTTCCCCGCTTATGATAAAAAAACGTTTATTTTCCCCATCTGCAGGGGCCACCATATGAACACCCATAGACTCAAAAGCCTGCTCATTTTCCACCTCTTCCATGGGATTTGGAATGGAAGCCGTCTGCTCTTTCGCGGGAGCAGCTGTAGTCTCTTTGGCTGTAGTTTCCTCAGGTTTGGAAGAAGAACAGCCGAAAAGCTGGGCAAAGGCAAGACCTGCCACAAGGCTTACTGCGATTACATAATTTCTTTTTTTCACCTTTATCATCTCCTATTTATTGGATTTGCGGTTAATAAATTCGGTTTTTGTCTTAGAATATACAAACTTCTGGCTGGCATACAGTCCATAATAACCGGATAACGCAAAGGAAACAGCAATGGCAATAGAGAAATATTCCATTCCTTCATAACCGAACAGTTCCAGTGCGATCAACAGAGAGGTGATGGGACAGTTGGTCACACCTGCAAACATGGCAGCCATGGCACAGGCCGCACATAAAGAAGATGCAAAACCGGTGAGCTGGCCGAAAGCACAGCCAAACGCAGCACCTACACACAAAGTAGGTACGATCTCACCACCCTTAAATCCTGCTCCAAGGGTAATAGCGGTAAAAAGCATTTTTAAGATAAATGCCTCATATCCGATCTCCCCTTCCATACTGCGTTCAATGAGAGGCATACTGCTTCCGCAGTAATCCCTGGTTCCGATCAGCAGTGTTAAAAGAATAAAAATAACGCTGGCTGACAGAATGCGCACATAAGGGTTTGGAAGCAGCTTACGGTAGATATGCTCCGCCCCGTGGAGCATCAGACAGAATGCAATACTTACCACAGCACAAAGGGCACTTAATAAGATGATCCAGCCTACACTGGAAATTTGAATAGTTGGAATGGCAAGGATGGTAAAATTCTCTCCCGGAAGGCCTAAGCATCTGGCGATCCCCACTCCAATAAAAGAAGAAAAAATACAGGGAACTAAGGCTGCATAATATAAAACACCGATACTGATCACTTCCAGTGAGAAAATGGCAGCTGCCACCGGTGTACCAAACAGCGCAGAAAATACAGCGCTCATGCCGCACATAATAGCGATCTTCTGGTCTTTTTCATCCAGACGGATCACATTTCCGATCAGGTTTCCAAGGCTTCCTCCTAACTGGAGAGCCGCTCCCTCGCGACCGGAAGAACCACCTGCAATGTGAGTCAGTATGGTAGAAATAAAGATCAGCGGTCCTGTGGCCGGTGTTACATGCTCATTGGAAGAAATAGACTCAATCACCATATTGGTGCCCCGGTTTCCTTCTTCATGAAAGGTATGGTAAAGCCAGACAATGAGAATACCGGAAACAGGAAGAAAATAAAGCATCCACGGATGGGCCAGACGAAAGTTTGTAGCAAAGCTGACTCCCATGGAAAACAGGCTGCCGATCAGTCCCCCGATTCCTCCGATCAGCAGTGCGATCAGGCTCCATTTAGCAAAATAGCGTAGATTGGCAGCTAAAGAAGCCCTTGTTTCATCAGCAGAATAGTTCATTTGTATAGATCCCCCTAATACTTCTTTCGTAAATAATACCTGCAAAAATAGTATCTGCAAATGACAGAAGCGTATCTGACTTCTCTCCTCGTCCATCAGACACGCTTTTTTGATCAATCGATCGGCTTACATCTCGCTGTAAGTACCTTTAAATTTTACAAGTTTGGGACGATAACCTGCATCTGTAAGAGCAGCAACGATCTGATTCTTGTGGTCGGTGCCAAATGCTTCCAGGGTAATGCGCAGTTCTACAGCAGCATTTCTATTGATGCTGATAAACTGGTTATGCTCTAACTTGATGATATTGCCCTGCTCTTTTGAAAGAAGCTCTGCTACCTTTGCAAGCTCACCCGGCTTGTCCGGAAGGAGAACCGATACCGTAAAGACTCTGTCTCTCTGGATCAGGCCGTGCTGAACGATAGAGGACATGGTAATCACGTCCATATTTCCTCCGCTTAAGATAGAAACCACCTTTTTCTTCTGTACATTTAAGTGTTTTAAAGCAGCAACTGTCAGAAGACCGGAGTTTTCAACGATCATCTTGTGGTTTTCTACCATATCCAGGAAAGCAACGATCAGTTCGCTGTCTTCAATGGTAATAATATCATCTACATTTTGCTGGATATATGGGAACAGCTTTTCACCGGGACGCTTTACAGCCGTACCGTCTGCAATCGTATTTACCTGAGGAAGAGTTAACACATGTCCTTCTTTTAAGGATTCCTGCATACAGTTAGCGCCTGCAGGCTCTACACCGATGACTTTGATCTTCGGATTTAACAACTTTGCCAGAGTGGAAACACCGGTACAAAGGCCGCCGCCGCCGATGGGAACTAAAATATAATCTACCGTAGGAAGCTCCTTGATAATCTCCATGGCAATGGATCCCTGACCGGTTGCTACTGCCAGGTCATCAAAGGGGTGTACAAAAGTATAACCATGCTCATCTGCCAGCTTGTATGCATAATCACAAGCCTCGTCAAATACATCACCTGCAAGAACAACTTCTGCGCCATATCCCTTGGTGCGGTTTACTTTGATCAGTGGGGTTGTGGTAGGCATAACAACCGTTGCCTTAACACCGGCCAGCTTTGCCGCATAAGCAACGCCCTGTGCATGGTTTCCTGCAGAGGCTGTGATCAGTCCCTTTGCCTTCTCTTCTTCGGTCAGCGTACTGATCTTGTAATAAGCTCCTCTTACCTTGTAAGCACCGGTATACTGCATATTTTCCGGTTTAAAATATACTTTATTTCCTGTCTGTGCAGAAAAATATTCGCTGTAGATCAGCTTGGTTTCCAGAGTGACCTCTTTGACGATTTCAGAGGCCTCTTCAAATTTTTCTAATGTGAGTTCTTCCATGTTAGCCATCTCCTAAAATTGATAATCTCCTACAACTATAACACTTTATCTCATTAAATTCAAGTTACAGTCAACTCTGTACGTGAAACAGTGCGTTAACAAAATCGTTGGCATCAAACTTCTGAAGATCGTCGATCTTCTCACCGATTCCAATGTATTTAACAGGAATTCCCAGTTCAGACTGGATTGCAACAGCGATACCTCCCTTTGCAGTACCGTCAAGCTTTGTAAGGATGATGCCTGTAATATCAGCCACTTCCATAAACTGCTTTGCCTGTGCCAGAGCGTTTTGCCCGGTAGTACCGTCTAAAACAACTAAAGTCTCCCGGTAAGCATCCGGATATTCCTTGTCGATGATGCGGTTGATCTTCTTTAACTCTTCCATCAGGTTCTTCTTATTGTGAAGACGGCCTGCTGTATCACAGATCAGTACATCGGCTTTTCTGGATTTTGCAGCAGCTACCGCATCGTAAATAACAGCTGCCGGGTCAGAGCCTTCCTGCTGTGCGATAATATCAACACCTGCTCTGGCGGACCATTCGGTCAGCTGTTCAATGGCAGCTGCTCGGAAGGTATCTGCTGCAGCTAAAATGACCTTCTTGCCCTGATCCTTTAACTGTCCGGCCAGTTTTCCTACAGAAGTAGTCTTTCCAACACCGTTGACACCAATCACCAGTACAACAGATTTTCTGTTTTCAAACTCATAGGCATTTTCCCCAAGATCCATCTGGGACTTAATGCTGTCGATCAGGATCTCCTTGCACTGTTCAGGATCTTTAATATGCTGTTCTTTCACTTTATTTCGCAGATCTTCTACGATAGCCATCGTAGTCTGGATTCCCAGATCTCCCATGATCAGAGTTTCTTCGATCTCTTCATAAAAATCGTCATCAATGGCGGAAAAACCGCTGAAAATAGAGTCAATTCCGGATACAATATTGTTTCTGGTCTTTGTAAGTCCTTCTACCAGTCGGCTAAAAAAGCCTTTCTTTCCTTCTGCCATGAGTAGCTCCTCCTTCATATTCATTAATTTGTCAGGCTGTCTTCTATGAGCTTTACAGAAACAAGGGTAGAAACTCCCTTTTCCTGCATGGTGATACCATAAAGACGGTCTGCCGCCATCATAGTTCCGCGTCGGTGTGTGATCACGACAAACTGCGTATTTTTCGTCAACTTGTGCAAATATCCTGCAAAGCGGTCTACGTTTGAGTCATCTAAGGCCGCTTCAATCTCGTCTAAAAGACAGAAAGGAGACGGTTTTAAATTCTGGATGGCAAACAGCAAAGATATGGCTGTCAATGCCTTTTCCCCACCGGAAAGCTGCATCATGTTCTGAAGCTTCTTGCCGGGTGGCTGTGCAATGATCTGGATGCCTGCTTCCAGGATATCTTCCCCTTCCATCAGTTCCAAAGTGCCACGACCGCCGCCAAACAACTCCTTAAAGACCTTGTCAAACTCAGCACGGATCTCGCAAAATTTTTCGTCAAACTGGCGGCGCATGCCTGCATCCAGCTCTTCAATGATCTTTTCCAGCTCCGCCTGGGCATTTACCAGATCCTCATGCTGGGTACGCATAAACTCGAAACGCTCCGATACTTCTTTGTAATCTTCAATGGCATTTACATTGATATTTCCAAGAGCTTTTATCTTTCCCTTTAATTCTTCGATCTGTCTGCGGATCTCGGGAAGAGAAGTAAAGTCTTCTTTTTTAAGTTCTTTTGCCTGACTTAAGGTCATCTCATACTCAGACCACATATAAGCAGCCAGGCTTTCTAAATGTTCTTCTAATTTTTCCGCCTGCGCCTGTACTCGGAACAAGTCCTTATCCAGGTCAGAAAGACGGGTGGAGATTTCTTCTCTTGTCTGGAACAGGTTCTTCTGCTTCTTAGAAACAGCTTCTTTTTCTTCGGAGATTTTTTGGATCGCCTCTTCTAGCTGGCTGTTATCTTCGCTGCTTGTCTGGATCTGTTCTTGTATTTCTCTGATCTTTGCCTCTTTTTCTTCAATGGCATGCCTTGAATCTTTTTTTCCTTCTTCCAGGGAAGCATCTTCTTCTTTTAACTTTTTTATCTCACCATTTACCCGTTTTTCATTTTCACTGGTGAATGCAAGCTGCTGATCTAAAGCAGCACATTCTAATTGCAATTCAGATAAATGGGAAGAATGCGCTTCTTTGTCCGTTCTGGCCTTCTCTAAAAGAATTGTCTTTTCACTGATGAGAGTTTCTGACT